>JBJMWN010000346.1:0-57812 GCA_045810085.1 Povalibacter sp. | reverse complement strand
AATCATCGACCCAGCAACAGCTGTGATCGTAAGTGGCGAACAGTTGTCGCCGAGCGGCTGGGTAACGAACAAAATACGCGTCGGTCGTTGCAGACGGGACTACGGTGTCACGAGCGCCTTGCAAGTGAGTCTCTATCCACGGATGTGTTCGTTCGCTGCGTGCCGGATTGAGAGATTCATCCAGCGGCAGATAGCTGTGCTCTGCAGTCCAGGCATCGACATCCAGATTTGCGCCAAGCGTCATGACTGAGCTCACACCGTCGAGGCGTTCGGCCACGAGCACCGCGAGCACACCACCGCCGCTATATCCGATCAGACCGAGATTGGTTGCGGAGCGCTCAGCTGCAATCTTGCGAATGGCACTGGCGATACTCGCGACCACTTCTTCCGAATAACGGGCCTGCGTCCACAGGCGTGATGAGCACGCAGCCTGGGTGCGCTGCTGATAACAGGGACGGCTGATGTAAATCGCCGGCGCTTGCGTTCGCATCAACAACTGGAGCGCGATCGGATGGCGAGTCGTGGGATCCTTCGAGGGTCGCAGCCCGTCGGCATCCCACGGTCGACCATCGCCATCCAGAAATACGAACAGCCGCTGATCATTGGAACCAAGCGCGTTCGCATTAGCGTAGACGATGTGTTCGAAGTGAGTGCCTTCGACAATCCGGCGCGATAGCTGAGCCGCATGCGCCAGATCATCGATGCGCTGGCCCGGCGAGCTGCAGCCGAATGCGAGGAGTGACATAAGCAAAGCGCAACGTCGGAACATGAGGCCATTGCGACCTGCGGTCGCCGGATTGTCAATTTGAACGCGCCCTTTCGACCCTGGCATCTGCTGATGGATATCCGGACAATGGCCGGCGGCTTCCGATGCCACCGTAAAAATCGAATTCAGAGAATGCTCAACAAGCACATTCACCGAGTCGCGAGGTCATCGACCACTCTGCTGATGCGGGCAGGATGCTTGATCATTCCAGCCGTCCTCATGACCGCATCAGCGGCCACGCCTTCTGAGAAGGACGCGGCAACCAAGGGCATGATCAAACGATCCGATCTCGAGATCGTGGATTGTTTGTTGCCAGGACAGGTACGGCAGTTGGGCAACGCCAGTTATCTCACTCCGCGACGGCCTGTCCGCACGACAACTTCAGAGTGCAGCATTCGAGGTGGCGAATTCGTTGCGTACGATCGCGCGGATCTCGCGTCCGCCTTGCGTATCTGGATGGAAACGGCCCAGAGCGGCGATGTGGAAGCGCAAACGAACGTCGGTGAGATCTACGAGCGCGGATTGGGTGTCGCACCGGACTACTCGGCTGCGGCAAGCTGGTATCAGAAAGCCGCGGACAAAAACTACGCACGGGCACTGTTTAATCTGGGAACGTTGTACGAGCAAGGCCTGGGCGTACCGCAGGATGGCTTGAAAGCGTTGAATCTTTATCGCCAGGCCTCGGGCATTCCGGAAGATAGTCTTATTTATACGTCGGCTGCCGAGCGTGAGCAGGACGAGCTGCGCAAGCAACTCGAGTCCGTGATCAGCGAACGCGACCAGCAGCTTGGTTTGCTTCAAAAACAATTGCGAGACCTGCAAGACAAGGTCGCGAAGCAACCCGCCGCCCAACAGCCGACGTCCGACAACAAGGAAGTCGACGCGCTGAAGAAATGGATCGCGCAGCTCGAGGATGAGAAACGCAAGAGCGCGCAGAAGTTGGCAGGAATTCCAACGACCCGATCGCCACAATCCCGCGAGCTGCCGCAACTGCCGGCGATTGCGGATGAGCGCACGCTCGGCGGACTGAAGTTCGGTCGCTACTACGCGGTCGTGATCGGCAATCAGAACTATCAGGCCATCGAAAGCCTGCAAACACCGAAGTACGACGTGCAACGCGCGGCGCGCATTCTCGCGAGCAAATACGGATTCAATGTTCAGGTCCTCGAAGACGCCGATGACGTGCAGATGCTGAAGGCCTTGAACGATCTGAATGCGGTGCTCAAGCCAGACGACAATCTGCTCATCTACTACGCGGGCCATGGCGAACGTTTGAACAGCGGCAAATCGCAAAGCGGTTACTGGTTGCCGGTGAATGCGGACGCTCCGCCGAAAGATACGTTCTGGGTGCCGAATGAACAGATCACCGGTCACCTGAGTCGTCTGCCTGCGAAGCGCGTGCTCGTCGTTGCCGACTCCTGCTACGCAGGATTGTTATCGACGGACCCGAGCTACCTGTTCATGAACGACAAGGTGAGCTACTCGCGCGACTATGTGATGTACAAGTTGCCCAAACGTTCGCGCCTGCTGCTCACTTCGGGCGGCGACTCACCGGTATTGGATGAAGGCGGCGGCGGTAACTCTGTGTTCGCCCGAGCGTTTCTGGATGAGCTCGAAAATAACACCGGCATTCTCTCGAGCCCCGAACTCTTCAGTCGCGTGCGCAAGCGTGTCGAAGTTGCAGCTGCGCACAACAAGTTCGTACAAACGCCAGAGTTCAAATCGATCAAAGGCGCAGGCCACGAAATCGGCGATTTCTTTTTCGTGCCGAAGGCGAAGAGTTAGGAGTAACCACATAGAACACAAAACGAAATGGGGCGGATCGGTGCTCTGAACCGCAAAGGCCTCGGTTCTTTCTGGTCTATGTGGCCTATGTGTTCTTTGTGGTTACTCCTGCTCTTATCCCCTCCCGATAACACCGCCGCCATCGATTACGATGGTTTGACCCGTCATGAATGAGCCGCTTGGCCCGGCAAGGAATACGGCTGCGCCTGCGATTTCGTCAGGCTCGCCGATGCGACGCAGCGGATACCCTTTGATAGTCGCCGCGTAGATCTGTGGATTTTCCCAAAGCGCGCGTGCGAATTCGGTCCGCACCAGACCTGGAGCGATGCAGTTCGCGCGCACGTTCTTCGGCCCCCATTCCACGCAGATGTTTCGCACGAGCGCCATGTCGGCCGCTTTCGAAATTCCATAGACGCCCAGCTGCGATGTTCCAAGTAGTCCCGCGATGGACGAGACGACGATGATGGAGCCGCCGCCGCGCTCTGCCATTTGCGGGAGCGCCATGTTGCACAACCAGAAGTTGCTGCGGACATTCGAGTTCATGATCTTGTCGTACGCATCGTCAGGCATGCTGATCGATGGACCGAAGTAAGGATTGACGGCGGCATTGCACACGAGCACGTCGATGCCACCCCACTTTCCTATTGCTGCGTTCAC
Source organism: Povalibacter sp. (assembly GCA_045810085.1). Taxonomy (GTDB): domain Bacteria; phylum Pseudomonadota; class Gammaproteobacteria; order Steroidobacterales; family Steroidobacteraceae; genus Steroidobacter. The sequence goes on along the minus strand of JBJMWN010000346.1, from coordinate 54,604 downwards.
GAGTGATTGCAGATCTTCTTTGCTCGCGATATTGCAGGCGTGTGCGAACGCCTCGCCACCTTTGCTGACGATGGCCTGAACGACCTGCTCACAGTCCTCGATTGATCGACTGCTGATCACGACTTTCGCGCCATGCTCGGCCAGTCGCTCGGCAATGGCGCGCCCGATGCCGCGGCTCGATCCTGTGACCACAGCCACCTTGCCAGTCAGATCGAACAATGAGGTTGCCATTCGCAGCTCCTGTGAAAGTCTGTCGAGTTGAAAAGTCTTTCCTGTCTCTGCCATTGTGGGTTGGACTTTAGTAGAACGAGACAACTATCCGGCTGAAGCCGGACCCACAGTGAGGATGTCAGCTCCGCGCTAGCGCTTGTACTTCTCGAGTTCCATCTTGCCAATCTGATTGCGATGCACTTCGTCAGGACCATCCACGATGCGCATCGTCCGAGCTGTGGCTGCGATGTGTCCGAGATCAAAATCGGTAGTAACACCGGCAGCGCCGTGCGCCTGGATCGCCCAATCCACGACATAGTTCAGCATCGCCGGTGCTGCTACCTTGATCATCGCGATTTCGCGTCTCGCCGCTTTGTTGCCCAGGCGATCCATCTTGTCTGCGGCACTGAGCACCAGAAGACGCGCTTGATCGATCATGATCCGGCAGTTCGCAATGCGTTCCAGCCAGATCGATTGGTCGGCGATCGCTTTTCCGAACGCGACGCGTCCCAGCAGACGCTGACACATCTTCTCGAGCACTCGCTCTGCAACGCCGACATTTCGCATGCAGTGATGTATGCGTCCGGGGCCGAGTCGCGCCTGAGCGATTTCGAATCCGCGGCCTTCGCCGAGCAGGATATTGTCGAGAGGAACGCGCACATCTTTGAACTCGATCTCGGCGTGCCCGTGTGGCGCATCGTCGAAGCCGAACACGGGAAGTTGCCGAATGACGTTCACTCCGGGTGACTCCATCGGCACCAGCACTTGCGATTGCTGCTGATGTTTCGGAGCGTTCGGGTCGGTTTTGCCCATGACGATGAGAATCTTGCAGCGAACGTCGCCCGCTCCCGATGACCACCATTTGCGACCGTTGATGACGTAGTGATCGCCTTCGCGCCGAATGCTGGTTTCGATGTTCGTCGCATCCGATGACGCCACGCCCGGTTCGGTCATGCAGAAGGCTGAGCGAATCTCGCCCTCGAGCAATGGCTTCAACCAGCGTTCCTTGTTCGCTGCGCTGGCATAGCGTTCCAGCACCTCCATGTTGCCGGTGTCTGGCGCAGAGCAGTTGAATACCTCGGAGGACCACGCCACGCGGCCCATGATCTCGCACAAGGGTGCGTATTCGAGATTGGAGAGACCGGCGCCTCGATCTGAGTGCGGCAGGAACAAATTCCATAATCCGGCGGCCCGCGCCTTGGGTTTCAGTTGCTCGACGATAGGAATCGCTTCCCAGCGAGCTGCGCCCAGACGTCGCTCGACCAACTCCTTCACGGATTGTTCGTTCGGATAGATGTGTTCGGCAAAAAACGATTCGAGCTGCGCGATAAGCGACTGCACTTTGCCGGTGTGTTCGAACTGCATCTATCCCCCGAACGCGTTGAACTACGGGTCGATCATAGCGAGGCAGTGCTCGCGCATCGAGAACTGATTGACGTGAAAGCCAGAGTGCTGCGCTGCAGATTGCAGGAGGATGAGTTCAGCGCTTGCGACAGGTTCTGTTCGGGTACTGCTTGAGTGAGAAGCTCTCTTCAGTTGCGGTGTGCTTAAGAGATCGAAACGCGGCATCAAACCATTCTGTGACCTGCGTGTGATCGCGATCAAATGCTTAAGCGCTTCGCTGCAGGATTCGTTTGACGTCGCACATGGAGGACGGAAAAAGCGCAGACAACGCAGTTCGATTGAACCAAAATTCGAATGGTGAATCCGAATTGAGAAGAGAGCATTCACGCTCAATTCATCGAACACTCGAATAATGAATGACAGGACGATTGCGAAGTACGTCGCAAATCTTGTCGCCGGAGCCCGACGTCGGGCTTTGAAGATTCAACCCGCGGGCGTTGCGCGCCGATGGGATTAGCGAGGGTCGAAGGAACTGGTATGAACCCGGCGGCGTTGCGCCGGTGGTCGAAATGAGGATAGCGATCATGAACACAAAGAAGGCCTGGCAGCAGCATCTCAATGACTTGATGAGCGCAAGTCTCGATCCGGTGATCTACGCCGTGCAGTGGGCTCGCGATCCGCGATGTCTCTCGGGCGGTGCGAGTCATCGTCGTGTTGGCCGAGCGAATATCGAGAGCTCACCCGTGTGTGCACTCTGGTCGAATTCCTCGAAGCGCACCTGGGGCTGATCAAACTTGGAGCTGATCGATTTGACAGTTCGCAGGAACCCCGGCTGGTTTGTCCTACGTTATTCGGGCCGCTGAGTCTTTTTGCTTCGCAGTCACGTCTGAGATCGCCGTTCGGTCGCTCTCGATCTGACCTTCACTCCGACACGCTCTGGATGGCAAGCGCATTTCTCGCCATCTTGAGTACATAACAGCTCTTCGAATCCTGTCGTTGCCCGCTAACGTGTGGGCATGTTCACTGGCGTCCTTCGTTATCGATCCCGATCCGATCGGGGTTATGTAGCTTCCGGCAACTCAGCGGATGAGGTCCTCACTCACTTGCTGCGCGCACGAAGCCTGCGTCCTCACCGATTTCTGCGCGAATGCGAAATTGGGCCTTTCATCGTCGACCATGTTTGCGTTGAGCAGGCTCTGGTTGTCGATCTTTCGCGATCTCGCGGTGAAGCCGATGCCCGCACGCGATTTCTGGAGTCGCTCGGCTATCGTGTGTTCGCGGTGTCGCGCCGTGAACTTTTCCATTGTCCCGACACCGTCCTCGCGAACATCCGGCGGTTGCTGCAAAAGGACTGACGGCTCTGTGGGTTCGGACTTTGTCGAAGTGCAAATGCCTGGCCAAGCCTTGATCCACAGCAGGGACTGTCTTTTGTTTCTATTGTGGGTTCGACTTCAGTCGAACTGCAGCTATGATCCCGCCGCCGCAAAACGCGGTCTCCGATTCATGTCTCTCCTGCCTGGATTCGATCGAAGGCAGGCTCGATCTGGACCAGGCCAGGTCGTGAGGAACATGCGGGATGAGCTTGGAGAAAATCGAAGATGGCTCAGCGTATCGCATATGTCACCGGGGGTATGGGTGGCATCGGCACGGCCTTGTGCAAACGACTATCCCGCGACGGCTTTCGTGTCATCGCCGGATGCGGTCCGAATTCGCCGCGTAAACAACGATGGCTTGCCGAAATGCAGGCCTTGGGTCACGAGATCATTGCCTCCGAAGGCAACGTCGCTGATTGGGATTCCACCACGGCCGCGTTTGCGAAAGTGAAAGCGGAGATCGGCAGTGTCGATGTGCTCGTGAACAACGCGGGCATCACGCGCGACGTGACGTTCCACAAGATGAGCCGCGTCGAATGGGAAACGGTCATCAACACCAATCTCAACAGCATGTTCAATGTCACCAAACAGGTGATCGACGACATGTTGGCGAAAGGCTGGGGACGCATCATCAACATCTCGTCAGTGAACGGACAGAAAGGTCAGTTCGGCCAGACCAACTATTCGACCGCGAAGGCCGGCATCCACGGATTCACCATGGCGCTTGCCCAGGAAGTCGCATCCAAGGGCGTGACGGTGAACACTGTGTCGCCGGGCTATATCGGTACCGCGATGGTTCGGTCTATTCGAACCGACGTACTCGACAAAATCGTCGGCACGATCCCAATCAAGCGTTTGGGTGAGCCGGAAGAAATTGCCTCGATCGTCGGATGGCTCGCGTCCGATGAAGCAGGCTTCGCCACCGGCGCGGATTTTTCAGTGAATGGCGGTTTGCATATGCATTGAGGCGCGAGAGCTGTGGGTTCGACTTCAGTCGAACGTCAATCACTGTCCGCAAGAGATCGCAGCCGGACCTCGGCAACTCACCGATACCTGCCCATGATCTTTTCCATGCCTTTGCTCCCCGGCGTCAGCTTTTCGTAGGGCAGCTGGTTCAACGGCATCGCCGATGTCTTGTTCACGGCATGAAATTCAGGACTGTTCCCGTCGATGTAGATCAAGCCCGTCACATGCTCGCCTTGCCGAAGTTTCTCGCGGAGATAGTTGAAAGCTTTCCCGCGATGCGTCGGGTCGTATGACGGATCGAGCTTGCGCAGCAACACGCGACTGCCGTCATGCAGGGTGACCGGCATCGCTTCACCTTCCGCATATCGCGCCGTGATTTCTTCTGCCGGAGGCACGAAGTCTGCGTGCACGACTTCATCGTAGTGCTCGCGAACGAATCCATAGCTCTTGGTTGAGCCCTCGTGATCGTTGAACGTCACACACGGTGAAAGCACATCAATCAGCGCGAAACCTTTGTGCTTGAGCCCGGCCTTGATCAGCGGCACCAGCTGCTCTTTGTCGCCTGAAAAACTGCGGGCAACAAATGTGCATCCCAGCGTCAATGCCGTCAGCACGGGATCGATCGGCGGCTGCACGTTTTCCTCGCCGCGCTTGGCTTTCGTGCCAATGTCGGCCGACGCAGAGAACTGGCCTTTGGTCAGACCGTACACGCCGTTGTTTTCCAGCATGTAGAGCATGTTGATGTTGCGTCGGATCGCATGTGCGAACTGGCCGAAGCCGATCGACAACGTGTCGCCGTCACCCGAAACGCCGACGTAGTACAGATCACGATTCGCAGCATTCGCGCCGGTCGCGATCGAAGGCATGCGGCCATGCACAGAATTAAAGCCGTGTCCGCCGCTGTCGAAGTACGCCGTGGTTTTGGAAGAGCAACCGATGCCTGACAGCTTCGCCAGCTGCTCGGGCCGAATCGAAAGCTCCCACACGGCCTGAATGATTGCGGCGGTGACTGAGTCATGCCCGCATCCCGCACAGAGCGTCGACATCGCTCCCTCGTAGTCTCGCCGCGTAAATCCCAGCTCGTTTTTCAGCACGCCGGGATGCGTGATCTTGGGTTTGGTAATGAAGCTCATGAGATTTCGATCCGAGGATTAGCGACAAAAAAGATGCTGCTTCTGCTTCGCTCTAAACAGCAGAGCGAGCCAAAGACGCCGACCCGACTTCGCCCAGCACGCCTTCCACGATGGCGCTCGAGGAGATCGGCAGGCCGCTGTAGTGAAGGATCGAACGCAGGACAGATTTTTCGACGGCCGTTTCCAGCGTAAGCAGGCTGCGAAGTTGAGCATCACGGTTCTGCTCGACCACGAAGATGATCGAGTGCGAGGCGAGGAAACGTTCGACGTCCTGCCCAAAGGGGAACGCGCGGATGCGCATGTAATCGAGCTGAACGCCACGACGTTTCAGAATATCGAGCGCCTCGTGCACGGCACCATCGCTGCTGCCGTACGAAATGAGCGCCGCGGTGTTGCCGTTGGACTCGATCACCGCAGCAGGAACCAGGGACTTCGCACGATCAAACTTGCGCTTCAAACGATCGAGGACGATCTGATACTCGGTCGAATCCTCGGTGTAGCCGCCGTACTGATTGTGTCCGGACCCGCGGGTGAAATAGGCGCCTTTGGGATGAACGCCCGGAAGCGTTCGATACGGAATCGCATCCTCATCGAGATCCAGATAGCGATGGAATTTCGTGAGCTTCTCGATCTGCTCCTTGCTGAGCACCTTGCCGCGATCGGGTTGATAGCGATCGTCCCATTTCAGAATGGGACACATCCAATCGTTCATGCCGATGTCGAGATCCGACATCACGAACACGGGCGTTTGCAGTCGCTCGGACAGATCGAAGGCTTGCACGGCCATGTGGAAGCATTCCTCCGGATTCGCAGGAAACAGCAGCACGTGGCGCGTATCGCCGTGCGAGGCGTACGCGGCGAGCATCACATCGCCTTGCTGCGTGCGGGTCGGCATGCCGGTCGAGGGTCCTACACGCTGAATATCGAAAATCACAGCGGGAATCTCTGCGTAGTAGGCCAGCCCAATAAATTCATTCATCAGCGAAATGCCGGGTCCACTCGTGGGTGTGAACGAGCGCGCACCGTTCCACGACGCGCCGATCACTGCACCAATCGCAGAGAGCTCATCTTCAGCCTGGACGATGGCGTAGTTGTTCTCGCCCGTTGCTGGATCGACGCGCCATTTCTGACAAAACCCCTTGAACGCATCCATCAGCGAGGTCGAAGGCGTGATCGGATACCAGGCGCCAACGGTCGCACCCGCATACAGGCAACCGAGTGCTGCCGAGGTGTTGCCGTCGATCAGGATGTGATTGGACGTCTTGTCCATGGAGGCAACACGAATCGGCAGCGGACATTGGAAATGCTCGCGCGCGTAGTTGTAGCCGATCTCGAGCGCCTGCACGTTGGAGTCGAGCAATGCTTTCTTGCTTGCGTAACTCTCGCCAAGAAGCGCACGCATTACGCTCAGATCGATGTCCAGCAGTGCTGCCAGCACACCTGAGTACATGATGTTCTTGAGCAGAATTCGCGCGCGCACGCCTTTGAAGGTGTCGTTGCACATGCGCGCAAGTGGTACGCCGAGGATCGTGATGTCATCGCGCTTGAGCAGCGTCGGACGCGGCCAGCTCGAGTCGTACAGCAGATAACCGCCTGCACTGACCTCTCGCACATCGCGCGCATACGTCTCGGCATTCATCGCCACCATCATGTCGACGCGACCCGAGCGTGCGACGTAACCATCGCGGGTCACGCGAATCTCATACCAGGTCGGCAGGCCCTGGATGTTCGAGGGAAAGTAGTTCTTGCCCATCACGGGCACGCCCATCCGGAAAATGGATTTCATCAGCAGCGTGTTTGCGCTGGCCGATCCCGTTCCATTGACGTTGGCGAGCTTGACGACGAAATCGTTCAGGCGATCTTGATCGTCTGCGGAATTGAGCATGGTGTCTCGTCGCTCGCGTGCGGAATCGTGATTGTCGACTTCTGCATATCCCAGGCAGCAGTGGGGCAGCGCTCCGCACACAAGCCGCAATGCACACACACGTCTTCGTCTTTGACCATGACGCGAGCGGTGTGTTTCAGCGGTGTGGATACGAAGAGCGGCTGCTTCGGGTTACGTGCCGGTGCCTTGAGGTGCAGGCGCAATTCTTCTTCGGGACGATTCATGGTCATCGTCAGGCAGTCGACCGGGCAGATGTCGATGCAGGCGTCGCATTCGATGCAGAGCTTCGCCTCGAATACGGTCTGCACATCGCAGTTGAGGCAGCGTTGAACCTCCGCCTCTGCCTGCTCCGCGGTGAAGCCGAGCTCCACTTCGATGTTGATCTTTTTGAAGCGCTCGCGCAGCGCCACGTGCGGCATCAACCGCCGCTCGACCGGGTTGTAGTCGTTCTTGTACGACCACTCGTGCAAGCCCATCTTGCGACTCGACAGATTGAGTGTCGGTGGCAGTCGTTCCTGCAACGATTTTCCCTGGAGGTATCGATGCAGGGAAATTGCTGCCTGATGTCCATGCTCGACAGCCCAGATGATGTTCTTGGGACCAAAGGCCGAGTCACCACCGAAAAAAACCTCAGGACGTGTCGATTGAAACGTGAGCGTGTCCACCTTGGGAACGCGCCAGCGATCGAATTCAATTCCGAGATCGTCTTCGATCCAGGGGAACGCATTCTCCTGGCCAATGGCCAGAATCACATCATCACAGGGCAGCGTGACTTCATCGATCACGCGCTCGCTCAGGATGCGATCTCCGGACAAGGCGTATTCCATGCGATCGAATCGCATGCCGACGAGTTTCCCGTCCTGCACGACGAAAGCCTTCGGCACGTGATTGATGACGATCTCCACATTCTCAGCTTCCGCATCTTCGAGCTCCCACTCAGAGGCCTTGAAGAAGTTGCGAGGCTTGCGAGCCATCACTTTGACGTCGGTAGCGCCAAGGCGCAGCGAGCTTCGACAACAATCCATCGCAGTGTTGCCGACGCCGATAATGAGCACGCGCTGGCCAATGCTCTTGATATGTTCGAATGCGACCGACTCGAGCCAGTCGATTCCGATATGAATATGCTCGCGCACCTGCGAGGTTTCATGTCGGCCTGGCAAATCCAGATCTTTGCCTTTGGGTGCGCCGCTTCCCACGAACACAGCGTCGAAGTGATCTGAATCCAGCAACTGTTTGAGGCTCGTGACTGGCGTTCCGAGTCGCAGGTCGACGCCCATGTTCACGATGTAACTGATTTCTTCAGACAACACGTTCGCGGGTAAACGGAACGAAGGAATGTTCGTTCGCATCAGCCCACCCGGGGTATCCCATTTCTCGAATACGGTGACTTCGTAACCGAGCGGCATGAGATCGTTAGCCACGGTGAGCGACGCGGGTCCCGCGCCGATGCACGCGATTCGTTTGCCGTTCTTCTGGGAAGGCACGCGTGGGAGCAATGCAGTCACATCGTCGCGCAGATCCGCAGCGACGCGTTTCAATCGACAGATTGCGACGGGCTTGTCTTCGACGCGGCCGCGACGACACGCAGGCTCGCATGGGCGATCGCAGACGCGGCCTAGAATGCCTGGAAAGACATTGGACTCACGGTTGACCATGTAGGCCTCCGTGAATTTCCCCTGTGCGATGAGCCTGATGTATTCGGGAACGTCGGTGTGAGCAGGGCATGCCCACTGGCAATCGACAACGCGATGATAGTAATCAGGATCTCGAGTATCGGTCGATTCCACCGCTACGTAGCCCCCTATCGATCTGCAAGCGTGCGATGTTCGTTGACATCGCATCGAATACGCGACGCAAGCCTATACCCCGCGGTGCGATAGGGGAAGGACGGCAAAAAGTGGAATCTACTGACGGAGCGATCGAAGGCAGAGAGGCTCAGTTCACTTTGACTCTGAACTGCACGTCGAAGTAGGGATTACCCGTCGCCCCTGATCCAGCCATGACGCCGTGTGGACGGATCCGAATGGCGCGGACATTTGCATCGCAGCCTGCGGTCGGACTTGGTGTGTACGTCCATGTCGGTGAGCCGCTTGCCGTGTTGGAAAAGTCCACGTCATCGGTCGTGTTATTCAACGAGGTGAACGTGAACGCAAGCCCGCTCGCAGGCGTGCCGTCGAGGAAAGTCACAGGAATGCTCGCCAGATTGCACAGGATGGTGTCTGTTGGAATGGAGTCGATGATCTGCAGGCTGTTGTTGTCGACGGTGCCTGCGCCCTGATTCGCGACTCGCACCGTGTACAGCTGAATCGATCCGGGAATGCTCTTGGGATTGAGAGCATTGTTGAGGGGATCCGATTCCACCTTGACGCTTTTCGTGTGGAGCAGATTCGGGCCGCCCGTTACGGTCACGTTGCCGCCGAACTCCGATGTCTGACCGCTCAACGTCGCGGTGCTCGTGATCAACACGTTGGCGGCGACGCCTGCCGGAACAGCGCCGCGAAATAGAAAGCGATTCGTGTTGTCCGTGCCCTGATTGATGCCGTTGATCGCGCCTGAGTAGGTAGCGGTCGTGTTGTCCAGATCGGCAACGCCTTCGGTGAAAGCTCCGATGTACGTGAGTCCTTCACCGAATCCGCTGGGATCGCTCTGCGCGATGAACAGCTCGATCACACTTCCAGGTCGCGCGAAGCCTGCGACCGAAAACTCACCGTTCGCAATCGTTGCGGCAGAAATGACGGGGAAGTTCAGTAGTCCATTCGCACCCGTGTCTGCATCGTTAGTGTCGTTGAGTGTCGGACCATTGCCTGAGCCCATAGTGTTTGGATCGACGCTGGTCGGGTAGAGATCGATGGCGAGTCCGCCGTTGCTGCTGAAACTGTTCTGGGTGATGCGCGTTCCGGTTACCGCACTCAGCGTGACTCCGGGTCCAGCGTTGTTCTCGATACGATTAAGGGAAATCTCAACGCCGCTCCCGGTGTAATTCCACGCGGCAATACCGGCGGGTTCGGCACTGGCAGCCAGGCCCGATCCGCCGAAACCGTTGCTGCGAACCGTGTTGTTCGTGATCACGACGTTGCTCATCGCGCCGCCCTCGAAGCCGAGCTCGATTCCCGCGCCCGCCTGATTGCGGGTCAGATTGTTCTCAATGCGTACGCTGCTCGCGGAGCCGATCAACAAAATTCCGTCGAACGTATCGGTCGGTGTCGTGGATGAGCGGACCACTTCATTGAAGCTGATGGTCGCGCCCGCGCCCGGGCTGTTGCCTCGAATGCCGGAATTGTTCGCGGCGACGTAGTTAGCCTGGATGAGCGCGTTGGATCCAGTAAACACGATGCCCATGCCGGTGCCGGAATCACCCGTCCCATTCGCGCGCACGCCGATCAGATTATTGCGGGCAACAGGAGTGGAACCTGAAAACGTGAGTGTGGCGCGAGGCAGCGAGAATCCGATCACCGTCTGCGAACTTCCTGAAAGCGTCAGCTGTGTCGTGCTCGTTCCAGCGGCTGACACCTGAACTTCAGGCCGCTGCAGTTGCGGGAAGAAGGTACCCAGCGCACCGACCGTACCACCCGATCCGAAAGTGCCTGTGTTCGTGTTGCCGACATTCACTGTCTGAGTGGTCGCGTCCAAGCGCGTGCTTGCATCCGTGATCTGGGGCAAGTCACCTGCAAGCGTGATCACGGCAATGCCACCCGTGAGTTGTGACGCGTACGACCCCTGACCTGGATTCACCGTGCCATCGGGAATCATAAAAATGCTGCTCTCGGGACCAAAGGGCAGGCTGGTCGTCGACCCATCGATCATGCCGGAGCCCGACTGTGAAATTGAGCTGGTCAGCGCATTCGAATTGATGATGAATTGTCGCAGCGTGCCCTGGCACGGAAAGTAGCTGTTGCCAGTGCCTGAGGGCGTGCAATTCGTGTCGTCGCGCGTGGTGACGATCGTGTCGAAGTTGAATCCGAAGTCGGCATTGTTGATGACGCTGCCATTGGTGGTCGGAACGAACGTCGCGATGCTTTGGGGAGTGCGGGTGCCGTTTGCAAGCGACGATAAACTGGATGAGCCGGAATTCGCGGCAGCATCGTTCAGTGCGGGATTTTCACCGCCGACATGATCGGTCACGGCGAGTGCTGTATCGCCCGAACCGGTGGTGCGATACGTCTGAACAGGGACACAGGTCGTGCATCCGGAATTGCGCGACGAACGCACAGTGCCATTCACCACTCGCAACGTACGTGCGCCATTGCCCCCGTATGTGTAGCTGAAAACGCCGCCCGCGGATGTCGTGAGGCTCGTGACATACGTGTTGCCCTGGTAGATCTCGATGGTGACATTCGCTATGCCTATGCCACTCGCTGCAGCGAACGAGCGACCCGCGCCACCTCCGTAATTCACGTCCTCGAATACGCGGCCGTTGATCGTCGCGGCGCTCGCGTCGAGCACGAAGAAAGCGCCGCTCAGAAGAGCGAGTTTTCGTAAGCGACAAATTGCGGGCGATAAAGACAAGGTGCGTGCCGGGCATTTGAGATGCCGGGCAGCCTAGTTAAGGGAAATACTGATCACCCTGCGAGCCGATCACAATTTGACGTGCTTATGTCGGGGTGTGCTCAAACGTGAGATCCGCGTCCCGGTGCTACCCATTCAGCTGCTTGCGTGCACAAAGCGCCGGAAGTCCGTCGCGCTTATGTCTCATGTGCACACATCACGCGCGTTGCCGTGCGTGATCCACAGATCCTGCTGAGAAGCAGTTCTCGAAACGCGCGTCGCTCGTTCGCAGTGACACTGTCAAATGGCATGCAAAGCGCGATGGTGTCGGCATTTTGTTCAAGAACTTGAGGCCACGGAAAACAAACTGCGACCTGTCTCACGAACCACTCTTCCTCACCTACAAGAATCGCAACTGGTTAGGGAAATACCTGTGCGATGGGAAGGGGTGAGGACTGACAAAACCTGACGAATCCAACCCGCCTTCGCACTGGCTGATTCCCTTCGGCTCAGGGGGAGGATGGGGTGGTTCGATCGGTTTCCATGGTGTGGTTGGTGTTGCTCGCAATGCTTGCGAGCGCGACAGCCCGTGCAGCGGGCACGCCCGCGGGCACGAGTATTCCCAGCACTGCACAGGTGACTTACACGTTGGGCGGCTCGTCGCAGAGCACATCGTCCAACACGGTGACCGTCATCGTTGCCGAGATTCTTGATGTAGTGGTCACAGTCGGCAGCACCAAGACAGTTTCTCCAGGCGCCGCTCAGCAAGCGTTGCTGTTCACAGTAACCAACACCGGCAACGGCAACGAAGCATTTCCATTGACCGCGCTCAGCGCTGGCGTCACGGGCGATGACTTCGATCCGCAGCTCGCGAGCACCGCAATCTATTTCGATTCGGACAACAGCAACGATTTTTCGGCTGCCGATATCGCCTACGTGCCCGGCAGCAACGATCCCGCGCTCGCACCCGATGCGAATGTGCGCGTGCTCGTCCTCAACAACATTCCTGCCGTCGTGGCAGATGGTGCGCACGGTCGTACCCAGCTTACGGCAACAGCACGAACGGGCAGTGGCACTGCAGGCACAGTGTTCGCAGGCCAGGGCGATGGCGGTCTCGATGCCGTGACCGGAACGAGCGGCGCTAGTCGTACGCAATTCGGCGAATACATCGTTGCGGGATTGCAGCTGAGCGCAGTCAAGACACAAACGATCGTGGATTCATTCGGTGGCACACGTGCTGTACCTGGCGCACGAATCAACTATCAAGTGATCGTCGCCGTCGCGGGTTCAGGCACGGCTCCTGCGGCAGTTTTCAGCGACAGCATCCCTGCAAACACTTCATACGTCGCCGGCTCGCTCCAGCTCAACGGCGCATCACTTTCCGATCTCGCTGACGCGGATGTTGGCGAACTCGTCTCCACACCCGCGCCACAAGTGCGCATTCAACTTGGCGATCTGACGCAAGCGGCTGGACCGCAAACGATCAGTTTCGCCGTGACCATCAATTGACATCGAAGGGGAAGGCTATGAACAAAGCTACGCGTGACACGCTGCAGACCGCAGCAAGACTAGTGTTGGGAATTACTGCACTGCTCAGCTTCGTGAGCGCATTCGCAGAAGACAAGAACTGCATCGAGCTCACAACGGTCGCTGAGGCGCCGCAACAGTATGTGAACGAGCAAGGCCAGGCCGCGACCCGCCTGGTTCCGGTGACGCGTGCGGTCCCCGGCGATGAGGTCGTATGGACGCTGACTGCGAAGAATGTGTGCGCGACATCGATCGAGCACGTCGTGGTTGCCAACCCGGTTCCTGAGCACATGAGCTACGTCGCGAATTCCGCGATGGGGATCGGCGCTGCCATCACCTATTCCCTCGACGGCCGCGAGTTCGCATCGCTATCTGAGCTGGCTGCGCACATGCCGGACGGCTCGCATGTCGTCACTGCAGACGCTGTTCGGCAGATCCGTTGGACCTACACAACCGCCTTCGCACCGGGGGCGACCGCGTTCGTGCGCTATCGCGCAACGCTCAATTGAAGCTTTCTCGATTCATCGCTCGCGTCTGGCAAGAGCGCGGCGGATTCACTGACTGGCTTGCCATTCGTAGCAGCAAAGGAGAGTTGAAATGACTATCGCAAGGCACCTGCTCAAGGGCAGCCTCGCATTGATGATGATCTCGTCGTTCGGCGCCTATCAAAACGCCGGCGCAGTGGGCACCCCTGCGGGAACGAGCATCAACAATCAGGCTTCCGTGAGCTATAGCGTGGGCGGCGTCTCGCAGACACCGATCACGAGTTCGGTCGCAACATTCGTCGTCGACAACAAGATCGACTTGACCGTGACGGCTCTCGACACCGCACCCGTGGTCGCGTTTCCAAACCAGCAAGCCGTGGTTGCAACGTTCACGGTGACCAACACCGGTAACTTTACACAGAGCTATCGCTTGACCGCGACAGATCTGAACGGAGTTCCTGTGTTCAGCAATCCCGATACCCTGAACGGTCTTGTGCTCTCAACGGCTGCCGACACGAACGGCAACGGTAGTTACGACGCCGGTATCGACCAGATCGGCAATCTCGGCGACGTGGCTCCGGCTGCATTACCTACGCCCGTGAAGGTGTTCGTGCTTGCGAATATTCCAGCAGGCGCTACGAACGGTCAGTTCGCCAGCATTCGCCTGCAGGCACAGGCTGCAACTGCCGGCAGCACGGGTGCAACCCTGGCGATTGCGGCGCCCGGCGGCGACACGGCCGGAGTCGATATTGTGTTTGCGGACGCGGGCCGCGATGCAAGCGAGACGGCAGATAGCCAATACAAGATCCAGTCTGCGTCGCTCAACGTGACCAAGACGGTGTCAGTGATCTCGGATCCTCTCAATCTCACGACGAATCCGATAGCGATTCCCGGTGCGGTCGTGGAATACACGATCAGCATTCAGAACACGGGAGCGGTGGCGGCGACGAGCCTCAGCGTGACCGACTCGATTCCCGCCAACACAGCTTACGTTGCGGGAAGTCTGCGGCGCGATGCCACGCCGCTCAGCGATGCCGCCGACGCGGATGGAGGTCAGGCTATTGGATCTCCTGCGACGAGCATTGCAGTCACGGTGCCCAGTGTGGCGGCGGCGAGCACCTCATTGGTCATCTTCCGCGTGACAGTGCAGTAAGTCACATGCATCACTTACTCGCGAAGTGCAGTGGGTTCATGGATGTGAGCTGATGCACGATCGCTCCTTTGAAGCTGCGAAACACGGAGTGGGCGGGATGGCGAATAGCTGTCCCGCCCTCGCCGCGTTTGAGGCACAAGCTTCAACAGGATTTCCTATTAGCCCGATCGGGCTGATCAAGCGATTCGTCACGATCGCGACCTTGTTCGCCGCGTGCATGACGGCTGCGCCAATGCGAGCGCATGCACAGTCGGCGACTCCTGTCGGCACGCAGATTCGCAACGTCGCCACTGTTTCGTACGGCGCGGGAACAACCAGCATCGTGAACAGCAATGCTGTCGTCGCGACTGTTTCACCTCCCGCCAGTTCTTCGTCTCTTGCATTACTGCGTTCGTCCGCGGCGGACAGCAGCATGAAAGTCTCAGCGACTGAATGCCGAAGCGCGAACGGCACGATGACGTTGTCGCAACCGATACAGGCGTCCGGGCAAGTGCTCGACCTGAATCAGCCCGTGGCTCTCACGCTCGCTTCCACGCTTCACGGCGGTGAGGCTGTATTCCTTCGACTCACCGACGCAGATCAAAATCTCGATGCAGCAGCCATCGACTACGTTCGAGTGCGTCTGAGCACACCTTCTGGCGATCGCGAAGAGTTGCGACTGGCAGAATCGGGTGACGATACAGGGGTCTTTATCGGCTTCATTCAGACGCATGCAGGTGCTGCGTCCGTCGGCAACTGCGTGCTCGATGTCGAACGTAATGCGGCCATTCGTTCGGAGTACGTTGATCCTGCAGACGCGCGCGACGTCAGTAGCGCGACGGCGCTTGTCGATCCGTATGGCCTGATCTTCAATTCGAGCACAGGTCAGCCGGTCGCTGGCGCACGTGTGAGATTGGTGAACACGATCACCGGCACCGATGCGGAAGTGTTTGGGGATGACGGCAAGAGTCGCTATCCCGCCGAGATGATCACGGGTGAGGCAGTGACCGATTCAAGTGGCACTGTCTACATGTTGCCCGCCGGTGTGTTCCGATTTCCGTTGGTCGCGCCAGGCAGCTACAAGGTGGAAGTCATTCCGCCCGCGGGACATGCATTCCCATCAACCCAGGATGCAACCCAACTCGCGTTGGTTCCTGGCGCACCGTTTCGAATTTCCGATGGATCCTTCGGTCGCGCGTTCACGATCGATGCGCAACCGACGTTCGCTCTCGATGTCCCTGTCGACCCAGCGCCCACTCAGCTGTTCTTGCAAAAGAGCACGACGACGACCGTTGCAGCCGTGGGTGATTTCGTTCAGTACACGCTCGCAGTCGAAAACACTTCGAAAGCCGCAGTTCCGCGCATCAAAGTTCTCGATCACCTGCCGCAGGGAGCTCGCTATCGCAAAGGTTCAGCGCGCCTCGGCACTGAGCCGACGAGCGATCCCGAGATCTCAGCAGATGGTCAAACCCTGACCTTTACGTTGAACACACTTGGCGCGGGGCAGCGAGCTGATCTGCGCTACGTCGTGGAGATCACGGTCGGCGCTCATGGAAAACAACTGGTCAATGCAGCGCAGGCAATCGCGAGCGATGGTGTTGGCTCCAATGTCGCACAGGCCACGATTCAACTGCGCGAAGAACTGTTTCGCGAACGTGCGATTCTGATGGGCCGAGTGGTTGAAGGTAATTGCGGCTCGCTTGCCCATCAACAACCCGGTGTCGAAGGCGTACGCGTCTACCTCGAGGATGGTCGGTACTCCGTGACCGATAGAGACGGCAAATATCATTTCGATGATGTGGCGCCGGGATCTCACGTCGTGCAGATGGACACGGTCACTATTCCGCCAACGCATCTCGCCCTCGCATGTAGCGATCGCGTGCGCAACGCAGGACGAGCCTACTCGCAGTTTGTTGACGTGCGTGGCGGTGCGCTGTGGCGCGGCGACTTCGTGCTCGAACGCCAGCAACCCCCCAAAGGGGGCGTGACATTGAAATTCCAGACGCGCGCTGTTCAGCCGGATGAGCTCGAGCACATAGCGACAGTAAATGCGACCGGCTTGGGCATCACGAATGCACAAGTGCAGGTTTCGATGCCTGATGGGCTCTCATACGTAGTCGGTAGCGCGACGGATGGCTCGAAGAGCATCGGCGATCCAGTCAGCAACGAGGGCGTGCTCATCTTCAAACTCGCACATCTCGATGCCGCCGTTCCCGCATCACTGAGCTTTCATACGCGATCACACAGTTCCAGCAGCGGTGCGCTCAATTTCAAAGCGCTCGCGCGCTTCGATACGCCTTCGCAAACCGGGCTATCCACCGCGGTCGTCCAGAACACCGCGTTGCGTGGCGAGATGCTGTACGAGACGGCGTCGTATCGTTTCAGCCCGCGATTCGATGTTCTCGATGCAAACATTCAGGCGGCAGATCGCGTGCAGCTCGACAAGATTGTCGATGAATGGCGAGGCGTGACCAGTCTGCGGCTCGTCGCGATTGGTCACAGCGATGCGAGCCTGATCGCCGCTCGCAATCGCGTGAACTATGCCGACAATTACGCCTTGTCGCGTGCACGCGCGCAGGCCGTCGCGGACTACTTGAGCCAGCGCCTGAAGATCGACCCGGCGCAGGTTCAGGTCGAGGGCCGCGGCGCTGATCAGCCGCTCGCGCAAGGTCATGACGCAGGAAGCCTCGCACTGAATCGGCGGGTGGAAATTTCGATCGAGGGTTTGCGAGTGGTCGCCGCTGGGCAACTGACGGTGAAGAACGGCAGCGCGGAATCAGAGCCGGTTGAAACGGTTGGCGTTCTCGCGGGGACTTCTGTCGCTGCTCCAGCAAGGCACACCGCGCATCAAGTGGCAATTGCTGAAGCTGACATGGACGTGGAAAGCGTTGAGCCAGGCACCGGCTGGGTTCTGCCGGTCGAGAACGAAATTCCCGCGATTCCGAGCTTGCGCATTGTCATTCGTCACCTGGCGCACGAGCGAATCGAACTCGCCGTGAACGGCCAGCGAGTGAGTCCGCTCAACTTCGATGGTGTCAGTACGAATCGCGCAGGAACTCAGTCCGTGAGTCGCTGGCGCGGTGTCGATCTTCGCGATGGCGATAACACACTCAGCGCGCGTGTTCTTGATGACTCTGACACGGAGCTCGCGACTCTCGAGCGCCATGTTCACTACGCCGGGGGTGCTGTGCGTGCGGAGATTGCTCGCGACGCATCGACGCTGATCGCGGACGGCCGAACCCATCCCGTCATTGCGCTACGAATGATCGATGCTTCCGGAAAACCTGCTCGTCCTGGAACCTTAGGTGCCTGGAGCATCGATGCACCGTATCGCTCCTGGTGGGAAGTCGAATCGCTCGATGACAACAAAATGATTGCGACCGGCCCTCGCGAGCCGACCTTCAGTGTCGATGAAGATGGCCTGGTGCGGCTCGAGCTTGATCCAACGACACAGGCGGGCACCGCTGTTGTTCACTTGAAACTCAGTGAACGCCAGGAGCAGGAAATTCGCGTGTGGCTGGAGCCGCAAGCGCGCGACTGGATTCTCGTCGGGATCGCGGAAGGTACCAGCGCTTACAACAGCATCAGCCAGAACATGCAGTCGGCGGCGGACGCAGGATTGCAGGAAGGCTACGGCGATTCGAATCGTATGGCGTTCTTCGCGAAGGGCGCCATCAAAGGCGAGTATCTCCTGACCTTGGCGTACGACTCTGCACGCGACAAAGACGAAGCGAAGGATCGATTGCTCGGCGTGATCGAGCCTGACCGTTTCTACACGCTCTATGGCGATGCGACGGAGCAGCGTTTCGAAGCCGCGACCACACGCAAGCTGTTCGTCAAACTCGAAAGACGTCAGTTCGCAGCATTGATCGGCGATTTCGAAACCGGGCTGACCGTGACTGAGCTCACGCGCTACAGCCGGACCTTTACCGGTGTAAAGGCTGACTACGCAGGCGAGCACTTCGGATACAGCGCCTTCGCCGCGGATTCCGAGCAGGGCTACGTGAAGGATGAACTGCAGGGCGATGGCACATCGGGCCTGTATCGACTCTCGCGCAAGCCGCTGATCATCAATAGCGACAAGATTCGAATCGAAGTGCGAGATCGTTTTCGAAGCGAGCTGATGGTCGAAACACGCGAGCTGACACGCTACATCGATTACGACATCGACTACCTCAATGGCACGCTCTTTTTCAAACAGCCGGTGCCGAGCCGCGATCACAATTTCAATCCGACCTACATCATTGCCGAGTATGAAGTGCTGAATGGAGGCAAGTCGCAAGTGACTGCCGGTGGTCGCGCATCACTCAAGTTCGCCAACGATGATGTCGAGGTGGGTGCAAGCTACATTCAGCAGGGCGCGGCGAGCGGCGATACGCGAGTGGCGGGCACTGACTTTCGTTGGCAGATGGCGCCGACGACGGAGCTCAAAGCCGAGCTCGCTCGCAGCGAGTCCGATGATCCGGCGAGTAACGACTCAGCGGCCGCTTATCTCACCGAACTTCAGCACGTGACAGAAAAAGTCGATGCGCGCGCATATGTGCGGGAACAGCAGGCGGGTTTCGGCGTGGGTCAGCAATTACGCTCGGAAGAAGGCACGCGAAAATTGGGCGTTGATGGGCGCTATCGATTCTCCGAGCACATGATGCTCGAAGGCGAGACGTACCGTCAGCAGATGCTGGAGTCAGGTTCACAGCGCGATCTCATCAGCACGGAATTGCGCCGCGAAATGGACGACTACACGTTGGGTCTGGGTGCGCGGCACGTTGCCGATGACATCGTCGCTGCCGATGAATCAGAGACGCACAATGAATCCGAACAGGTATTCCTCACGGGCAGTCTCGATCTGTTGCATGACCTGATTACGCTGCGAGCATCGCAGGATCTTCCGCTCGGAGGAAAAAATGCGAGCGTCGATTACCCAGCGCGCTCTGTGGTAGGTCTCGACTATCACTTTCGACCCAACACCACCTTCTTCACGGAGTACGAGCACGCGCACGGCGCGCAGTTCGATGCAGATATGACGCGCGTCGGTGTTCGTACTGCGCCCTGGCAGCGCGCTCAAATTCAGTCGAGCCTGAGCCAGCAAGCAACGGAATATGGTCCGCGTGTGTTCGCGAACATGGGCTTGACGCAGGGATGGCAGGCAAGCGAGCGCTGGAGTCTGGATTTAGGGCTGGATCAAAGCCGAACCGTGAGCGGAGATGGCATGCGACCGCTGAACGCAAATTCACCGTTTGCTTCGGGAAATCCCGGCAATGATTTCATTACCTCATTCGCCGGTGCTCTGTATCGCGGTGAATCGTGGACCTTCAATTCTCGTCTGGAGAACCGAACGTCGGACGATGAGGATCGTTGGGTGATTTCCGGAGGCCTGTATCGCGAGCCCGTCGCAGGTCACGCCTTCTCGTTGTCGACACAGGCTTACGACAGCAAGAGTGCGAACGGCACTGCGAGTCGAGCAAGCGATATCCAGGGATCATGGGCGTATCGCCCCGCGACCAGCGCGTGGATTGTGCTGAACCGTCTCGATCTGAAGCAGGAATCGCGCAGCGATACACTCGGTGAGTTCGAATCTGCACGCGCCATCAACAATCTCAACGCGAACTGGCAGCTCAATCCCTGGACGCAGCTCGGTCTGCAACTGGGCGCACGGCAAGTCCGCAGCACTTTTGATGATGAGCGCTACGATGGCCTGTCCACACTCTACGGGCTCGATGCTCGCCGCGATCTGACGAATCGCTTCGACGTAGGCTTCCATGGCACGTTGCTGAAGTCGGTCGATGCAGGTGTGAGCGATACGTCGATGGGTGCCGATATCGGAATCGTTGTCGCGAAGAACATTTGGATTTCGCTCGGCTACAACTTCGCGGGCTTCCACGACGATGATTTCGAAGCCAGCCGCTACACAGCCCAGGGTCCTTACATCAAGTTCCGTATGAAAGCCGACCAAGACACTTTCAAGGATTTGTCGCTGAGTTCATTGCGACCGAGTCAGTAAGAGATCAGCCGCAAAAAAGCGCATGGAGCACAAAACTAAAGGTGGCTGAGCATCGATTTCCCTGCTTCGTTCTGCCTATGCGCCCTTTGCGCCTTTTTGCGGCCAGTCATCATCCCGAACACAGCGAAGTCACACCAGCGCTCTCCCGAGCACCGAAGCTGAAGAGTGCCTCGATATCCAGGTTCAACTCGCCATTCGCATTCGCGGTATGACGCCATGCGATCACCTCGACGCGATCGCAGGATGCGGATACTCCGGCACGAGTCAGGTTCGCGATAAACAACGTATGACTGAGTGAATCTTTGGATGCGCTGCTCTGCAGGACCGCGTGTCCGAAGTTGTTGTAGCTCGTGAACTGCCAGAGATACTCAACCAGTGATTGGAGTTCAGCCGCGGTGAGCGGTCGGCGGTTCAAGTGACCGGCGGAGCCTTGCGGTGATCGCAAGTCAGCGGTCGAGCGATCGACGTACGTGCACTTGAAGACTCGCTCACGCACATAGGTTTCAGGAGTGCCGGTTCGAAATCGATCGAACTCGAAAAAATCCGCAGTTGTTTTGGTGTCAACCAAGTCTGCGTATTGCGATGCTTGCGCTGCGTGACTCTCCGACCAGTCGAGTGCCTGGTTCCAATCGTCCGTGCACAGCTCGTACTGCGGCATGGGTGCAGCCAGTGAATCGTCGATGTCTGTGTTCTTGAGGTGAACCGTCGTCTGAATCTGGTCGGCCAGGATTTCATCTTTGAAAAAGCCGGTCGGTGTGCGGGGCGTGCCGCTGTACAGCGTCTGCGCGATTTCGAGATTGCTTTGCGAGATCGGCCGATCGTTCGAGACCGAAGAAGGCGCGGATGTGGGCCCGGTGTTGCTGCCACCGCCACCACCGCAGCTGCTCAATATGCACGCGGTCGCTGCAACAGCAACGCGTCGGACACTTCGAGCAGATGGCAACGAGAGAGGCAACTTCGCTCCTTCGAAACGCAAGGACAGAGAGCTGCATATGAATGCAGCAGGATCTGACCTATGTATCGTCCCGGGGAGTTCCCGCTTGAGTCATGCGGGAGAATTACGTGGAGAGTTGAATGCACTTCCACGTGAAATACGTGAGCTGATCGCGCTCGTCTTTACGTAATCAATCCAAGGCAGCAGCGGCCGCCTGGAACTCGATCGTAAACACCGGATCGAGAATGCGTCGGCGACTATCGAGTGACAGCGATTCCCATCGCACCTTCTGAACTGCCTGACGACGCAGCTCAGCATCAGTCACTTGTCGCGTGAAACTACGATCCTCTGCAGGCGCGTGTGTCGATAAACGCTGAGTGTCTCCATGCCGCAGGATGTCATCGATCGCGGCCAGCACGATGTTGTTATTCGTGAGGCCACCGTGATTTTCGGCGACGTACCAGGTGCGCGCGCCTTTCCAATGCGCGGATGCAAGCGACACGGTGCCATCACCTGCACGACGCACCGTGTACTCGAGTTGTGAATCGCGTAGCTGAGCCGACACGATGGTTTCCTGATTGACGCCTGCAATCAGAAAGCAGCGCTCATCGGAGGCAGCAAGTTGCTCGCGCGATGCACGAGCCTGTCGCAGCAGGTTGGGATTGGGAGCGAGCTCATCGCGCGGCCACATCTTCGGATCGAAGAAGTCCTGCTCGAGCGCAGGCAACAACTGGTAGAGCCCAGGCAGGGTGAGAAAGACGTTGCGCACCAGATCCTCAGCGGAATGCAGTCGATCCAGTGCCGCGATTTTGCGAACAGTCGGATACACAGCTCGCATCGCCTGCACCGGTGCATACGATCCCGCATTGGGAGCACCGAGTTGCACGAGCTTGGCAATCTGCAGATCAGCGTCTTGTCCCAACGCAGCTCGTGCGACGAGTCCGCCCATACTGTGCGCGATCACCATGACGCGTCGTTCGCCCGATGCACGGATGCTTTGCAACAGCTCGCGTCCCAGCTCAATGAGATCGCTGCGCCAGTCGAACGGATGAAAGACGGGACGGAAACCTGCGATCTCCAACGAAAGCTTCAGCTTCAGGTAACCCGGCAACATGATCCCGACGGCATGGAGCGATGCAGAAGGCAATCGAAGTTCCGCCAGTGAACCTTCGGCAACAGCGGCTGGATGCAGCCATATTTCGCCTGCGTGTTGGGGCGAGCGTCCGAGCCGCGAACCCATGATGCCTGGCAGGATGAAGACGCTCGGCCCGCGCTCATCACGTCGTATGGCGGCGAGCTTGGCAAGGTGACTCAGCTCGCGATAGGCAACGTCGCCGAAATAGGCGGACATCAATGCCGCATGAGCTCCACTGCGCAGCAGCGTTTCGATCTGCTCATCGTGCAGATCGCCGAGGCTGGGTGGAGTGGAGGAAGACGGCATAGCAAAGATATGTGTGCGGCTTGCTGTAGTTCGCTTGTCTTCAATCTGGTTTCTTTACCGACGCAGTGATGTAGACATTGCCCGCATGCTCGAAGTGGAAAGCCAACGGAATGGGCGAATCCGCGGCACGCGAGGTGTCCGGATCCACCAACATGAGATGCATGCCGCCGGGCTCCAGCTTCAACGTCTCACCGGCCTTGAGATGAAGCTCAGTGACGGGACGCATTTTCATCATGCCGTTCTCCTCCACTGTCGAATGCAGCTGCGCTTCGCGTGCGATCGGCGTGGTGACACTCACCAAGGTGTCGTCGCTGTGTGCCGTTATCGTGGCGTAGATCGCCAGTACGGTTGCACCGGGCGGTGTGGAAGGCGACCAGGCATCGCGAATCTCGATTCCGGATTTCGAACCGCCGCAAGCAGATAGCAGCAGCGCAGTGATGACCCAGCACGCGCGAAGTCGCATGCTTTCACTCGACCATCGTGCTGCGAATGACTTCGCAGATGGCGTTGATCGCATCGGACCGCGCACTGCTCTTGCGCCAGACCGCACCGACGGTTCGAGTAGGAATGGGTCGCGCGAAAGACTTCACGGCCAAGCCATGACCTGAGCCGAATGGCCCGCGCGTCGCAAGCTCTGGAAGAAGTGTAATGCCGAGTCCCGCTGCGACCATCTGCCGCAAAGTTTCGAGACTGGTTGCGCGATAGTCCTCGTTCTCTTTCACGTCGATCTTGCTGCAAACGTCCAGGGCCTGATCGCGCAGACAATGCCCGTCCTCGAGCAACAGCAGATTCTCGCCCGTGAGATCGTCGAGCTTCACACTCTGTTTCTTAGCCAAAGCATGTTGATGCGGCACGGCGACGGTAAAGGCTTCCTGATACAACTCGCGTGTCTCGAGTCCGTCGTAAGGGACGGGCAGTGCGAGGATGCCGAGTTCGATCTCGCCTTCACGCAAACGCTCGAGCAGTGGCTCAGTCTGATATTCGTAGAGCATCAGCTTGAGTGCAGGCAGTTGTTTACGCAGCTTGCGCGTGACCAGTGGCAGTAAGTAAGGGCCAATGGTCGGAATCAGCGCGACCTTCAGCTTGCCCGAGAGCGGGTCGTGCTCGTGCCGCGCAAGTGAAACGATCTCCTCACTTTCCTGAAGTATTCGTCGTGCCAGCGGCAGTATCTTCTGACCCGTCTCGGTGAGTGTGACCTTCCGTGGTTGGCGTTCGATCAACTGCACGCCGAGATAGTTCTCAAGCTTCTTGATCTGTGCCGAGAGCGTCGGCTGACTCACGAATGAACGCTCGGCTGCCTTGCCGAAGTGCCGCGTATCAGCGAGAGCGACAAAGTAGCGCAGGTCGCGGAGGTTCATGGGTAAGAACTGGGAGCCGGTGTGAGTCGAACGATGATGCCATGCCGGTACCCATAGGCATAGGCTATGAAAATCGCGCGAGCTATTGGGACAGGTTGCGAATACACCGTTCGAATACGCATCTATGCGGATGCGTGGAGGGCTCTCGCACCGCGTCTTTTCATTTCGTGCACGCCGCTCACGCGAGCCGGCCTTGGCTATAATCTCCACATGCCCTCCCGAACGACGAGACTCTCCGCCGGCGTAGTCGTGGTGCGCGAAACCCCCGAAGGCTGGCTTTTTCTGCTTCTGCGCGCGTTCAATCACTGGGACTTTCCAAAAGGAATGGTCGAACCCGGTGAGGAACCGCTTGCGGCCGCGATTCGTGAAGTACGTGAAGAGTCTTTGATCGAGGATCTTGATTTCAGTTGGGGCCACGATCACACCGAGACGGGTCCGTACAGTCGTGGCAAGGTCGCGCGTTACTACATCGCAAAGACTCGCACGAGTGCGGTGACGTTACCTGTCATCGAAGAACTCGGTCGGCCTGAACACAACGAATATCGATGGGTCGATTACGCGGCCGCGCTCAAGCTGATTTCACCTCGAATCGAACCGGTGTTGCAGTGGGCACAGGCTCGAATGCAAGGTGCAGCTCCGGCCGACGTCCATTCGGAGAACTACAGCGCTTCCTGATCGCGGATTCGCCCCCACATTTCTCGCGTGTGGACAGATAACTCGAAGGAGCGCCGCTTGAAGAAGTTCGTGATCGTCGGTGCGGGATTTGCAGGGCTGAATGCGGCTCGCAAAATGCGCCACATACGTGATGTCGAAATCACCGTCATCGATCGCGAGAATCATCATCTGTTTCAGCCGTTGCTGTATCAGGTCGCAATGGCAGCGCTGAGTCCAGCCGATATCGCAGCCCCGATCCGGACTCTGCTCTCAGGCAGCAATGTCCGCGTCATTCAGGCCTCAGCTCAACGCATCGACATCGAACGCCGCGTCGTCATCACCTCCGCGGGCGAATTCTCCTACGACTACCTGCTCCTTGCGTGCGGTGCGCAGCATGCGTACTTCGGCCATGAAGAGTGGGAAATCAATGCGCCGGGCCTGAAGACCTTACCTCAGGCAACTGAAATTCGGCGGCGCGTTCTCGAAGCATTTGAAGCGGCGGAACGTGAGACTGATGTGAACGTGCGTCGTCGTCATCTCACGTTTGTCGTCGTCGGCGGTGGACCGACCGGCGTTGAACTGGCGGGTGCAATCGGCGAAATGAGTCGTTACACGCTGGCGAAAGATTTCCGCACCATCGATCCCCGGCAGACACGCATCATCCTGGTCGAAGCAGGCGATCGAATTCTCGCGGGTTTCGATCAGAAGCTCGCTTCGCGTGCGATGAGAGATCTGGAGTCGCTCGGCGTTCAAGTGTGGACGTCATCGCGAGTCACGAACATCACAGCGCAAGGTGTGATGATCGGCGACGAGCAGATCGCTTCATCGACGGTGCTCTGGGCAGCGGGAGTGAGAGCCGCCGATGTGGGACGCACTCTGGGCGCGCCGCTCGATAGCGCAGGTCGAGTCATCGTGGGTGAGGACATGAGCATTCCAGGTCATCCTGAAGTCTTCGTTGCGGGCGATCTCGCCCATCGCCCGGGGCCGGACGGTAAACCACTGCCGGGTGTGGCATTGGTGGCCATGCAGGAAGGCATCCACGTGGTGAAGATGATTCGCGCTGACCTTGCAGGCAAACCGCGCGTCGCGTTTCGTTATCACGATGTGGGGAAGCTCGCGACGATCGGCCGCAGCCGCGCCATTTGCGAAATTTTCGGCGTGAAACTCTCGGGCTGGTTCGCGTGGTGGGTCTGGTTACTCGTTCACATTTACAGGTTGAGCGGCTTTCGCAATCGCATCATCGTGCTCATTCAATGGGCATGGTCGTATATGACCTTCACGCGAGGTGCACGTCTGATCGTAGGTAAAGAGTGGCAATCCTACGGCCCACCGGAGCGCACGCCTCAATAGAGGCTGCCTATCGATCATCTCGAAACCATCGACTGGCCCTTTCGCGGCCACGCCTGTACCGTACGCAACATCGCCGGAAGAATAGGTCTTCAGGCATAGCGACTATCAGGAGTCCTCGATGAGTTCAGTGATCAATACGACCCTCAAGCCTTTCAAGACCACCGCGTACCACAACGGCAAATTCGTGCCCGTGTCGGATGCGGATCTCAAGGGCAAATGGTCGATTTTCTTTTTCTATCCTGCTGACTTTACGTTCGTCTGCCCGACCGAGCTCGGTGACGTTGCGGATCTGTATCAGGAGTTCAAGAAGATCGGCGTTGAAGTTTATAGCGTGTCCACCGATACGCATTTCACTCACAAGGCGTGGCACGACGCTTCGGAAACGATCAAGAAGATTCAGTATCCGATGCTCGGCGATCCGACCCATGTCATCAGTCGCAACTTTGGCGTGCTGATCGAAGAGGAAGGTCTCGCGCTGCGTGGCACGTTCGTGGTGAATCCGGAAGGCGTGATCAAGGTCGCTGAGATCAACGATCTCGGTATCGGTCGCGACGCCAAGGAATTGCTGCGAAAGGTGCAGGCTGCTCAGTACGTCGCTGCGCATCCGGGTGAAGTTTGCCCGGCCAAGTGGACGCCTGGTCAGAAGACTCTGGCGCCTTCTCTGGATCTCGTCGGCAAGATCTAAGCAGTGGCTCTCTTGTCGGGGCGGTCACACGCCCCGACTTCCAGTTAGAAATTTTCAATTCGAGTCGGCTTCGTGCTGACGAAATTCAGGTGAACCCATGCTCGATGCGAACCTTCGCCAACAGTTGCAGACCTATCTCGAACGGCTGACACAGCCGGTCGAGCTCGTGGCCGCGCTGGATGAAAGCGATGCCTCGCTCGAAATGCGCGAGCTGCTCAGCGAGATCGTAACGTTGTCACCGCTGCTCTCTTTTGAGGAACGTGAAGAGGACGTGCGGAAGCCTTCGTTTGCCGTGCAGCGCAAAGGCGGCGACGTGAAGATCCGTTTCGCTGGCATTCCCATGGGTCATGAGTTCACCTCGCTGGTACTTGCGTTGTTGCAGGCGGGTGGTTATCCGCCGAAGGTCGATGCCAGCGTGATCGAGCAGATCAGATCCTTGAACGGCGAGCTGCGCTTCGAGACGTTCATTTCGCTGAGCTGCCAGAACTGTCCGGATGTGGTGCAGGCATTGAATCTCATGGCGGTGCTGAATCCGTCCGTGAGCAACACGATGATCGATGGCGCGCTCTTCCAGCAGGAAGTCGAATCGCGTCAGATCATGGCTGTTCCCACTGTCTACTTGAATGGACAACCCTTCGGTCAGGGTCGTATGAGCATCGAGGAAATCCTCGCCAAGCTCGACACCGGTGCAGCCGCTCGTCAGGCCGAAGAGATCGCGACGAAAGATGCTTTCGATGTGCTCATCGTCGGTGGCGGCCCTGCCGGCGCAGCAGCTGCGATCTATGCAGCACGAAAAGGTGTGAACACGGGTGTCGTGGCCGAACGCTTCGGCGGACAAGTATTGGATACGCTCGGCATCGAGAACTTCATCTCCGTCAAGGAGACTGAAGGTCCGAAGATGGCCGCTGCACTCGAAGATCATGTGAAGACTTATGACGTCGACATCATGAATCTGCAGCGTGCAACCGCTCTTACACCCGCGGACGATGAAGGTCTCATCACGGTGGCCCTGGAGAGTGGCGCGACTTTGCGAAGCCGATCGGTGATCGTGGCCACCGGAGCGCGATGGCGTGAAATGAATGTGCCGGGTGAGCGTGAATATCGCGGTCGTGGCGTTGCTTACTGCCCGCACTGTGATGGTCCGCTGTTCAAAGGCAAACGCGTCGCAGTCATCGGCGGTGGGAATTCCGGCGTTGAGGCCGCGATCGATCTCGCAGGCATCGTCAGTCATGTGACGCTGATCGAGTTCGACAGTCGCTTGCGCGCAGACGAAGTGCTCCAGCGAAAATTGCGCAGCCTGCCGAACGTGCGGGTAATTGTTTCAGCGCAAACGAGCGAAGTGCATGGCGAAGGCGGCAAGGTGAACGGCTTGAGCTATCGCGACCGCACGACCGGCGAGTCACATCGTCTCGAACTCGAGGGCGTCTTCGTTCAAATCGGATTGCTGCCAAACACCGATTGGCTGAAGGGCACCGTGGCACTCAGCCCACGTGGCGAGATCGAAGTCGACGTGCGCGGCCAGACCTCGTTGCCGGGTGTGTTCGCTGCGGGCGATGCGACCACCACGCCTTACAAGCAGATCGTCATCGCAATGGGTGAAGGTTCGAAAGCGGCGCTAAGCGCATTCGATCATCTGATCCGAAGTTCAGCTCCGGTCTCGCAGGCAAACGCGGCCTAATTCGGAGAGCCGCAAAAGGCGCACAAAGGGACGCAAAAGTACGAGAAGTGCTCCTGCTTCGACTATGTGAGTTTTGCGCCTTTTTGCGGCCGTCTTTCAGTCCCTAAAGTTTGTGAACTGCACCGGCATATCCAGTTTGCCGTTGCGAACGAGCTTCATGGTGTCTTGCAGGTCGTCGCGGCTTTTGCCGGTGACGCGGACTTGCTTGTCCTGGATCGCCGCCTGCACTTTCATTTTTGAGTCTTTGATCAGGCGCTGGATCTTTTTGCCGAGTTCGGTCTCGATGCCGTGGCGCAACGTCACGGTTTGCTTTGCCGTGTTGCCCGCAATGATCGGATCGGCTTCTTCCATGCACATGACGTCGATCCCGCGCTTGCTCAGTTTCAGCCGCAGAATGTCCATCATCTGCTTGAGCTGAAAATCGGCTGTGCCCGTCAGCGTGATCACGAAATCTTTCAGTTCGAACTTTGCGTTCGAGCCTTTGAAGTCGAATCGCGTTCCGACTTCGCGATTGGCTTGATCAACAGCATTGGCGACTTCGTGGGCGTCGAGTTCAGAGACGATATCGAATGAAGGCATGGCTTTGATCTTCGAGTCAGGGGTGGGCAGGCATAGAATCTGGAGTGCTTAGAGCAAGCGTCAAGGGTGAAGCTCAGCTACGTCAACAAAATTCGCCGGCCTTCGCTGCTGCTGCGACGTGCTGCTTCGATGACCTGGAGCACAGTGCGGGCCTCCTCGGCTAACACAGGCACCGCCGCATCCTCTTCAATCGCCTGCTTCATACGCTCGTAGTAGGTGAGCCAGCTTCCCCGCTCGGTCGGAATGATCTGGACATCATTGTTGACGCCGTTGATCAACTTGCCGAAGCGTTCCTCGGCTTCCACACCGAAGCGTTCATCCCGAGCCGACAATCCCGCGCGTGCTTGATCCTCCTGCGGGTCCAGGCCAGCTTTGAAGAACGATCCGCGCGTGCCATGAATGCAGTACCGCCAATCGCCTGCCGCAGCGAGTGAGCTCACGCCGAGGCTGATGCGCATCGATCCTTTCCCCATAAGAATCTCGAACCCGTCGTCGGTCATCGATCCTTCGCGTTGTCCGAACACGTCCGCCTGGACCCAATCGGGCCATCCAAAAAGCACCAGCGCCTGATCGATTAGATGTGACCCCAAATCGAACAACATGCCACTGCCGGGTTGAGCGCGTTCACGCCAGCGATCCGCAATCTCCGGACGAAAGCGATCCCAGCGCGCACGGAAATAAGCGATCTTTCCCAGTCGCTGTTCTTCGAGCAGCTGACGGATGGTGAGAAAGTCGCCGTCCCAGCGACGATTTTGAAAAACCGACAGCTTGCGTCGCTTCTGCTCCGCAAGTTCGATCAGTGCGTTGGCTTCTGTCGGGCTGGTGCTCAGTGGCTTATCGATCACCACATGCTTGCCCGCACTCAATGCTTCACGCGCGTGCTCAAAATGAAACTGGCTGGGCGATGCGACGACGATCAGATCGATGTCATGACGCATCAGGAAATCTTTCACACCATCCACCACCGACACATTGGGAAATGCGTCTCGAACTTCCTGCGTTCGGCTCGTCACGACGGCGCAGAGGTCCATGCCCGCAGCGGTGATCAAGGGCGCATGGAAGTAGCGCCCCGCCAGGCCAAACCCGATCAAGCCAACGCGAATCATGAGTGCCCCGCAGCGTTCGCGGTCGATGCACGATCGGCCGGCTCTTGGAGTAGCTCATCGACGAGCGACTTGAACTCGACTGTGTATTCTTCGTAATGCTTGCCTGTCGCAGGACCCGTGAATCCGGTGTGGACCTTGCGGATCTGACCCCGTTTATCGAGAAAAATGGCGGTCGGGTAGCCATACACGCCACTCAGGCCCGGCAGCTTGCGCTCAGGATCTTCGTCATCCGCGACGCCGGCGATCAACACGGGAAACTCGATGGCGAGATCGTGCTGATAACCGCGCACGGCAGCGGCGGCCTTGTCGAACTCACCGTGACGCTCGAACATCAACGCGATGATCTCGAATCCCTTCTCCCGATATTCCTTGTAGAAGGGAACCAGGAAAGCGGCTTCGTCATGACAGTTCGGACACCAGGTGCCGCCGAGCGTGACGACAACGACCTTGCCACGGAAACGCTCGTCGCTGAGCGATACCGGATGGCCATCCACGTCGTTGAAGGTGAAGGCAAGCGGCTGTTCAGGTGACTTGAGTGTGGTCTCAATCTCTACGAGTTCCGCGTTAGGGTTTCTCTGCGCCGCCACTTTCTCGTGACCCTTCAGGCCCTGCCAGTACTCACCCTGTAATTCACCGTTCACGACCTTCAGCTTGTACAGATACGCGAGGCCGCCCCCGAACGTCGACAACTGCACCTCATCGCCGCGCACCTGACCATCGAGGAAACGATGATCACCCGTGGGCGTCATCACGGTTCCGGTCACTCGGTCATGCTGTTGTTCCAGAACGGCAACGGCCTTGCTGGTTTCACCTTCGTTGTCGGTGAAAGTCACTGCCCATCGTCCTGCCACATCCGCGTTATCCGAGCTGGGCTTTGGGTAAAAACGATAGTTCTCATCCAGAGTGGCTTTGAGTGGAATCACTTGTTCGACGCCACCTGCCTTGATGAGTGTCACCGCACCCTCGATCCGTTTGCGCTGAAGGGTGGCTCGCAGCGAATTCTCGTAGCCGGGAAACTTCGCGCGGAGCTCGCCCTTCTCGACGGTGACTTCGGGGACTCGCGTGCGCTCGTTGCCATTCTGCAGATACAGAACGAACCCCGTGCCCTCGCGTGCCACTTCGAGCCCGAAAGGTGCTTCACCTCCCGGCAATTCAAGCACGGCTCGGTACTGACCGACCGAGGGCTCAGTGACTCGGGAGCTGCAGCTCGTCAGCTGTACAGCGGCCGCCAGGATGAACAAAGCAGACCAGGGCTTTAACACGAGGTACTTCCAAAATCCGGGAAGGGTTCAGTGTCCGAACTCCGCCGACGAAGATCAACCCCAACCGCGAAATGAATCGAATATCGCGTTTGGCGAACTGTTGGTAACGATATCCGATGCCGTGCTTCGTCAGCGGAACCCCACTCGCATAGCACGCGTTACTCCGCGCACAACCGAACGCGGGAGAAACCCGCAATCACGGAGAGGAAACACATGAGCACATCACTGCGCGGACTGCTGATTGGCGTAGCCACGCTTGCAACGCTCACCGCCTGCGGCGGTGTCTCGGATTTGACCAGACAACAAGTCGCTCGCAGCGAGACTGCCGTCAAGCAGGCTGAGGCGTCTGTGGGCAATTCAGAAGCGGGAGCCGTCGAGCTGCAAAAGGCTCGCGACACCTACGCTGAAGCGCAAAAGCAGCTGCAGGCAAAGAACGAAACCCGTGCGCAGCGGCTTGCCGTACAGGCAGAGCTGGAGGCGCAGCTTGCGACGGCGAAGGTGCAGAACGCGCAAGCTCGCCGTGCTGCAGACGAGCTGCTTGCGAGCATTCAAACCCTTCGGCAAGAAACCGAACGCTCGACGACTCGCTGAGTCACGATCATCCAAGAGGACTTCACTATGAAGCGGATCTCGAATTTACTGGCCAGTGTGGCAGTCGCGGCAGCATTGTCTGCCTGCAGCTCCACCCCTAAAACGATCGATGAGCTCGAAACGGCTCGTGCAATAGTGCCGCAGGTCGAATCGTCACCACGCGCCGGCGTCGCTGCCGAGAATGTTTCGACTGCACGCAAGTCTCTGGAGGAGGCGAACAAGCTCGCAGAGAAGGGCGGCAAAGTGGATGACATTCGCTATCACTCGGTGATCGCCACGACCAATGCGCAGATCGCGAACGAGAAGATTCTCGAAGCGCAGGCACGTGATGAGATCAGGCAAGGCGAGGCCGAGCGTCAGCGTGTAATCGTCGAGGCCCGCAATCGCGAAGCCGAAGCGGCACGCAATCGCGCGGCGAGCCTTGAACAGGAATTGGCCGATCTGAAGGCCAAGAAGACTGATCGTGGACTGGTACTCACTTTGGGCGATGTGTTGTTTGACACCGGTCAAGCGACACTGAAGCCGGGTGCTTACGCAACAATCGATCGTCTGGCGAATGCGCTGAAGGAAGATCCCGCCCGCAAAGTGACGATCGAAGGTCACACCGACAGTGTGGGTTCCGATGAACTGAACCAGAGACTTTCGGAGAATCGTGCACAGTCGGTGCAGTCAGCACTGATGCAACGGGGCGTGCAGGCGAACCAGATCGTCGCGCTGGGCAAAGGTGAAAGCACGCCGGTGGCGAGCAATGACAACGCAGCAGGTCGTCAGCAGAATCGTCGCGTCGAATTGATCTTCACCGAAGACCCGAGCAAACAAACCGTTGCGACCGACTGATCCAGATCTTGACTTGAGTTCACGACGAGGGCCGGCACGAAAGTCCGGCCCTCTGTTTTTGTATGAAGAGAAAGCCGCGCTTCAGGCCGGCATCCAGACCAACGCGATCTGTGTCACTTCGATATCTGACTTACGTGGCTTGATCGACACACGATCGATGACAGCCGCTGCCGGCTCGTACTCCGCCTGCACTCGCGCGCTCTCGGCATTGAACTCGCCTTCAAGCTCTTCGTGCCGCTGCTTCAGCACATCGAGTCCTTCGTTCGCACGAGTGACGTCTTCGCTGTCGCGTCCCAGACGTCCCGCTCCTCTGGCGGCCGTGCCGATTCGACTCGCATTGGTGACGCTGATCTTCTTGCGTCCCAGGAATGCACCGAGAATCGACGTTCCGATGTTGATGGCCGTTTCCATTTTTCGTTGCGTCAACTGTGACTGTTCGCGGCTGACGCGATCTTCGGCACGACGAATCTGATCCTGAAGCGCGATGAGCTTGGGTGAGTACTTGCGTCGCAATGCATCCACGGCGGCATCACGTTTTTCGCGCAGCGCCAGTGCAATGCGTGCACGGAAATCGGCTTCGCTGCCGCCCGGTACTGAAGTGGCGCCGACGACAGGCGCACTCAGCAGCTCAAGTTCAGCCGAAGCGTAAACGTATGACTCGAGTTGCCGCGACCATGCCTTGTAGCTCTCTGGACGCGTCGCGGACGCAGGCAGCAGAGCATAGGTGGCGCTTTCGTTGCCCGACTTATCGAGTGAAGCTCTCACGTCACCGCCGATCGTTGCGCGAGCCCAGTCGGGATCTGCGTCGCTGGTGAGCGGCAACGCATACGAACGCGTTTCCCACACATCGACTCCGGCCGATGCGTTCACGAAATGCATGCGTACCAGAGCCAGCAGTTGCGGCACATAGCTGTTGTGCTCACCTTTCCAGAACAGTTCGACGACGCTTGCGGGAACGACGGGTTTCGAGGACTTCGTGGCCGACGTGATCGTGCTGGCCATCGAGACAGGAGCTGTCGATGCTAGAGCGGCTGCATTCGGCGAAAGACGCGCAATCTCTGGCAGCGTCAGTGGCCCGCGCAGATAGGACATCGCCCAGCGGCTGCGAAATAGTACCGGCGCGTCTTCATGCGCATTACGCATCAGAAAAACTCGAGCCGTCAGATTCGCGAGCAACGTATCGAATTGTGATTTCTCGATGCCTGATCCCGCCGCGATGAGTCCTTCGACGACACGCGCCTTGTCGCGTTCGGTTTGCAGACGACCGATGAACCACGTACCCGCGTTCGAAAGTCCTTTGTAGTCGAGGTCCACTGGATTCTGAGTCGCGAGTACGACGCCCAGACCAAATGCGCGACCCTGCTTCATTATTGTAAGTAACGGCGGTTTCGATGGCGGCATCGCACTCGGCGGAAAGTAGCCGAAGATTTCGTCCATGTAGAACAGAGCGCGCAAGCTCGAGGTGCCGGACTGCCGACGCATCCACGCGACGATCTCCCCCAGCACCAGCGTGACCACGAACATCCGCTCAGAATCGTTGAGATGCGCGATCGAGATGATCGCAACGCGTGGCTTGCCGCTTTCAGTGAACAGCAGTCGTTGAACATCGAGCGGCTCGCCTTGCATCCAGGCGCTGAACCCGGGAGATGCGAGCAGATTGTTCAATGACATCGCAAGCTGCAGACGCTCTTTGGCGGGATAAAAAGTTTCCAGATCCATCACGCCGATCTGGTCGATGCCCGGTTTCTGAATTCCCTGAATCAGCGATTTCAGATCCAGGTCGCGGCCCTGCGTCCACGCTTGCTCGAGCAAGGTCGATAGCAGAATGTGTTCGCGGCTCTTGATGGGATCCGCCTCGACACCGACCAGACTGAGCAATCCTGAAACGGTCGCGCCGATACGCTCGCGCAAGCTCGACGGGTCGCTGCGTAATTCCACCGGCGGCGCTGCGAATGAGCGGAGCACCGAGAGCGGTCGACCTGAAGTGCTTCCCGGTGTGTAGATGGCGAAATCCGCGGCGCCTCGCAAGCGTCGAATGCGCTCGCCATCCTGATCCCAGTCAGCCAGTCCCTTGCGCCAGTTGTCCGCCGTGGCCTGCGCATAGGCCTCGTTTGTCATTCCTTTGCGCGACGCATCTCCGCCATCCACCCAGGGTGCGAAGTCTTCAGCACGCAATTCCGGAAAGGTCAGCAACAGATTGCCGATGTCACCTTTGGGATCGATCGCGATCGCAGGGACGCCGTCGATGGCTGCCTCTTCGAGCAATGACAGACACAGCCCGGTTTTGCCGCTGCCGGTCATGCCCACGCACACGGCATGAGTCGTCAGGTCGCGTGAGTCATAGAGCACCAGCTCGGGCTTATCAGCTCCGGTTGCTGCGTCGACTTCACGGCCGAGATAGAACGAGCCGAGCTTTTCGTAATTGGGCAGGGGCATGTTGATAACGATGCGGTGAGTAGAAATGCGTAGAACGTATTTGCAATCGCATCCGGTCACGGCTGCAATGGTGCGAATCACTGCGGTCCCTGCAGTCGTCAGTCTGCCCGCTTGCCATGACGTCTGCCATCGCCGCTCATCACCAGGATGCTCGCTCGTTATAACCGGTTTGTTACCCGGTTAAGACTGACCTTGCTACCACACCGCCGTTAAGCTCGCGTCCCTATGTCCATCACGCTCGATCAAGTGACCAAACGGTATCAGGGCTCGCCTGTCGTCAACGACGTGTCCGTCGAAGTTGGCGAAGGTGAGTTCTTCGTACTGCTCGGGCCGAGCGGCAGCGGCAAAAGCACTTTGCTGCGCGCTATTGCGGGACTCACCGGCGTGGATCATGGGCGCATTGCACTGCATGGTCGCGATGTCACGCACGTATCGGCCCGACAGCGGGGTGTGGGACTCGTCTTCCAGAACTACGCGCTGTTTCGCCACATGAGCGTCGGAGACAACATCGAATTCGCATTGCGTGTGCGACGCATGAAAGGGGCCGATCGTCGCGAGCGTCGCAAAGAGTTGCTTCGTCTCGTTGCGCTTGAAGGCATGGACGATCGTTTGCCGACTCAGCTGTCTGGCGGACAGCAGCAGCGTGTCGCCGTTGCTCGAGCGCTCGCACACAAGCCTCAGGTGTTGCTGCTCGATGAACCCTTCGGCGCTCTGGACGCCAAGATCCGTGAGGAACTGCGCCGGACCATTCGACAGGTACAGCGCGAACTCAATATCACGACAGTTCTCGTGACTCACGATCAGGAAGAAGCGTTCGCGCTCGCCGATCGCATCGGTGTGATGAATCTGGGCCGGCTCCTCGAGTCGGGTCGACCGGACGAGTTGTACGCACGTCCTGCGACGCGTTTTGTCGCGACGTTTCTGGGCGCAGCCAATCTGCTGCTTGCACGTCAGACGGCGGAAGGAATTCGCTTCGGCGCCACACCCGTCAATGCACGCGCCATCGAGAAGTACGAACAAGGCCGCGAGCATGAAGTCGTTGCGGTGCTGCGTCCCGAAGAAGTCGAGCTCGCGCCCACCCGCGATAATCTCCGCGTGAACTACATGGGACTCGGTGTCGTGGAAGAAATGGTTTTCACTGGCGCGCTCGAACGATTACGAGTGCGACTCACCAACGGCGCTGCGCACGCTCAGATTGCCGGATCGGATTCCGGAACAATCTCCGCTCTGGAAGTGACACGTACCCAGCATGAACAGCGTTCATTCCCGTTGACGCTGGGACAATCGGTTGCTTTGGGTGCACGCCGAATTCACGTGTTGCCTACTCCGCTGTCGAGCTACACCGCATGTGCGGCTGATGCCGCTGCCGCGGAGCGATTGGCCAGTCACCCGTTCCTGAGTGAACTCGCCAATCGCATGAAGACCCGGATTGCGACGCGCGTCGAAGCCGCACTCGCTTCGCCGGACGGTTCCAAGGCTGCGACTTCCATCTCAGGTGTGGCCGTGATCGCACCGCAGCCCAATCTTGCAGCTCAGATCGAATGGCTTTTGCGCAATGGCGCTGCGGAAGTGCTGGTTCTGCCAAGTCAGATGCCGCCGCCGCAACGTGTGTTGATTCACTGGGCGGACGACGCCTCGCGACGCTCTACGCTGGCGGTTGCGGCGAGTTTGCTGCGTCACGTTTCCGCCGAGGCGGTCTATGTCGGCATTCTTCCCGAGGCCGAGGCCGATTCGCAGCGTCCATTCGGCATGCGCACGTTGCTCGATGCACGTTCCGAAGCGCAGGCGGTGCACGGATTGGAGATGCGTACAGAATTGCGTTTCGGTGGAGCAGCCGATGAGTTGCGCCGTCAGCTCAATGATGCCGCCGATCAGATGTTGATCCTGGGCATCTCCGATCTCAAGCAACTGCAAAGTACCTTTACCGCGCTGTTCGCATCGCTTCCTGCGTTCGCACTGATGATCGTGTATCGACCCGCCGCAGGTGCACTGTGATGCGAGGAGTGATTGCCGCACTTATCGCGGCGACATTCGCGTTGCTCGCCGGATGTGGCTCGAGCGATTCGAATAGCGCCAAGCCCGTCACGCTGTTGAACGTGAGCTACGATCCAACCCGCGAGCTCTATCGCGATGTGAACGAGCAGTTCATCCGCGAGTGGCAGGGCCGCACGGGTCAGGTCATCGCGATCAAGCAATCGCATGGAGGATCGGGCAGTCAGGCACGCGCAGTCATCGATGGGCTGCAAGCGGATGTGGTGACGCTCGCACTCGCGTACGACATCAATTCGATTCAGACGAAGGGCAAACGTCTGGGCGCGAACTGGCAGACGCGTTTCCCGGACAACAGTGCGCCCTATACCTCGACGATTGTCTTCCTCGTCAGGCAGGGCAATCCCAAGCAGATACACGATTGGCCGGATCTGATTCGTGAAGGCGTCAGTGTCGTGACGCCGAATCCAAAAACCTCAGGCGGTGCGCGCTGGAATTATCTGGCTGCCTGGGGTTTTGAACTGCATCGGCAACTCGGTGACTGGAGCAAGCTCGATGATCCGAAGTTTGCCGCTCAAGTCGATGAAGCTCAGGCTGCGGCACAGCAGTTCGTCAGTACGCTTTATCGACACACGCCGGTGCTGGATAGCGGCGCACGTGGCGCAACGAATACTTTCGTGCAGCGTGCGATCGGAGACGTGCTGATTGCCTGGGAAAACGAAGCGCTGCTCGCATTGAAGGAACTCGGTCCCGGCAAAGTCGAAATCATCGTGCCTTCGATCAGCATCCTGGCCGAGCCGCCGGTCGCGGTGGTCGATACCGTCGTCGATCGACGTGGCACACGACAAGTTGCGGAAGCTTATCTTCAGTTTCTGTATTCGGACGCGGGACAAGAGATTGCCGCGAAGCACTACTTTCGCCCGAGAAAAGCTCAGGTGCTCGAGCACCACGCAGATCTGTTTCCAACGGTGCAGACGTTCACAGTGAATGAAGTGTTTGGCGGCTGGAATGCAGCACACGCGAAGCATTTCGTCGATGGCGGCATTTTCGATCGCATCTACAGCCCGACAAAACAGTGAACACCGCCGCTTTCACCATTGCTGCTGTCTTGTGCCTGAAGGATGCCGGCGATCAGTCAGCCCGTAACGACCTTCGTTGTGCGATCGAAGGCGAATCCTGATGGCATCCACTTTTCGACAGCCCTCGATTCTTCCCGGCTTCGGACTGACGTTGGGTTTCTCAACGTTCTTTCTGTGCGCACTGGTTTTGATTCCATTGACCGCGCTGGTGATGAAAACGGCAAGCATGGGCTGGCACGATTTCGTGCACGTGCTGCTCGACCGTCGGGTGATCGCATCGTTCCGCCTGAGCTTCGGCGCTTCCTTGCTGGCGGCGACGCTCAACGGTGTCTTCGGCTTCATCATTGCTTGGACGTTGGTGCGCTATGAGTTTCCCGGGCGCAAGTTCATCGATGCACTCATCGATATGCCCTTTGCATTACCGACCGCTGTTTCAGGTATCGCTCTCACTGCGGTCTTCGCACAGAACGGCTGGATCGGTCAGCATCTCGCGCCGTTCGGTATTCAGGTCGCGTATACCTGGATCGGTGTTGTCGTTGCACTGACGTTGATCGGATTGCCGTTCGTCGTGCGCTCGGTGCAGCCCGCGTTGCTTGAAGTGCAGCGCGATCTCGAAGATGCAGCAGAAACCCTCGGCGCGGGTCGGTTCACGATATTCGTTCGTATCATTCTGCCGACGGTCACACCTGCACTGCTCACGGGCTTCACCATGGCATTCGCGCGTGCGGTGGGCGAATACGGCTCGGTCATTTTCATCGCAGGCAACTTGCCCATGAAAACCGAAATCGCGCCACTCCTGATCGTCATCAAGCTGGAGCAGTTCGACTACGTCGGCGCCGCAGCGATCGGATTCCTCATGCTGGTGATCTCTTTCGTCATGCTGCTTTCCATCAATCTGCTCCAGACCTGGGGTCGCCGCCGCGTCGTTGCGGCTGGGCGCTGAAGTCATCGCATGGCAGCCGGACCTTCCAAAACAGTTCTTGCGGAACTCGCCACTCGCCCGGGCCGGGACACGTTGGTGAGCACTTCCGTGAAGTGGTGTTTCATCGGTTTGTCGTTGCTCTTCCTTGCCGCGCTGCTATTCGCGCCATTAGCGACTGTGTTCGCGACAGCGCTGAGCAAGGGCATCGCGATGTATTTCGAAAGCTTCAAGGACCCAGACACGCTCGCTGCGATTCGACTGACCCTGCTGACCGCGGCGATCGTTGTGCCTACCAATACCGTGTTCGGAATCGCTGCTGCGTGGGCGATCGGAAAATTCGAATTCAAGGGCAAGAGTTTTCTGATCACGCTGATCGATTTGCCGATTGCGGTGTCGCCGGTGATTTCCGGTCTTATCTATGTGCTGCTGTTTGGCATGCAAGGCTGGTTCGGCGTGTGGCTGCAGGAACACGACATGAGCATCATCTTCGCGCTGCCCGGCATCGTGCTCGCCACCATGTTCGTGACGTTCCCCTACGTCGCGCGCGAGCTCATTCCGTTGATGCAGCAGCTCGGCAACGACGAGGAAGAGGCCGCAATTACCCTGGGTGCGGGTGGCCTAATGACTTTCTTCCACGTGACCTTGCCCAAGATTCGCTGGGGCCTGGTGTACGGCGTTATCCTCTGCAACGCCCGCGCGATGGGTGAATTCGGCGCGGTATCCGTGGTTTCAGGTCACATCCGCGGATTGACCACGACCATGCCTTTGCATGTTGAAATTCTCTATAACGAATACAACTTCGTGGGAGCCTTTGCCGTCGCCTCGCTCCTGACCTTGCTTGCGGTCGTGACCTTGATCATCAAATCGCTGGTGGAATGGCGAACGGGATATACCAAGTGAGTGCATTGCCCTTTTCTGGCCAGATGACGCTGGCCAGCAGCCAGTACGAATAGCCACGATTTCATGCTCTCGCGTATTCAGGAATTCATCGATCGATTCCAGCTCGACACCTCGCGCGCGAGTCTCGGGTTCTGGATCGCTGCGATCAATGTCGTGATCGTGCTCCTGGTCGTGGGTGGCATTTCGATCTCCGCCATCGGATCGCTGCGCGATCTCGCCGATCAACAGGGTCAGTCGCGAGTGCAATTGGCTGGCGCGATGGCTCGCGAAGATCTGCGCCGCTTTGGCGAAGATGCGCTCACCCAAGCCAAGACGGTGGCCGATCGCCCGACCTTGCAGCGTCTGCTAGCCGATCGCCAGGGCGGAGCGGTGGGACCTTATTTGCGTCGCTCCTGCAACAGCGACACGGTCGCGGCGTGTGCCGTGTTCGAAGGTCGCACGCTCGTGGCACAGGCGGGTACGCCATTGCCTTGGAACGAAATCGCCAACACCAGTGCCGAGCAGGGCGAGCGATTCCTCGCAGTGCCCAGCGGCGTCCCATATTCAGTGCTCGGTGCATCGGCGCAAATCGGTGGCGCGACTGAACGCCGGCTCTATGTCGCACGCCTGCTCGATGAAAGACTCGGGCGGATTCTTTCTGACCGCGTTGGCGTCGAAGTTCGACTGATCAGCTATCGCACGTTCGTGGAAAGCAAACGCGTCGATGACTTCACACGACTGCATTCAGCGGGATTGTCGGATGGTCGTTCGGCGGTCGCGCGTGTTGCGGAAGCGGAACTGTACGCAGCCAGCTTTCCGGTATTCGCATCCACGGGTGAAGCCATCGCGCTGCTCGAAGCGCGGCTGCCGACGAGCGAAATCGATCACGCCGTCGGAACGATGGTGCGACGTCTGGTCGCAACGGCGATCGTGCTTGCCGCACTTGCAGTGCTTGCCGGTGTGATTCTCGGTCAGCAAGTCACAGGGCCGGTCAGCACATTGACGGAAGCGGCGGAGCGATTAGGACAAGGTGACTTCTCGACATCGATTCCTGTCTCCGGGACGAAAGAAGTCGGGAAGCTCGCGCGCACCATGGAGGACATGCGCAACAACCTGGTCAATCTGACAAGCGCGCTGCGACGTCGCGAAGCAGAAGCGCAGGCGGTTCTCGGTGGCATCGTCGAAGGTGTGTACGCGGTCGATAAGTCACGCGTGATCCGCTATCTGAATCCGCAAGCCGCACGTCTGCTCGGTGTCCAAGCACATGAAGCAATCGGACGTTTTTGCGGTGATGTGTTGAAGCCTTGTCTCGAGCATGGCCAGCGTCCCTGTGAAACACGTTGCCCCATCGTGATGGCCCGCAATGGTGGAAGTTCTCAGGCGACCGAGAAATTGAATCTGCGTGAGGGTTCGCCGCGAACCACGATCATCACTAGTGCGGCGCCCGTCGAGGATCTGCAGGTCCAGGTCATTCGCGATGAAACTGAATTGGAAGGTGTGCGACGCGCCCGTGACTCTGTGCTCGCGAACATTTCACACGAGTTCCGCACGCCGCTCGCCGCACAACTGGCATCGATCGAGTTGCTCAGCGATGGCATGGATACGATGTCGCGCGATCAGCAGAAAGAGCTGGTCCTTTCGCTCGAGCGCGGTGCTCTGCGACTGACACGCCTGATCGATAACCTGCTCGAGAGCGTGCGCATCGAGTCAGGTCAGTTGGGCATTCGCCATCAGAGCGTCGCGATCCAGGAAGTTGTCGAAGATGCCGATGCATTGATGGGCGCATTGCTGAAGCAGCGACGCCAGACACTCGAGCTGGAAATTCCCGAGGATCTGCCGCGCGTCGATGGCGATGCGCCGCGTCTGAGCCAGGTGTTCGTCAACCTGCTGGCGAATGCGAGCAAGTTCGCGCCCGAGGACAGCACGGTTCGCGTCGGCGCAAGTGCAGCCGATCGTACAGTCACTGTATGGGTCGAAGACGAAGGTCCTGGCGTACCGGAAATCGAAAGCGGCTCGGTGTTCGAACGCTTTTATCGTGGACCCGATCAGGAGCCTGAACCGGGCGGACTGGGCCTGGGATTGTGGATCGTGAAATCCATCATCAATCGACACGAAGGTTCGATTCACGCCGAGCGCAAAGGTGACCGTACCCGCTTCGTCGTCGAACTGCCGATGGCCAAGGGAGACTGACAGCGCGAGCGATCAGATGATGCTCCAAGAGCATAAGCAATCGCCCGCTGACATGTTTCACTGACGCTCTCTCAATCCGCTTCCTATCGAACGACACGAGCACTATGAAGATTCTTTCCGCCGACGACGACAAGGACCTGCTGGCGCTGATCGCGTTCACGCTGTCGCAAGCCGGCTATCTGGTCGTGAAGGCCGGCGATGGCCAGACCGCGATCAAAGCTTTCGAAGCCGAGGCACCTGATCTGGTGATCCTCGACATCAACATGCCCGGCGCGAGCGGCTTTCAGGTCTGTGAAGCGGTACGAGCGAAGTCGCGCGTACCCGTGATGATGCTGACCGTGCGCGGCGAAGAAGAAGATCTCGTGCGAGCGCTCGAACTCGGCGCGGATGACTATCTGACCAAGCCGTTCAGTCCACGCACGCTGCTGGCACGAGTCAAAGCGCTGCTGCGTCGCGCCGGCATGGAAAATTCGGCGCCGTTAGCTGCAGGCCGCGTGAAGCTCGATGTCGAAGAGCACACGGTGCAAGTGGGTAACCAGTCAGCGGTGCGACTGACCAAGCTCGAATTGCGTCTGCTGCAAATGCTGATCGCTAACGCAGGTCACACTGTGAGCTCGGACCGCCTGCTGATGCAGGTGTGGGGTCACAAAGGCTCGGGCGATCGCCAGTTGCTCAAGCAGCTCGTGCATCGATTGCGGCAAAAAATCGAAGTCGACCCCGCCGCACCCGAGATGCTGCAAACCGCGCCGGGTGCTGGGTACAAGCTCGTAGTGGAATAGAGCCTGGGCCGCAAAAAAGCGCAAAAGTCACATAGTCATCAAAGTACCCTGCGGTCTGAGCACTCACGCGGTGTTCGGTTCTTTTGCGTCCTTTGCGCCTTTTTGCGGCTGACAGATCTCTTCACCGGCATCTCACCGCAAGGTTACTTACTTGATACCAACGATGACCTAGTCTGTAACTCAAGAGTTGCAGGTGGAGGTGGAGTTGGCGGGTCTACTGCGCACGATCGTCATCGTCGGAGGCGGCTTCAGTGGCACCGTGCTGGCGGCCAATCTGTTGCGTCGTCCGCCGCGACAACCCACGCGCCTGGTTCTGATCGAGCGTTCGCAGATCGTAGGTCGCGGTGTGGCCTATGCCGAACGCGCTTTCCCTTATCTGCTCAACGTGCCTGCGGGTCGCATGTCTGCGAATTCGCGCGCGCCACTGGAATTCCTGCAGTTCGTCCAGAGCCGGATTCCGAATGCCACGGGCGAGGATTTTTATCCGCGCGCTTTGTACGGCGAATACCTGCAGGAGGTGCTGCTCGCCGCCGAGCTCAGTGCGCCGAGTCATATTCGACTCGAAAAGTGGCAAGGCGAAGTCACGAGCATTCGTCGTGTCGAGCGACATTTGCCCTTGCAGGTGGAGTTATCAGATCGGCGTCGCCTGACTGCCGACGATGTGGTGCTGGCGCTGGGGAATCCGCAGCCTGCTTCGTTATCTGCAGCCCAGTCGATTGCCGAGCATCCCGGTTACGTTGCAAATCCCTGGGCGCAGGAGCTGCGGTTCGCGCGTCACGAATCGGTGTTGTTGATCGGCACGGGCCTCACGATGGCGGATGTGGTGAACGCAGCTGCTTCCGATCCCGCCACCACGCCGCGACTGCATGCGTTGTCGCGGCACGGTCTGGTGCCACCGCGTCAGACGCCGTTTCGGCCTGAAGCGTTTCGTGGTGATGGCAATGCGTTGTTGCTGGCGGCATCGCGATCGTTGGGTGGACTCGCTTCTGTCGTGCGCCTGTTGGCGACCGAAGCTGAAAAATGCGGCGGCGATTGGCGCGAGGCGGTCACGTTCGTGCGTCACATGGCCCCAACGATCTGGCAGCGCATGCCCGAACTTTATCGCCGGCGATTTCTACGTCACTTGCGCGCGTATTGGGACGTACA
The DNA here is from genome assembly GCA_045810085.1 of Povalibacter sp. Taxonomy (GTDB): domain Bacteria; phylum Pseudomonadota; class Gammaproteobacteria; order Steroidobacterales; family Steroidobacteraceae; genus Steroidobacter. The sequence goes on along the minus strand of JBJMWN010000346.1, from coordinate 10,168 downwards.
TCGTCATCGTCTTCCTTCTCAGGTTCTGCAACGAATCGATTCACTGCGTCAGTCGGGGCAGTTGCGCGTGCATGCGGGTCACATTCAGCGCTTCGAGCAGCGCGGTGCAAAGATCGAGGTGATCTGGCGTCCACGCTCGAAACAGCAGGTCGAAAGTCTGAACGTCGATCGAGTCGTGAATTGCACCGGCCCCGACTACGCCATCGCGCGTTCGAAAGAGCCGCTCTGGCGCAACCTCATTCAATGCGGCCTGTGTGTGCCGGACAACTTAGGCCTGGGTCTGCGTACCGGTCCGAAAGGCGCAGTGATGGATGCGGATGGATGGCCGGGTCCGCACTTGTTCTATGTGGGTCCGATGTTGCGAGCGGATCACTGGGAGGCCACCGCAGCAGGCGAGCTCCGTGTTCACGCCGAACAGTTGGCTGAGTTGCTCGCTACGGAGCGTGGATAGCATGTCAGTCGAGATCGAAAGCGTGCGACCCGTGCGAGTACTCGCAGCGGATGATGATGCCGACCTGCTCGCACTGATCGGATTTACGCTGCATCAGGCGGGGTTCGATGTGTGTACTGCGCAGGATGGTCCCGCGGCGCTGCGGGTGTTCTCGAGCGAGGCACCGGATTTCGTGTTGCTCGATGTGAACATGCCCATGCTGAACGGGCTGGATGTGTGCAGGGAAATTCGCAGCCGTTCCACCGTACCGATCATGATGCTGACCGTGCGCGATCAGGAAGATGACCTGGTCGCAGCACTCGATGCAGGCGCCGATGACTATGTGCTCAAGCCGTTCAGTCCGCGAGCGCTGCTCGCACGAGTTCGTGCGCTGGTGCGTCGAGCGGAACCGGTCAATGCGGGTTCGATCAGCGCCGGAGCCGTCTATCTGGATCCCGAGCAACGTACGTTGCGCATCGGCACAGCGGAAGCGGTGAAGCTGACACCGCTCGAGATCAAAGCGCTGCATCTGCTCATCACCAGTCCCGGCCGCACGGTGACTGCAGAACGATTGCTCAATCACGTGTGGGGACGTGCCACCTCACGCGAGCGTCGCACGTTGAAGCAGCTGGTCTATCGCTTGCGGCAAAAGCTCGAAGTCGACCCAACCGCGCCGCAGATCCTGCAAACCACGCCGGGAGCCGGCTACAAACTTGTTGTGGAGTGAAGAGAGAGAAGAGAAGAGTCGGACACCACAAAAAAGACGAACAAAAGAATTTCAGATGAAGCGCCGGCACAGCACGCCTCTGGGCGAGGCTCGTTACCAAATCCTGCAGCCAAGCTTCTCCGATGTGACCGCACAGATACCAGATTGCGACTGAGTACGTGACCGATGCGGATCTAGACTGCCTCATCCCAGCGGGAGTCATCATGCAAGCAAGTGACCTGCCAGCACGTATCGATGCGGTTCGATCCCTGGGCTATGTGCACAAGCTGCGGCTCGAGTCGCAGGAGTTCATTCGCGACGTTGAAGACGAGGAGTTGCCGCCTTGGGCGCTGTCCTGGCGCAGGGTCCTTGGCAGACTTGTGGGTGCATTCACGCTGTTATCACTTGCGCTCTGGGGCACACAGCTTCTGCGCTGAGTTGGCGCGACACTCGGGGAGTTCGAGCTTCGCGAGTACAGCGATCGAACACAGATAACTCGTTCCGCTCGCACGGATTCGCACTTCTTATCCATTGAACGAGTGCTCGAGCCTCAAGCGTTCCGTGCGTTGCGCGAGGCGCCAAAACTTCGTTGCAGAAAGCAATCCGCGGTACGCGAATTCGATCGCATCGATAGCGTGATAACGCTCTCATCACGGCCGTAGTCATTGACAAAGCAACAAACCTTTGTCCGAGCTCACTTGGTCCAACGGTGTCAACTACCTTGCGTTGATTACGAGCGTTTGGTAGCGATCACATACGGAAATTACTTAACGCTCTCTGTACTATTTGTGTGACATGGTCCGCTCGCTCACTCGCAGAGCTCGGAAGCGTTGCACCGGAGACTTGTCAACGCAGCCCGAGCAGCCGTTCGTGCGGATCCTGGCGTCAAAGACCAAAACTGTTTTGGGGAGCAAACAATGAAATCTGGCAAGTGGCAGAGGAATGCGATATCTGCGGCCGTTTCCGCCGCACTTTGCACGGGGGTAGTCGTGCCCGCGTTCGCCCAATCTCAAGCGGGCGAGAACGTGGAAGAAGTGATAGTCACGGGTCTGCGTGGAAGCCTCCAGCAATCGATGGAGACCAAACGCGAGGCAGTAGGCGTCGTCGATGCGATTTCTGCCGAGGACATCGGCAAGTTCCCGGACACGAACCTTGCTGAGTCACTGCAGCGCATCACCGGTGTCTCCATCGACCGCGTCAATGGCGAAGGCAACGCCGTCACCGTGCGCGGCTTCGGTCCCAACTTCAATCTGGTGACACTGAATGGCCGGCAGCTTCCGGCGGCGCACGTGGGCTCCATTACCGGCAACCCGACTAATGTCGGCGCGCAAGGCACCTCGCGCTCCTTCGACTTTTCCACGCTCGCCTCCGAAGGCGTGAGTGGTCTCGAGGTGTACAAGACCGGCAATGCGGCCGTGCCGTCGGGCGGCATCGGCGCGACGATCAACATCAAGACCATCAAGCCGCTTGATAGCGGCAACAAAGCATCGCTCGGCGCCAAGGCCGTCTACGACAAGGGCAGCGACGACGAGATAACGCCCGAATTGAGCGGCCTGTTGAGCTGGGCGAACAGCGGCCAGACCTTCGGCGTGTCCGCTTTCGCTTCCTACCAGGAACGCAAGGCTGGCACCCGTGGAATCAGCGTGGAGCAGTACCAGTTCCTCGACTTCGACCCGAGCCTGCCCAACTTCCTGCCAGGCGCGCAGATCGTCGATGCTCCCGCCGAAGGTGCGCTCATCGCGCTGCCGTCTAACATCGGCATCAGCGAGGCCCAGATCGAGCGCAAGCGCATCAACGGCATGGTGACCATGCAGTGGGCTCCGAGCGAGAACACCACCCTCACCGCGGATGCGATGTACACCTCGAACAAGCTGGCCCAGGACAGCGTGGTGCCGGGCATGTGGTTCTCTCGGCAGTACAGCTACATTCAGTTCGATGGCAACGACATCGTCGCCACTCCGCGGCAGCTGATCGAACCGATTGCACTTCAGGGCGGCCGTGGCAAGGACTTGTTCTATGCCAACTACGACGACAACACCAAGGACGACAGCCTCACCGTCGGCCTGAACGTGACCCACAAACTCAACGATGCATGGACGCTGTCCCTCGACGGAGCAACTTCCAACTCCGAGTCGGGCGGTGATGGTCCCGATGGCAACAACAGCATTCGCATGAACGTGGCGGCTGCCGGATCCGGTTGGCAAGCGGCCTACTGGGGTAATGGCGTACCGACGGCAACGATCGGTGTGCTCGACAACGTTGCGAACGCCCATGGCAATGGCAACAACGTGCTGGACGTCCCGGATATCTCGACCCAGACATTCCGCACGATCAAGTCTTCGCAGGAGACCGACACCGATCAGCTCAACCTGTCGGCCGCCTTTGAACCGAACGATGAGATCAGCTTGAAATTCGGCGTTGGCATGTTGTCGACCAAGATGCACGCCCAGCATTCAGAGACGCAGGATTTCCTCGGCGGGTGGGGCGTTGGCTTCAACCCCGCCGGGCAGTCCGACATCAACGACCCGAGCCTGTTGAGGCAGGTCAACGTGCTGAACAGCTTCAATGACCTGAACTTCGTCGGATATCCCGATTCAGCGCAGTATCCGACCTCCGGCTACTACATGACGACGCTTGGCCAGGAATCATTCCGTGTCGACCCGTGGTCGTTTGCGCATGCGATGGAAGGCAATCCGCTGTACCCGAACTGGGATGCCGACAACCTCACCCCGGCTTCTTACGACAACAACACCATCAAGGAAGACGTCTACTCGGCTTATTTCCAGGCGAACTTCCAAGGTGAAATCGGCGGGTTGCGAACGCAGACCGTGGTTGGCCTGCGCTACGAACAGACCAAGGTCAAGGCGAGCGCGTTGCAGAACGTTGTGAATCACTTCGTGTGGACGTCCGACAACGACTTCAACGCAATCTTCGGCGACTCACTCACATCGCTCGGCGACAATGCGGACTATAAAAACTGGTTACCGAATATCGACTTCTCGGTCGACCTGAACGACACGATGAAGATCCGTGCATCGGTGAGTGAGACGATCGCGCGTCCCGTCTACAACAACATGTTCATGACGACGGCGGTGAATGGCCCGTCGACACTCACAATGCTCGGCGGTGTTCCGAGGGCCTCTCGCGGCAACGCTTCTCTCGAGCCGCTCGAATCGACCAATCTCGATGTGTCGTTCGAGTGGTACTACGCTCAAAGCAGTTACGCGTCGGTCGGCTTCTTCAGGAAGGCGGTGAACAACTTCGTCGGCACCGGTGTCACGACCACGACTCTGTTCGATCTGCAGGATCCCACCTCGGGTGCGCCCGGCACGCTGACTGGCGATGCGTCTGCGGCGTTGACCGCCGGCGGTTGGGCAGTCAACGAGCAGAACATGTTCACCATGGCCGCCATCCTGGCCAACCCAGCTGCCTTCCCCGGGGGTGCCGGTGCCTACATCGACCCATCGCAGCCAGGCGGTTCGCAGCTGGCGCTGGACATCATCGCGGCCTACGACATCGCTCCGCGCGCCAACGACCCGCTGTTCCAGTACAACCTGTCCCAGCCGGTCAACAACCAGACTGCGATCATCGACGGTGTGGAACTCGCTTGGCAGCACTTCTTTGGCGACAGTGGCTTTGGCTTCCAGCTCAACGGCACGATCGTCAATGGAGACGTAGGCTACAACCTGAGGGCGGATCCCACGGTCGCGCAGTTCGCGCTGGAAGGGCTCTCGGACTCCGCGAACGCTGTTCTGATGTACGAAAAATATGGTCTGTCCGCGCGTCTGGCGTACAACTGGCGCGATGCCTTCCTGGCGACGACGGTGTGGGGGGGCCAGCAGGGACTGCCGGGATTCGTGGATGAATACCATCAGCTCGACATGAACGTGACCTACAACTTCAATGACAATCTGTCTGTGGGCCTGGACGGCATCAATCTCACGGGTGAAGGCCAGCTCATCTACAGTCGTACCAAGCAGATGCAGTGGTGGAATAGTGAGGGCGATCCGCGCTACATGCTGAGCCTGCGCTATAACTTCGATTAAGCGGGCGCAGTTGACGCCAACGCAGTGAAACGGATTCCCGCCAGATGCGGCGGGAATCCTCTGCGAGGATAATCAGGTTCCGCAGCGCGCGGGCTGGGAGCCTTTTCTTTTGCGGCAAATGTATTCATGGCCATCAAGATCCTGACCAGCGATCAGCATCGGTCCATCGCTGTCGACACGCGTGCCCGTCCCGAATACGGCGACATGGTGAATCGTGCGGTTGCGCTGAGCGCCGAATTCAATGAGCTCCATCGCGAGTATCCGCTGCTGCTGCACAAGACAGACGAGGCACCGGGGTTCGTAGCTCACGCCATCCTTGGCTTCGAGAAAGATGAAAACCTGTTCGTCGAAGGTGAGCGCTGGACCAGTACGTCCATCCCGGCGACTTTGGCCCGCGGCCCTTTCTCTCTCGGCTACATTCGCGCTAGTGAGAGCGATGCCGAGCCTGCCGGCATCAAGGTCATGATCGATGAGCAACATCCGCGATTGCGCGCGGATGGGCAGCCGGTATTTCTGCCGCTCGGTGGCGAGACGCCATACCTCGAGGGAATCAAGCGCGTGTTGCAGACTGTCGATGTAGGTCTGCGGACCGATCGCCTCTTGTATCGCGAGCTGGTGGCGATGGAACTGCTGGAAGAAGTCAGGATCCAGATCTCGGTCTTTGCTGAGCTGCGCTATGACTTCGACAATTACTACACGATCAATCAGGAGAAGTTCGCGGCCTTGAACGCCGAGCAGCTGTTCAGACTGCACCGGGCGGGCCTGCTGGCTTCGGTGTACTTCCTGATTTCTTCGCTCGGCAATTTCCAGAAACTGGTCAACCTCAAGATCGCCAGACTTCAGTCGGGTTAGTCACAGGTTCCCTAAAGCATGAGCCATCAGGTTCGCATCATCGATGGGCTGAGATTCGACCGCATTCCCTTCGACGAGCTGTTCGCCGCCAACGAGCCCGTGCTGATGCGCGGACTGACGGCGGATTGGCCGCTGGTGCAGGCGGCTCGGCAAGCGCCGAGCAAAGTGATGGAACTGCTCGCCGCGAGCTACAACAAGAAGCCCGTGATCGTGTATGTGGGCGACCGCGAAATCGGCGGCCGCTTCGGTTACAACGAGTCGGTGACGGGTTTTAACTATCGCGCTGAACGACGCGACTTTGTGGAAGTGCTGGACCTCATTCGCGCGGAGCTGGGAAGTGAGGCTCACGCTTACTACTACATGAATTCCATCGTGGCTGGCGAAAGCTTTCCCGCGTTGGCAGCGCAGAACTCACTGGTCTTCGATCATCCGATCTTCGATCGCTATCCGCGCGTGGGAAAAATCTGGATCGGCACCGAGTCGATCGCCGCGGCCCACTACGACGTGCCACGTAACATCGCCTGCTGTGTACTCGGGCGCAGGCGGTTCACGTTGTTTCGCCCGGAACAGATCCGCAATCTGTATCCGGGTCCATTGCACCCGACGCCCGGTGGTCAGGTCGTGACGATGGCGAATCTCAAGCAGCCGGACTTCGTCCGTTTCCCGCGTCTGCGCGAAGCGCTGGATGAAGCGTGGATTGCCGATATGCAGCCGGGCGACGCGTTGTACTACCCGAGCTTGTGGTGGCACGAGGCCGAAGCGCGCGACCGCTTCAACGTCATGATGAACTACTGGTGGGTTGACTCACCTGCTTACATGGGCGATCCGATGGATGTGCTGATGCACGCGATGCTCGGCTTGCGCGACCGCCCGCTGGCGGATCGGCAAGGATGGCGCGCGCTGTTCGACTACTACATCTTCGGTGACACCTCAGTGCCACGCGCGCATCTGCCGGAGCACGCTCAGGGTGCACTCGCCGACATGAATGAAGAGAACGCGCGTCGTATTCGCGCCGCCGTCCATCACAGCCTGAATCGCTAGGAAGGCCTGACTCTTGAACGCCGGCAAAACACGCGTCGTCATCGCTGGTGGCGGCACCGCGGGTTGGCTGGCTGCGTACAGTCTCGCCAAGCGATTGGGCACTCAGCTCGAGATCACACTGGTCGAATCCGACTTGATCGGCACCGTCGGTGTGGGTGAAGCCACGATCCCGACCATGAAGAGCTTCCACAGTCTCATGGAAATCGACGAGCGCGAGTTCATGACGGCGACGCAGGCCACTTTCAAACTCGGTATCTGGTTCGACAACTGGGCCAATCCAGGCGACAGCTACATTCACTCGTTCGGTGTCATCGGCCAGGGATCGTGGATGGCCGAGTTCCACGAGTACTGGCTCGAGCTTCACGCCCAGGGACTCGGTGGCAATCTCGAGGATTACTGCCTGGAATGGAAAGCGGCGAAACAAGGAAAGTTCGCGAGTCAGGTCGGCAAGACCACGCTGAACTATGCCTACCATCTCAACGCGACGGCCTACGCGCAGTTCTTGCGCCTCAAGAGCGAAGCGCTCGGCGTGCGACGCGTGGAGGGCAAGATCTCCAAGGTCAATACATCTGCGCACACAGGCAACATAGAGTCGCTGGATCTGGAGAACGGCGCGTCCGTGTCTGGCGATTTCTTCATCGACTGCACGGGATTCAGAGGACTGTTGATCGGCGAGGTGCTTGGTGTCGGCTTCGAAGATTGGAGCCACTGGCTGGCCGCCGATAGCGCGTGGGCAGTGCAGTCCGAGAGCACTCAGGCGCCGCCTCCCTATACGCGAGCGATAGCGCATCCGATCGGCTGGCAGTGGCGTATTCCCCTGCAACACCGCACCGGCAACGGCATTGTCTACAGCAGTCGCTTCTGTTCAGACGACGAAGCGCGTGCGCTCCTGCTGAAGAACCTGACGGGTCCTGCCATCACTGAACCGCGGCAGCTCAAATTCCGCACGGGGCGACGAATGCAACCCTGGCATCGCAACTGTGTCGCGCTGGGTCTCGCGGCCGGCTTTCTCGAACCGCTCGAGTCGACCAGTATTCACCTGATCACCACCGCACTGATTCGCTTGATGCGACTCTTTCCATTCAGTCGCGAGTTCGAGCAACAAGCCGAGCGCTTCAACACCGAGAGTCGGTTCGAGTGGGAAGAAGTGCGTGACTTCATCATCCTGCACTACAAGCAGACTCGCAGAGACGATAGTGCTTTCTGGAACTACTACCGCAACATGGAAGTGCCCCGCAACGTCACCCACCGGATCGAACTCTTCAGGAACAACGGTTACGTGTGGCCCGACAAGGTCAATCTGTTCCGCGTCGACTCGTGGTTGCAGGTGATGATGGGGCAGGGCGTGTTTCCCGAGAGCCATCATGCAGCGACTCGAATTCCAGGCGCTGCAAGTCTTCAGGAGACGCTGAATCAGATTCGTACGAACGTTGCCAACAATCTCGCGCAGATGCCCGATCACCAGGCGTTCATCGACCGTTACTGTCCGATTGCTCGCTCGGCGCCGGCGATGACAGCAGCCGCGCCGGGAACATCGCGATGATCATTGAGGCGCGGGCACGACATGTTCCTCGTCATCATTGGCAACAGAAAGTAGCTGCGCTCTGCTGACTATGCCAGCCGATGATCGCAAGTTAACCAGCATCGTCATTGTCGGTGGCGGCTCGGCCGGTTGGATGACAGCCGCAGCATTGTCGAATGCCTTGAAGTCGGAGTGCCGCATCACACTGATCGAGTCCGAAGAGATCGGCATTGTCGGCGTGGGCGAAGCGACGATTCCGCCGATCAAACAATTCAATCGAATGTTGGGCCTGGATGAATTCGAATTCGTTCGTCGAACAAAGGGCTCGTACAAGCTCGGTATTCAGTTCGTCGATTGGGCAGAGCCCGGCCGGCGCTACTTCCACCCGTTCGGTACCTACGGCCGGTCCTTCGACTTCGACCACCTTCTTTACTTCTGGCATCAGGCGCAGCAACAGAACAAGGCTGCATCCAGCCTGGATGACTACTGCATGGCTTGGGCAATGGCCGCGCAGTCACGGTTCACGCCGCCCCTAACTGATCCTCGAAGTGTTCTCTCGACTTACGACTATGCCTATCACTTCGATGCGTCGCTCTACGCAGCACTGCTGCGCGAGTACTCGGAGCAACGTGGAGTGGTGCGCGTCGAAGGCCGAATCGTTGCGACTCGTCTGAACAGCGAGAGCGGCCACGTCGAGACGCTGCAGTTGCAGGACGGGCGCGAAGTGACGGGCGAGCTCTTCATCGATTGCTCTGGCTTTCGCGGGGTGCTGATCGAAGAAGCACTCCATACCGGCTATGAAGACTGGACGCACTGGCTGCCGTGCGATCGCGCCATCGCAGTTCCGTGTGCGAGCAATGGCGATTTTCTGCCCTATACGCGTTCCACAGCGCGTGCGGCAGGATGGCAGTGGCGCATTCCCTTGCAACATCGCATCGGCAATGGATACGTCTACTCATCGAAGTATCTCGATGAGGCGGACGCAGTGGCAACGCTGCTCGCAAATCTTGACGGTGAGCCACTGGCCGAACCACGCACACTGCGCTTTGTGACGGGTCGCCGCCGGCTAGGCTGGAATCGCAACGTGATCGCCATCGGCTTGTCGAGCGGATTTCTCGAGCCGCTGGAATCGACCAGCCTGCATCTCATCCAGGCCAACATTGTGCGACTACTCGCAATGTTGCCCGACCGGAATTTCGACCCAGCCGTACGCGACGAATTCAATCGCATTGCGAATAGCGAGCTCGAACGCGTTCGCGACTTTCTGATCCTTCACTATCACTTGAATCGGCGCGAGGGTGAGCTGTGGCGTTACTGCGCGAATATGGCCATACCAGACACATTGAGCGAAAACATCGAGCACTTCCGTCGCAAGGGTCGCCTGGTGCAGCGCGAACACGAATTGTTCGTCAGGGCCTCGTGGCTTGCAGTGCATACCGGCCAGCTGAATCTGCCTGAAACCTGCGACCAGCCTCCGCACGCTTACGCAACGGATTGCGTGCAATGGCTGGAGATAATGCGCACGACCCTGAATGCGCAGGCGAGTCAGTTACCGACACATCAGCAATTCA
>JBJMWN010000345.1:0-2772 GCA_045810085.1 Povalibacter sp. | reverse complement strand
GATCGCAACAACCCCGAACTGGTGAGGTCGGTCACAGAACTCGCTTTACGGTCCGGTGACATCGCTCTTGCACAAAGCCATGCCCAGGAGCTCCAGATCCTCGCGCCTGGCGATCCCTGGATCAAACTCACCGAGGGTTGGGCCGCCATAAGCCAGCAGCGTTATGACAAGGCGCTTGCGGCGAGTGATGCATTACTTGCCTCCAGCCCGTTCGATCCATTGGCGAAGGTGCTGAAGGCTCGGGCGCTCATCGGGCTGAAGCGCGAAGACGACGCTCTCGATTTGCTGACGAAGCAAATAGAGGCACAGCCGATGGATGTGGGGAGCCTACAGCTTCTTTCGCGAATCTATGTTCGTCGCGCCGACTGGGCCAATGCACTTGCGGCCGCAAAACGTATTGAACAACTAACGCCGGCGGACACGAAAAATCGCCTCATGGTCGTTGAGCTCGCGTTCCGCGCCGAGAACATCGCTGAGGCGCGCAACGCCTCGCTTCGTCTTCTGAAACCGAACGCCGAACCCCAGCTGGTTGCTTCGGTGCTCGATCGATGGGCCGATTACTGGGCATCGGCCCAACGGCTGCAGGATGCGCGCGACTTGGGCGAGCGCGCTTCGACGATCGAGCAAAAGCTAGTTTACGGCGCATTCCTGAGTCGGAATGGTAGTCCCGCTGATGCGATCCGGCTGGCCGCAGGCGCAGCCACACTGCCAGTCGCAGCCAACAATGCGGAAGCGAATGCCGTGCTCGCCGATGCCCTGTTCCGTTTGGGCAAGCTTGAGGAAGCTAAGCGAAGGTTCGACGCGGTTATCGCCTACGATCCTGGCAATGCGACCGCGCTTCGCGGGCGCGCCGAGCTCGAATTGCGAACCGGCAAGGCTTCGGCCGCGGTCATCGACGCGCAGAAGTTGGTTACTGTCCTTCCGAACTCAGCGAGCGACCGGTTGCTCCTTGCCCGCTGCTTCGCGGCTGCCGGCGATCGTGCATGGGAGCAGCGCACGCTGTGGAGCGCGTTCCAGGACATTCCCGCGAACCAGAGCATCTACACTGCCCTGCTTGCAATGAAAAAAGGTGAAAGTGACGCAACTGGAGAGGTGCAGGAAGAGTTTGCCCGTCAGCGCGACGCGCAACTCGGCAGGGGGCTTCTGTAATGCGCATGGACGACAACACCAGTATGTCGCCCGCGGCTGAGGCAACCTGCGACGAAACGCCACTTTCGGCTTTTGCGGCTCCCGCTCCGGCGAAGCGGGGCATTCGGTTCACGTCGAATGTCGTAGGCTCCCTAACTCTCCTGACCGACATCGTCTGCTTCATTGTAAGCGCACCCATTACCCTCATCGCCTATTCTCTCGTTCGCGGACAGCGAATCGTGGTGCCGGTGCACATCACCGCGTTCATCCTGATGCTTGGCAGCTACCTTCTGATCCGAATGTCGCGGCAAGCGTATCGACGCAGCCTTCTCGACCTTCGCGACAGCAGCGACACGACGTTTGATGCCGTGATCAGCAGCCTGATCGCTTCCGCGCTGATCTGGCAGGCCGGCCTCGTCGACAATTATTCGCGCGGCGTCAGTTTGCTGTTCCTGCTCAGCGTGGTAGTCACACTTTCCGTCTCGCGACCACTTCTACACCGCTCGATCACTCGGCTAGCAGAGCACGGTCAGATCGAGCAGCGGATCGCATTTTACGGGGCCGATCCGCAATCTGTCGCGCTTAGCCGGCAATTGTTGGAGTCCCTTAAGTTCCCACACCTGCGCTTCGTCGGGATTGCCGACGACCGGGCGCGTGAAACCCACCTCCAGGGACTACCGATGCTGGGCGACCTCAATTCGCTGTGCGAGCTCGCGCGCCAGGGCCAGGTCGACCAGGTGCTGATCAGCGGCGCGAAATTCACCCCAAAACGGCTCGAGCAGATCGTCGATGGATTGAGCCGAGTTTGCGTCGATGTATCGCTGATCCCCCCACAGGCGATTGAGCTCGCGCCCAACTACCGGGTCAACCTGCTGGGCACGGTGCCAGTGCTCACGCTGTGGCAGCGGCCGTTTCGCGACATGAACCAGGTCGTGAAGCGCATGGAAGACTGGGTGCTGAGTTCCATCGCGCTCGTCATGTTGTCGCCCGTCCTGCTCATTACCGCCTTGCTTGTTAGGCTGAGCGGCCCTGGCCCAATACTTTTTGTCCAGCCGCGGGTCGGCTTCAACAACGAGACAATCAACGTCTTCAAGTTTCGTACGATGTATGCGCACATGACCGACGTAGGAGCGCGCAAGACGACCACGCGAGACGATCCGCGCGTGACACCCGTGGGCAGGTTCCTGCGTCGCTTCAGCATCGACGAGCTGCCGCAGCTCTTCAATGTGTGGCAGGGAAGCATGTCGCTCGTTGGCCCGCGACCACACGGCACCGAGATGATGGTCGGCGACCGTTTCTACCACGAGGCCGTGCGCGGGTATGCGGGCCGCCATCGCGTGAAACCCGGAATCACCGGCTACGCTCAGGTCAAAGGACTGCGCGGCGAAGTGCGGACGATCGAGCGGGCGAAGCGCCGCGTCGAGCTTGACACGCATTATGTCGACAACTGGTCCTTCTGGCTCGACATTTGGATCCTCTTCGCAACGGTCAGGGCGGTCCTGTTCGATCGTGACGCGTACTGAGGCATCGGTGCATGACCGAACTGGACTTGCCTGTTGCGCACGAACTCGCCGGTGCGGGCGTCGATCCTGACAGCCGCATTGCAGGCAGCTCGCCGAGCTTCCTCGTGGATGATGCAACCAT
>JBJMWN010000344.1:0-6085 GCA_045810085.1 Povalibacter sp. | reverse complement strand
AGTGATGAGCAATCTCGGGCTCGAGCATGCGCTTGGCAAATTGGGTATCCCATTTCGTCGTGCCAGAGTCGGCGATCGCTATGTGATGGAGATGCTGAGAGAGCACGGCGGCATGCTCGGCGGCGAGACTTCGGGACATCTGCTTTGTTTGGATCGCACCACGACAGGTGATGCATTGATCAGCGCGCTGCAGGCGCTTGCCATCATGAAGCAGACTGGTTGCAGTCTCGCTGAACTGGCCGCGCCCATGCCGAAATACCCTCAAGTGCTCGAAAACGTCAGGATGCCGCGGAAAATCGACATCGCTGCTTCACCTGCGGTCCAGGAGGCCGTATCCCATGCCGAGCGGCGGCTTGGACGAGAAGGACGCATCGTGCTGCGTGCATCCGGCACCGAACCCGTGATCCGGGTCATGGTCGAAGGAAGCGATGAGAAGCTCGTTCGCGAGCTGGCGCGTAGCCTGGCAGCTTCGGTTGCTGCCGCAGCAGAGGTCGCGTAGGTCGCCGGTTTGATTTCCCTTCAGGTGCCCGCTAAGCTGCCGCGCCTTTTTTAGGGGCAGGCACAGGCCTGTCCTCGAGCGGATTCTCTCAGATCGCGGTCGCTTTACTCGGACCTGCAAGGACTCACGATGCGTCGGCCCTTTGTTGCCGGAAATTGGAAAATGCACGGGACGCGTAAGGAGAACGCGGCTCTGCTGGATGGACTGCTGCAAGGGTTGCCTGCACAGCCGACGGCAGACATCGCCGTGTGTCCGCCATTTGTGTATCTGTGGGAAGCGGCCCGGCTGTTGAACCAGTCGAGCATATCGCTGGGTGCACAGTCGGTGTGTGCTGAGGCCGTAGGCGCTTTCACAGGCGAAGTCTCAGCGGCCATGCTCAAAGACGTGGGATGCCGTTACGTAATCGTGGGTCACTCCGAGCGTCGGGCTCTTTATAAGGAGGACGACGCACTGGTGGCTCGCAAGTTTCTCGCGGTGCAGTCGCACGGAATGACACCGATTCTGTGTCTCGGCGAGTCGCTTGAAGAGCGCGAGCGCAGCGCCACGATGGAAGTGGTGTCTCGGCAGCTTGGCGCAGTGCTCACGCTGGCGGGCGTACAGGCGATGCGCAACGCGGTGGTGGCATACGAGCCCGTTTGGGCGATCGGAACAGGTAAGAATGCAACTCCGGCGCAAGCGCAGGAGGTACATGCGCATATTCGGGCATGCGTCGCTGCCCAGGAAAACGGCAACGATGCTAAGATCGCCGCCGCTTTACGGGTGCTCTACGGCGGCAGCGTCAAGGCCGCGAACGCGGCAGAGATTTTTTCGATGCCGGATGTGGATGGCGGGCTGATCGGTGGCGCCGCATTGAAGGTCGAAGAATTTTTGAAAATTTGCGCTGCAGCTCAAGAGCATTGATGAGCAGGCCACTGGATCAGTAACACGATATGAATTGGGTACACACAGCAACGATCGTCCTACACGTGCTGATCGCCAGCGGCATTGTAGGCTTGGTGTTGCTTCAGCGTGGCAAGGGTGCTGACGCCGGTGCCGGTTTCGGCTCGGGCGCCTCGGGCACAGTTTTCGGTGCGCGTGGTTCCGCATCTTTTCTGTCGCGTACGACCGCAACATTGGCTGCGCTGTTTTTCGCAACGAATCTCGCGCTCGCCTATATGGGTGGGCGCAGGCCTGAGAATCCGAGCAGTGTGGTTGATCGAGTGCAGCAGACCCAGCCGCAATCGACTGCAGCCCCGCCGACTCCGGCAAGCGACGCGCCGCCAGCGGCAACAGATCAGGCTGTCGAGACGCCTGCTACGAAACCCGCGCAGCAGCCGCAACAATAGTTAAAGAGACCGTCGGCAGACGGCTTGGCACCGAACAGTTCATCTCGGTGCGGATGTGGTGGAACTGGTAGACACGCTACTTTGAGGTGGTAGTGGAGCAATCCGTGGAGGTTCGAGTCCTCTCATCCGCACCAATTTCTTCTCTGCTCGGCGTCGGCGAGCACTCACCTCAGCGCCGACTCTCTAACAACTCTGTCATGTGCGTGCAGCACTTGGAATCAACATCCAAGAGACTGTCGACGACGATGCATTTGAGTTGAGCGCGATCAGAATCGGATCACCGAGGCATGCACGACCTCTGATGCGAGTCGCATCGCTGCGCAGACGCAAATCCTTCGCGATCACCTACCTCGTGTGGTGCAGCATCTCTGTTGCAATCACAGGGTTACTGCACAACAACGTCCCTGATACAATGCGCGCCCGCGGTGCCGGGCCCGGCGCCGAGAGTCCTTGGAATGCTGCAAAACTACGTACCCATCCTGATCTTCTTGGGCGTTGCTGCCGCGCTCGGCTCCGTACTGATCGGGCTGGGCTTTCTATTCGGTCCGCGTAAACCAGACGCAGCAAAGCTGTCTGCATACGAGTGCGGCTTCGAACCTTTTTCTGACGCACGCATGAAGTTCGACGTGCGTTACTACCTCGTCGCCATTTTGTTCATCGTGTTCGATCTCGAGATCGCGTTCCTGTTTCCATGGGCAGTCTCGTTGCGAACCATCGGTTCCGTCGGTTTGATCGCGATGGGAATTTTTTTGCTGATCCTCGTCGTCGGTTTCGTCTACGAGTGGAAGAAGGGCGCACTCGAATGGGATTAATTGCTCCAACTACTGAAACGCCCGATGCCGTTCAGCCAGACCGCGGGTTCATGACGACTTCGGTCGATAAGCTCATGAACTGGGCGCGCACAGGTTCGATGTGGCCGATGACATTCGGTCTCGCGTGCTGCGCTGTCGAAATGATGCATGCAGGGGCGGCCCGCTACGACCTCGATCGTTTCGGCGTGGTGTTTCGCCCGAGTCCTCGTCAGTCCGACGTGATGATCGTAGCTGGAACGCTCGTGAACAAGATGGCGCCCGCGCTTCGTAAGGTTTACGACCAGATGCCCGAGCCGCGTTGGGTCATCTCGATGGGCTCGTGTGCGAATGGTGGAGGGTACTACCACTATTCCTACGCCGTGGTTCGAGGATGCGATCGCATCGTGCCGGTCGACGTCTATGTACCGGGCTGCCCGCCGACGGCTGAAGCGCTGCTATACGGCATCCTTCAGTTGCAGAACAAGATCCGCCGAACGAGCACCATTGCTCGCTGAGATTTATTGATGGCTTCACGCAGCGAGACTTTGGCTTCAACGGTGACGGCACGCTTCGGCGATCGTCTTCGTCCATTGCCTGTAGTGGCGGGCGATGTCGCATTTGAAGTGACGGCAGAGGAGTTGCTTGCGGTCTGCCGCGAGCTTCGCGACGATCCGGAGCTCAGGTTTGAGCAGTTGGTAGATCTCGCAGGCGTCGACTTCCTCGATTACGGTCGCGAAGAGTGGCGCACTTATGCAGCAACCACGACAGGCTTCAGTCGCGGTGTGAATCGAATTCACGAACTCGCAAGCGAATCGCGCCGCGGCCGTTTTGCAGTGACCTACAACCTGCTGTCGATCACACACAACTGGCGCTTGCGTCTGCGCTGTCATGCAATCGATGGCGAGCCGCCTTTGATCGATTCCGTCAATGACATCTGGTCAAGTGCAAACTGGTACGAGCGTGAAGCCTTCGATCTGTTCGGGCTCATGTTCAAAGGTCATCCTGATTTGCGTCGCATCCTGACGGACTACGGTTTCATCGGTTATCCGTTCCGCAAAGATTTCCCGCTCATTGGTAATGTGGAAGTCAGATACGATCCGGCCAAAGGCCGCGTCGTCTATCAACCAGTGAGCATCGAACCGCGGACTCTCGTGCCGCGCGTCATTCGAGAAGACAACCGCTACGACCAGAATCTCAAAGACGTTCCGGTCGGTGCGCAGGTGGAGTCGGGTTCACGTGGCTGAGATTCGTAATTTCACTCTGAACTTCGGTCCGCAGCATCCGGCGGCCCACGGCGTGTTGCGCCTGGTGCTCGAGATGGACGGCGAAGTGATTCAGAAGGCTGATCCGCATATCGGTCTGCTGCATCGGGCAACCGAGAAGCTGGCCGAATCAAAACCGTATAACCAGTCGATCCCGTACATGGATCGCCTCGACTACGTCTCCATGATGTGCAACGAGCACGCATATGTGCTCGCGTTGGAGAAAATGTTAGGGATCAAGCCGCCGCTGAGGGCGCAGTACATCCGGGTGATGTTCTCCGAGGTGACGCGAATCCTGAATCACCTGATGTGGCTCGGAGCGCATGCGCTCGACATCGGCGCGATGACGGTATTCCTTTATGCGTTCCGTGAACGCGAAGACCTGATGGATTGCTACGAAGCAGTTTCAGGCACGCGAATGCATGCAGCCTATTTCCGTCCGGGTGGTGTGTATCGTGATCTGCCCGATTCGATGCCTCGTTATCAACCATCCAAGTGGCGGACGCAGAAGGATGTGGATCGCCTGAATTCGAATCGCACCGGCGGGCTGCTGGATTTCATCCAGAATTTCACCGAGCGCTTTCCTGCATGCGTCGATGAGTATGAATCGCTGCTCACTGACAATCGCATCTGGAAGCAGCGCACCGTCAACATCGGTGTGGTCTCGCCAGAACGCGCGCTGCAACTCGGATTCACCGGACCGATGATTCGCGGCTCAGGAATCGCGTGGGATCTTCGCAAGAAGCAGCCCTACGATGTTTACGAGCACATGGATTTCGACATTCCGCTAGGCGTCAATGGCGATTGCTATGACCGCTATCTGGTGCGTATCGAAGAGCTGCGTCAGTCGAACCGGATCGTTCGTCAGTGCGTCGATTGGCTGAAGCAGAACCCCGGTCCTGTGATGACGTCCGATCACAAAGTGGCGGCGCCATCACGCGAAGAAATGAAAGACGAGATGGAATCGCTGATCCACCATTTCAAATTGTTCACCGAAGGCTACTGCGTGCCCGAAGGTGAAACGTATGCGGCGGTTGAAGCGCCCAAAGGTGAGTTCGGGATTTATCTGATCTCTGACGGCGCCAACAAGCCGTATCGACTGAAGGTCCGCGCTCCAGGTTTCCCGCACCTCGCCTCACTGGAAGAAATGGTGAAAGGACATCTGCTCGCGGACGTGGTGGCGGTCATCGGTACGCAAGACATCGTATTCGGGGAAATTGATCGGTGAGCGAAGTAACCCATACACCAGCCGCAAGTGGTGCTGCAAAAGGACAGTTGTCTGAGCATGCACGTCACGAGATCGACCAGTGGCTCACCAAATTCCCGCCTGATCGCAAGCGTTCGGCTGTGCTCGCAGCACTGCGCACTGTGCAGCACGACAACGGCGGATACCTGACGAAGGATTCCATGGACGCGGTGGCTGAGTATCTGAACCTGCCACCGATCCAGGTTTACGAAGTCGCGACGTTCTATTCGATGTTCGAAACCAAGCCGGTCGGACGTCACAGCATTTCGGTCTGTACCAACATCTCGTGCATGTTGTGCGGCGGTGATGAAATCCTCGCCCACGTCGAAAAACGTCTGGGAATCAAAGTGGGCGAGAGCACGGTCGACGGGCGTTTTTATCTGAAGCGAGAAGAAGAATGTCTCGCTGCCTGCAATAACGCTCCGATGATGATGGTCGATCACGTGTACTACGAGAATCTCACGCCTGAAAAAGTCGATGAGGTTCTGGATCAGCACAAGTGAATGAGCGCTGCGCGAGTGCGCTGATCTAAGGATCAGTTGCGTGCCGCAGGTCTGATGTTCTTCTGAAGTTTCTCGCTATCACCGGCTGAAAGCCGACGGTCAACTGCGAAATGAGCAAATACACGCCGAACCTGGTGTGCTTCGAACCTCTCGGGCGCGAGCGCTCATGGGAGCTTGCGACCTATCGGAGCATCGGCGGCTACGAAGTGTGGGAACGCATCCTGCGCGAGAAGCCGACGCCCGAATCGATCATCGATCAGGTCAAGGCATCCGGTCTGAGAGGGCGCGGCGGAGCAGGTTTTCCAACGGGTATGAAATGGAGCTTCATGCTCCCGAGCAAGGCGCCGCAGAAGTACGTGGTCTGCAACTCCGACGAGAGCGAACCTGGCACTTGCCACGATCGCGACATCCTGCGCTACAACCCACATGCGCTCATCGAAGGCATGGCAATTGGCGGTT
>JBJMWN010000343.1:0-5088 GCA_045810085.1 Povalibacter sp. | reverse complement strand
GGCACTTCAGGTTGCGCCGATTTGCCCTCGAATACCGCATCCGCGATGCCGGCGGCATACAGCTGGATGGCGCGCATGGCATCGTCATTACCGGGAATCACGAAGTCGACATCGTCCGGTGTGCAGTTGGTATCGACAACGGCGACCACTGGAATGCCAAGTTTCTTGGCTTCGTGAATAGCAATGCGCTCGTGACCGACATCGATCACGAACAGAACGTCGGGCAGCGAGTCCATCTCTTTGATGCCGCCAAGACTGCGCTCGAGCTTCTCGCGTTCACGACGCAGGCCCTGAGCTTCTTTCTTGCTGTGCTGTTCGAGTGTGCCGTTGGCAGCCATTTCATCGAGCGTGGTCAGACGCTTGATGGAACCGCGAACGGTCTTGAAATTGGTCAACATGCCGCCGAGCCAGCGATGGCTCACATAAGGCATGGCGCAACGTGCGGCTTCGGTCTTCACCGCTTCGCGCGCAGAGCGCTTGGTGCCGACGAAAAGCACCTTGCCGCCGTCAGCGACAACCTGCTTGATGAACGTCGCCGCATCGTTGTACAGCGGCAGCGTCTTTTCGAGGTTGATGATGTGGATTCGATTGCGTTCCCCGAAAATGAACTGAGCCATTTTGGGGTTCCAGAAGCGGGTCTGATGTCCGAAATGAACGCCCGCTTCCAGCATCTGTCGCATGGACATGCTGGTCATGAGAAAACTCCTTGAAGGGGTTGAGCCTCCACTGGTCCCATACGACGACTCGGGAAACACTCGATGTAAGCTTCGACCTGAAGTCGATCCCTACCGCGTGATTCTCAAGCACCCCGTCGCATGTGTCGGCCAGTGTGAGAGATGGTTAAAAAGTCAGATTCGTTGCGAAAAAAGCGCGCGCTTTATACCATAAACTCAATGATCAGCCACAAGTTTTTTGCTTCGAGTACGCTTCCGCGGGCGGGCGCTGGTCGGATCGGTTCCGCGGCGCTTCCATCCGCGAATTAAGTCCCAATATTCGTTCGTTGCATCGGGCGCTGGGGGCGCACCGAGTCCCTAGGCTCGCCTCAGGCAAGGCCTTAGGACCGCCCTCCCGCTTCCGGTTCGTCGTCCGTCAGCTCAACCAACCAGGTCCCAATCTCGACATGCAGGTGACGATTAAAACCCCGGCGGAACAGGAGCGAATGCGCGAGGCTGGCCGTCTCGCCGCTGATGTTCTGGACATGATCGCACCGCACGTCGTTGCAGGTGTAACCACCGATGAGCTCAACGAGCGCTGCCACAACTACATTGTCGATGTGCAGCGCGCGATACCTGCGCCACTCAACTACCGCGGGTTTCCCAAGTCGATCTGCACGTCGGTAAACCATGTCGTATGTCATGGGATTCCCGGCGACAAGCGTCTGAAGCAAGGCGACATCATCAACATCGACGTGACAGTCATCAAGGATGGCTGGCACGGCGATACGAGTCGCATGTTTACGGTCGGCAAGGTCAATCCAGCCATCCAGCGGCTGGTCGATGTGACTCACGAGGCGATGTGGACGGGTATCCGTCAGGTCAGGCCCGGCGCGCGGATCGGCGACATTGGCGCGGCCATCCAAGTAATGATTGAACCGCTGCACCTTTCGATCGTCCGCGAATATTGCGGTCATGGAATCGGGCGCATCTTCCATGAAGACCCGCAGGTCCTGCACTACCGTCAGCGCGATCCTGGTATCGAGCTCGAGCCGGGAATGACTTTCACGGTCGAGCCCATGATCAACGCCGGCAAACGTGACGTGAAGTTACTTGCCGATGGTTGGACCGTTGTGACCCGCGATCACTCGCTTTCAGCGCAGTGGGAGCACACTGTGCTTGTCACGGATTCCGGCTATGAAGTTCTGACGCTCGGCGCTGCCGAACGCACGTCCCTCTCCTAAGCGAGCGCCCATGCCTGTCGTCACGCCCGAAGATCTGGAAGAGCTCGCTGCGACTGCGAACGATCCAACGTGGGACTACCTTCAGGGGCTGCAGCCGCTACTGACCAGCGCAGGGATGACCGATACCGTTGGCGCCTTCAGAAGCGCTCTGATGGAAGGCGACAATCGTCTCAAACAGCGCTTCCTGGATGATGAGCCGGTCGAGCGTTTGGTGCGGGATCGTGCACGACTGGTGGATACGCTGCTCAAGACCGCGTGGAAGCTGCACGTGGGCGACTACGCGCGCGAAGTTGCGTTAATCGCCGTCGGCGGCTATGGACGCGGCGAGCTGAATCTCTGCTCCGACATCGACATCATGATTCTGCTCCCCAAGAGTGAATCGACGCCGTGGCAGGCGAATCTCGAACGCTTTCTCACATTCATGTGGGACATCGGACTCGAAGTGGGTCACAGCGTCCGCACGATCGATGACTGCCAACGCGAAAGCGCTGCGGACGTGAGTGTCGCGACAACGATGATCGAAGCGCGCCTGCTGACCGGGCCGGAATCGTTGTTCGATGCGATGCGACGTGCCCTCGCCCCCGAACGCGTGTGGCCTACTCGCGATTTCTTCGAAGCGAAAGTGGCTGAGCAGTCGGCTCGGCATCACCGTTACTACGACACTGCGTACAACCTCGAACCGAATGTGAAGTCGAGCCCCGGTGGCTTGCGGGACATCCAGACCATCGGTTGGGTGGCGAAGCGGCACTTCAACGCCGATTCACTCGACGAACTGGTCGACCACGGCTTCCTCACTCGCAGCGAGCTGCGCAAGCTCAAGACTGCGCAAGCGTTCCTGTGGAAAATCCGGTTCGCACTTCATGTGCTGACCAACCGTCGCGAAGATCGTCTGCTGTTCGATCACCAGATCAAGCTCGCGAAAATGTTTGGCTACGAAGACGCGACTTACACGCTCGCCGTCGAACAGTTCATGCAGCGCTATTACCGCACTGCGATGGATGTGAGCCTGCTGAATGAAATGCTGCTGCAGCTCTTTCGCGAAGCGATTCTCTCAGACGCGAAGCTTCCTCCAGTACCGGTCAACTCGCGTTTTCAGATTCGCAATGACTACGTCGAGATCACGAACGAGGATGTGTTCGATCGTTATCCCTCAGCGCTTCTCGAACTCTTCGTGGTCATCTCACAGCACGCTGAGATTCGCGGCGTGCGTGCCTCGACCATTCGCCAACTGACTCGTCATCTCTGGTTGATCGATGAGGAGTTCCGGCAGCATCCTCGCAACCATCGTTTGTTTTTCGAGATCCTGCGGGCGCCATCGGGTGTGACTCATGAGTTGCGCCGCATGAATCTGTACGGCGTGCTGGGCCGCTACATTCCAGCTTTCGGACGCATCGTTGGCCGCATGCAGTACGACCTTTTCCACGCGTACACCGTGGATGCGCACACCTTGTTCGTGGTGAGCAATCTGCGTCGCTTCGCCATGCCGAAGTACGATCATGAGTTCCCTGCCCTTTCGCGCATCATGCAATCGCTGCCCAAGCAGGAACTCGCGTACCTGGCAGCGATCTTTCATGACATCGCAAAGGGTCGCGGAGGCGATCATTCCGATCTGGGTTCCGTAGACGCCGAAGCGTTCTGTCTCGAGCAGGGATTGTCACGTTACGACGCGCGGCTCGTCGCATGGCTCGTGCGCAATCATCTGGTGCTGTCAGTTACTGCTCAGAAGAAAGACATCAGCGATCCGAAAGTTCTGAATGAATTTGCACAGCTGGTGGGCGATCAGACTCACCTCGATTATCTCTATGTGATCACGGTTGCCGATGTTCGCGGGACGAACCCGAAGCTGTGGAACAACTGGAAAGCCTCCTTGTTCTCGGAGTTCTACGAACGTACCAAGCGCGCATTGCGTCGTGGGCTGGAAAGCCCAATCGACAAGGACGAACTCGTTGCAGAGACCCAGACTCGCGCTCGCGAGCTGCTGACCCGCGCTGGCATTCCGGAAGGAAAGGTCAGCGAAGTCTGGGAACGTCTGACCGATGCCTATTTCATGCGACACGTGCCCGAGGAAATCGCGTGGCACACTCGCCTGCTCGCCGAACGCGAACCGGACGACACCACATCGCTGGTCTCGGTGCAGCAGCAGTCGGGGCGTGGCGGTACGGCGATCTCGACTTACACACCCCAGACTCAACACAGCTTTGCCCGAACGACTGCGGTGCTGGACCAGCTCGGTCTGAACATCGTCGATGCTCGCATCACGCCGACGGGCGATGGCTTCAGCCTCGACGTGTATCACGTGCTCGAGGACACGGGTGTCGAGCTCACGGATCCCGTGCGCATTCGTGACATCGAACATCACCTTTCGCATGAGCTGTCGAAGCCAGATGATTCGAACGTCACCGTCACGCGTCGCGCACCTCGACAGGTTCGGATGTTCACCACGCCAACGCAGATCACCTTCGTAGATGATCCGGTGAATCGTCGAACGATCGTCGAATTGATCGCAGGCGATCGACCCGGCTTGTTATCTCAAGTCGCGAAAGTATTCATGAACGAACGAGTCGAGATCTACACCTCGAAGATCATGACGGTCGGCGAGCGCGCCGAAGACGTGTTCTACGTCACCGGTCCGAAAGGCACCGATCTGGATGCGGATGCTCGCGAGCGACTGGCCGCCCGACTCAGTCAGGCACTCGACCGACGCGACAACGCTGCATGAACCCCTCGCTGGCGCGGCTGCAGCCATATCCGTTCGAACGCCTGCGCGCTCTTCTTGCGGGTGCGCAGCCTCCACCCAGTCTTCCGCACATCTCGCTTTCTATCGGTGAGCCGCGGCACACGCCTCCACAGTTCGTGCTGGACGCATTGATCAAGCATCTGGACACGCTGGGCAGTTACCCGCTCACGCTTGGCGTGCCGCAGTTCAGACAATCGGTTGCGGGCTGGCTCACTCGTCGCTTCAAGCTGCCTACCGATTCGGTGAATCCGGACACGATGATCCTGCCCGCGAACGGCACTCGCGAGGCGCTGTTTGCAGCTGCGCAGGCTTTGACCGATCGGTCAATAGATCCAGTGGTGGTGATGCCGAATCCGTTCTATCAAATCTATGAAGGGGCCGCGCTGCTTGCCGGAGCTGAGCCTTATTTCATGGGGAACGATCAAAAGCATGAGCATCTGCCCGATCTGGACAG
>JBJMWN010000342.1:0-6779 GCA_045810085.1 Povalibacter sp. | reverse complement strand
AGGAGTTCCTCTGCTGGACACCGGTGAGTGTTCTTGAGTGTTGGACTGCGAAGCAGTCGAACGACTGCTCGCGACTTTTTAGCCGCGATGTGTGACCGGAACATGAAAGGCGCATGACAGCGGCGCCAGAGAAGAACAAGCGTCGCCGCAAAGAAGCGCAAAAGTCTCGTAGGCGGAACAAGCAGACAGTTGCTGTTCGAGGAGCACGCGACTGGAAAGAAATGGGTGTTCGCCTGTGGGTTCGACTTCAGTCGAACAAATGCCGACGGCACTTTGCAGAAAGATGTTCGGCTAAAGCCGAACCCACAGCGAGAGGGACACAGAAGCTGTTCAGCGAAAGCCGAACCCACAGTCTGATTCACCTTTTCCACTTTGGGCTTTCTGCGCTTTTTGCGGCTAATCCAATCTGCTTCTTCGCCCGCTCCCATTCCGGGCTTGTCATCAAACTGTCGCAATCACCTTCTTAGAATGCAGTCCCCCCTGCAATCACCTTCCCATCTCCCGGTCATGCACGAAGTCATCGGGCTGTTTCCAACGCCATTCATGCGAGTGCCCGGTGCTTTTCAAAGCGAACTGGTGCAGGGACTCGTCGAACATTTCAGCAAGGCTGCAACGCAGACCAACAACTCATCCGCGAATCTGTCGCACACCTCCATGCTGACACCGAGCGATAGTCCCTTGCTCATCGAAGCGGCATCGCGCGTCACACCGCTGCTCGCCGATTTCGGCGCAGTCATGTTCGGTGAACGATTAGGTTGGTCGTTGAAAGAGATGTGGGTGAACCTGCTCGACACGGGAGGTCGGCAGGCGATGCACAATCACTGCAACAGCTTCATCTCAGGTGTCGCTTATCTGACCAAGACGCATCCCGACGCACGCACCGTGTTCATGAAGCCACCGGGCGGCCACGATTTCTCTTTCAAGAACGATCACGAAGGTGTGCAGACCGGTTCCTTCAATGCGGACAAATGGATCAGCCCGCAGCCTGAGCCTGGCGACATCGTGCTGTTTCCGAGCTATATGCTGCACGCAGTCCCAGTCAATGCGGGTGAGCGGCGCATCAGTCTCGCATTCAACGCGATCCCGACACGATTGGATTCGTGGGGCTACAAGATTTCGTTTGCAGGCTGACGTGACGTCATTGGTGTCAGATTCGGCGGATGCGCCAACAGCATCCGACGCTCGACGGCTCGCGAGTACACCGCTCGCTCTCGCGTTGATGTTGATGTCGGGCTTTGCGGCGCTCGGCTATCAGATCGTGTGGACGCAGCAGAGCGCACTCTGGCTCGGTCACGAAGCCGCAGCCGTGCTTGCGGTGATCACTGCATTCTTCGGCGGCATCGCGCTCGGCGCATTCTTTCTAGGCACCTTGATACGCCGCAGCTCGCGTCCAGCTGTGTGGTACGCGGTTTGCGAAACGCTCATTGCCGCGTGGGCGTGTGTGCTCGCGATTGGACTGCATCGAGTCGCGAACCTGATTCAGCAATGGATCGATGTTCAACCTTCGCCGTTGCAGCACTGGAGCGTGATCTTCTCTGGCACTTTCCTCGTGCTGTTGCCTGCGACCGCCGCGATGGGTGCGACGCTGCCTGCAATGGAGCGTGTGCTTGTGTCGCTGGAATCACAAGGCAATCGCATTGCATGGCTCTATGCCGGAAACACCGCGGGCGCTGTGATCGGTACGCTGCTCACGACGTTCTTGTTGATCCCGACGTTCGGTCTTCGCGCGACGACGATGACGTGTGCGAGCGCGAATCTCGCTTGCGCTGTGTTGTCGTGGCGATTGTTTCCTACATCAGTCAGATCGCATGAGGATCGCAAGTCGGCTACGGCGCGCAATGTGTTACCCATACTTGCGCTCACCGGACTGCTCGGCATCGGCTACGAGGTCATCGTCGTTCGAGTATTGAGTCAGGTAGCGGAGAACACCGTCTACACCTTCGCCATTCTGCTGGCGGTCTATCTGATCGGCACAGCGCTGGGCGCAGCCGCGTATGCGAGATGGACAGGTAAGCGCCCGATCTCGCGCGAGCTTCTCGTTCACGCACTCGTTGCGGCGTGTCTCTGGGGATTGATCGATCTGTCGGGTGCCGCAGCGATGCATCGATGGCTGTTGCACGCGATGTCCCCAAGCGTGACGAGCGCGCTCGTGTCCGAAACCACGCTTGCGATCCTCGCCTTTCTGCCGGCGACGATCGCCATGGGTGCTTTGTTCAGTCACCTGAGTACCGAAGCCTCGATTGCAGGCGTCGGGCTCGAGCGAGCACTTGCGATCAACACCTTCGGTGCCGCGCTCGCGCCGCTGCTGTTCGGGGTGCTGCTGGTGACGCATGTCGATAGCCGCGTCGCATTGAGTTTGGTTGCGCTCGGCTATCTGTTTGTCACTGGTGCAAAGGCGTGGCGAAGCTTCACGCAATGGGGGCTGGCGACCGCGGCGCTTGCGCTACTCGCATGGGGACCTTCACTCGCGATCATCAACGTGCCGGAAGGTGGACGCGTCATTCAATATCGCGAAGGCGTGATGGCAGCCGTGAGTGTGGTCGAGGATGCAAGCGGTGTCGCGACGCTTCACATCAACAATCGTCAGCAGGAAGGCAGCAGCGTCACACGATTCTCTGATGCAAGGCAGGCGCTCTTGCCAGCGTTGTTGCACGCACACCCGCAGCGTGCGCTCTTTCTCGGATTGGGTACCGGCGTGACCGCATGGTCTGCATCCGGCGAACCAGACTTGCAGGTCGATGTCGTGGAACTGCTGCCCGAAGTCATCGACGCCTCCGCCTATTTCACGAAGGCGTTCGATGCACAGCACGCACCGCATCTCATCAATGCCGATGCGCGCAGATTCGTCCGCACGAGCACATCTCGCTACGACCTGATCGTCTCGGATAATTTTCATCCCGCACGCAGCGGCTCGAGTGCGCTCTACACAGTCGAGCATTTCGCCGCAGTGAAGGATCGACTCGCGAGCGGTGGACTCTTCTGTCAATGGTTGCCGCTGCATCAACTGGACCTCGACACATTGCGCAGCATCGTCCGCAGCTACATCGAAGCCTTCCCTGACTCTTACGCAGTCATTGCGACGAATACTCTGGAAACGCCCGTGATCGGACTCGTTGCGCATCGCGATGGCGAGAGATTCGACGTCGCTGCAGTCGCTTCGCGACTCACAAATATCAGAAGCTCGCTCTCATCCGGCTCGTTAGGGTTCAACGATGAGCTTTCTGTCCTGGGAAGCTTTATTGCAGGTCCGCTTTCACTGAAGCGCTTCTCATCCGGGGCAGAACTCAACACCGACGACCATCCGGTGGTGTCGTATCTGGCCCCGCGCGAAACCTATGCGCCCGAATCTCGCCCGCGCGATCGACTCCTCTCACTCCTTCGAGAGCTGGAATTGAATCCAGATGAGCTTGGCGGTCGAATGGACGATAAGACGTTCACTCATCGCTTGACCTCCTACTGGGCCGCTCGCAATCGCTTTCTGGAAGTGGGTCGCGATGTGCAGCCAACAAGTGATGTGAGGCAAATGCTCTCGCAAGTGCGTGAGCCGTTGTTGTCGGTGCTGCGAATCAGTCCGGACTTCAGGCCTGCATACGATCCGTTGCTGAAAATGGCGCTCGCGCTCGGTGATTCGGATGCAAATGCTGCTCGGGATCTTTTAGGTGAACTGGCTGATCTGCAGCCTGATCGGTCCGAGGCACGCGAAGCACTGACCTCGCTCGTCGATCACTAAAGTTTTCGACAGCGCTGGTCTTGCGACCTGTCGATCATGCGACTGGCAGCATTGAAGAAACGGCTCATGAAACGCATCGCACACATCACCTTCATCACCTTGCTCCTTTCCGCAGGTTGTCTGGCCGGAGGAGTGCCTACGACTGTGCTGGAAGAAGTCACGGTGACGGGCAAACTGGATCAACTGCAGGGAAGTCCCACGTCAGCGAGCGAAGGCGTGGTGACTGCTGAACAGCTTGCACTGCGACCAGTACTGCGCACAGGCGAATTGCTGGAAGTGGTGCCTGGACTCATCGTCACGCAACACAGTGGCGACGGTAAAGCCAACCAGTATTTTCTACGGGGTTTCAATCTCGATCACGGCACCGACCTTGCGACGACGGTCGATGGCGTGCCTGTGAATATGCCCACGCATGGTCATGGACAAGGCTACACCGACATCAACTTCGTCATTCCTGAGTTAGTGCAATCGATCGAGTATCGCAAAGGCACTTACTACGCGGAGACGGGTAACTTCTCGGCGGCCGGTGCCGTGAACATGCGCTATCGCGATGAACTGGATGCGCCACTCGTGGCACTCGAGGTCGGTGGCGATAGCTACGCGCGTGCGTTCCTGGCCGCTTCGCCGGAAGTTGCAGGAGGGAAATTGCTCTTCGGTATCGACTACGCTCACATCGATGGACCCTGGCAACTCGAAGAGAACTATCGCAAGCGCAATGCAGTGCTCCGATACAGCCGCGATCTCGAGGAGGGTCGTCACTTCACCGTGACAGCTCAATCGTACGAGGGCGACTGGCGATCGACTGATCAGATTCCATTGCGCGCGGTAGACGCGGGACTGCTTGATCGCTTTGGCACCGTGAACCCAACCGATGGCGGCTCCTCGCATCGATACAGTTTTTCGGTGGATGGAAGCATGCCGCTCGCGAATGGACAGCTGAATGCACTTGTCTATGCGGTCGACTACGGTCTCGATCTGATTTCCGACTTCACCTACTTCACTGACACGCAGAACGGCGATCAGTTTGAACAGGTGGACGAGCGTCGGGTCTACGGCGCTGATCTGTCGTGGCTGAAGCCCTTCGAGTGGTTCGGTCGCGATCACGAACTGCTCACCGGTATGCAAACGCGCACTGATGACATCGCGAAGGTTGCGTTGTATCGCACAGTGCAGCGTGAGCGCATCGATACCGTTCGCGAGGATGCAGTTCGTCAAGCGAGCTATTCCGCGTATGCCAGCGTCCAGACTCGATGGTCGGATGTCGTGCGCACAACCATCGGCCTTCGCGGTGACTATTTCGATTTCGATGTGAATGCGAATCTGCGCGAGAACTCGGGTACCGCGAGCGATTCCATTGTGAGTCCGAAGTTCGCGTTGGTCCTGGGGCCGTGGTCGAAAACAGAAGTCTTTTTCGACATCGGCAACGGCTTTCATAGCAACGATGCACGCGGCACGACGATCGCGGTTGATCCCAGTGACGCCATGACGCCAGCAGGTCGCGTCGATGCACTCGTGAAGGGTACCGGTGCAGATATCGGCGTGCGAACGGCACTCGTGCCAACCATGCAGATCACGGCGTCGCTGTGGGGGCTCGATCTCGATTCGGAATTGCTGTTCGTCGGTGATGCGGGAACCACCGAAGCGAGTCGCGCAAGTGAACGGCGCGGCATCGAACTCGCGGCCATCTGGAATCCGATCCCGTGGCTCATCATCGATAGTGATCTCGCGTGGTCGCGTGCTCGCTTCACTGATTCAGATCCTGCCGGCGATCGAATTCCGGGCGCTGTCGAGAGCGTCGCATCAGTGGGCATCGCAGTCGATCATCCGAGCGGATGGTTCGGTGGCGCGCGCTTCCGTCATTTCGGCGACGCACCACTCACCGAGGACAACAGCGTCCGCTCCGATCCCACCACGATCGTGAATCTCGAAGCAGGCTATCGAATCGGCAAGCGCTACAGGCTGAGCGCGGCTGTCTACAACGTCTTCGACAGCAAGGACAACGACATCACTTATTTCTACGAGTCACAGCTGGCGAACGAATCAGAACCGGTCGCCGACATTCATTTCCATCCGGTCGAGCCGCGAACCGTGCGGTTCACGCTGAGTGGAACGTTCTGAGTTTGGACCGTCGCTTGCGGCCAGAGACACGCGGCCTGCTGTCATGCGTCGAAGTCGATCGAAATTCTTGAGCGTCGTATTCTGTGGTCTGGTTTCGTCTGTGGTCCGGTGTCGTCTGTGGGTCTGGCTTTAGCCAGACGAAGCGAAGCGTTCGATAAGGCACCGATTTCACAAATCGCATCGTCACGTCTGTCATAGGAGAACGTCTATGGCCTCCATCTACAGAGAGTTCGAAATCAACGCGTCTGCGGAAGCAGTCTGGGACGTGATCCGGGACGTCGGTGCAATTCACGAGCGTTTCGCAAAAGGCTTCGTCGTGAACACAGTGCTCGAAGGCGCGATGCGCACAGTGACGTTTGCCAACGGATTCGTCGTGCGTGAAGAGATCGTCGCCATCGACCATCAGCATCGCCGCCTCGCCTATCGCGCAGTCGGCGGCCGAGCCACGCACCACAACGCCTCGTTCCAGGTGTTCGAGATTTCTCCTACGCGTTCAAGCATCAGGTGGATCACCGACCTGCTGCCTGATGAGGTGCAATCGCTCATCGAGCCGATGGTCGATCAAGGCGTCGTCGCGATACGCGCGACGTTGGAACAGTCATAGTCGGGAGTGACTGCCGCTGGCCGGTGCGCAGTCTTTCTCTCTGTGACCCCGACCTTCTCGCTGTGGTCCAACTTTTCGCTGTAGTCCGACTTTTAGTCTGTTGGTCCGACCTCAGTCTGCGGTCCGAGTGCACTCTGTGGGTCCGACTTTGGTCGGACGTGATGCCGCTGGGCACTCTTCGCAACTGTTCGGCTAAAGCCGAACCCACAGTGAGAGCCGAAGCCAAGATATCTCAGGTCCGTTCCCTGCGGATCCGATGGCATCTCTGTGGGTTCGACTTCAGTCGAACGTTATCGCTGCGCTCTCACGTGAGTCCGTCAACCGGAC
>JBJMWN010000341.1:0-13177 GCA_045810085.1 Povalibacter sp. | reverse complement strand
TGTTGCGCGAATAGAGTTCTTCGAGTTTCACCACAAAGCCGTAACCGGCGTCGGACGCTAAAACCCAGCGGTCCTGTGGCTCACCAAGCATCACGCCCGCAAACAACGCACCTTCAGGTGGATCGATACGGCCAGACAATGGTTCGCCCTGTCCACGCGCTGAAGGCAACGTGTGCGCCAACAAGCTGTACGCTCGACCTGTGCTGTCAAGGAACACCGCTTGCTGAGTGCTTCGCCCGCGCGCGGCGGCTTGAAACGCATCGCCTGTCTTATAGGAGAGCGTCGCCGGATCGAGCTCGTGTCCCTTGGCCGCACGAACCCAGCCGCGCTCTGAAAGCACCACGGTCACCGGCTCGCTTGTCACCAGCTCGGTTTCATCGATGGCCTGTGCCGCAGCGCGCTCGACGATCCGACTGCGACGCGCATCGCCGAACAGTTCGGCATCAGCGCTCAGCTCATCACGCACGAGCTTGTGCAACTTGGCTTTGCTCTTGAGGAGTTTCTCGAGATCATCGCGCTCCTCGGAGAGCTCTTTCTGCTCGCCGCGAATCTTCATCTCTTCCAGCTTTGCCAGATGACGGAGCTTGGTTTCGAGAATCGCTTCGGCCTGGATGTCGGTCAGCTGAAAGCGCTTGATGAGTACGGGCTTGGGTTCTTCTTCGCGACGAATGATGCGGATCACTTCATCGAGATTCAGATAGGCGATCAGCAAGCCATCCAGAATATGCAGGCGTGCCTGCACCTTTTCCAAACGCCAGTTGAGGCGCTTAGTGACCGTGGCGATGCGGAACGTGAGCCACTCCTGCAGGAGCGACTTCAAATCCATCACCTTGGGGCGTCCATCGAGCCCGATGATGTTGAGGTTGACGCGGTAAGTGCGCTCGAGATCCGTCGTCGCAAACAAGTGAGCCATCAACTGTTCAACATCGACGCGGTTTGAGCGCGGCACGATGACGATGCGCGTGGGATGTTCGTGATCCGATTCATCACGGATGTCTTCAACCATCGGCAATTTCTTGGCCTGCATCTGAGCAGCGACCTGCTCCTGAATGCGGCTGCCGGAAACCTGATAGGGCAACTGCGTGATGACGATCTCGCCATCTTCCATTTCATAGACGGCACGAGCACGGATAGAACCAGTGCCCGTTTTGTAGATGTGGCGAATCTCTTCCTTCGAAGAAATGATTTCCGCGCCGGTCGGAAAGTCGGGACCCTTGATGTGCTTGCACAGTTCGGCGAGGGTTGAGTCTGGTTCTTCGAGCAGTTTGATACACGCGGTAACGACTTCGCGCAGGTTGTGCGGCGGCACGTCTGTGGCCATACCAACCGCGATGCCGGTCGCGCCATTCAGAAGAACATTCGGGACGCGCGAAGGCAGCAGCACGGGTTCTTCGAGTGTGCCGTCGAAGTTCAACTGCCAGTCAACCGTTCCCTGACCCAGCTCGGACAGCAGCAACGATGAATAACGAGTGAGGCGCGATTCGGTGTAGCGCATCGCGGCAAAGGACTTCGGGTCATCGGGCGAACCGAAATTGCCCTGCCCGTCAACCAGCGGATAACGATACGAAAACGGCTGCGCCATGAGCACCATGGCTTCGTACGCCGCTGAATCGCCATGCGGATGAAACTTGCCGATGACATCGCCGATCGTGCGCGCGGACTTCTTGTGCTTCGACGACGCAGACAGACCGAGCTCACTCATCGCGTAGACGATGCGACGTTGCACGGGCTTCAGGCCATCGCCGATGTGCGGCAATGCGCGATCGAGAATCACGTACATCGAATAATCGAGATACGCCTTCTCAGTGAACGCACGTAGCGGTTGACGTTCGATGCCTTCGAAATTCAATGGAGGTTGGCTGGGCATAGTCGTTCGATGATCGAGCAGCGGCCAAGAATGGCCGCTGACTCAGAAGTGAGAGCAGATCTGTCGAAGGCCGATCACAGAGCGACGTCGGCCAGATTTCCCTTGGTTTCGAGCCATTCGCGGCGGTCGCCCGCGCGCTTTTTCGCGAGCAGCATGTCGAGCATCTGGTCGGCCTCGTCCTTCGCTTCCAGCGTCAGCTGAATCAGGCGACGCGTCTCAGGTGCCATCGTTGTTTCGCGAAGCTGCAGCGCATTCATTTCGCCGAGACCTTTGAATCGCGTCACGACGGGTTTCGCTCGCGGATTCTCTGCCGCGATTCGATCGAGAACGCCCTGGCGCTCCGCGTCATCAAGAGCGTAATAAACCTGTTTGCCCACATCCACGCGATAGAGCGGCGGCATCGCCACGTAAACGTGGCCTGCGAGAACCAGGGGCCGGAAGTGACGCAGGAACAATGCACAGAGCAGCGTTGCAATGTGAGCGCCGTCGGAATCCGCGTCAGCGAGGATGCAGATCTTGTGATAGCGCAAGCCGCTTAATTTGTCAGAGCCAGGATCGACGCCGATTGCGATCGCGATGTGGTGCACTTCCTGCGATTGCAACACTTCGCCAGCATCGACTTCCCACGTGTTCAGAATTTTGCCGCGCAAAGGCATGACCGCCTGGAATTCGCGATCACGTGCCTGCTTCGCTGAGCCGCCGGCCGAGTCGCCCTCCACGAGGAACAACTCTGAGCGTTCGGGTTCCTGTGATGAACAATCCGCAAGTTTGCCCGGCAACGCAGGTCCGCTCGTGACACGTTTGCGGCTGACTGCTTTGGAAGCCTTGAGCCGCGCCTGGGCGCCGGCAATCGCGAGTTGCGCAATCTTTTCGCCCGATTCGGGATGCTGATTGAGCCAAAGGCCAAACTGATCCTTCACGACACCCGAAACGAAGGCAGCGGGTTCACGGGAAGACAGACGCTCTTTAGTCTGTCCCGCGAACTGCGGATCTTTCATTTTGGTCGAGAGCACGTAGCTCACACCGTCCCATACATCCTCAGGTGCGAGCTTCAGCCCCTTGGGCAGCAGATTGCGAAATTCGCAGAATTCGCGAATCGCATCCGTGAGACCCAGACGTAAACCGTTGACGTGCGTGCCGCCCTGCGGCGTCGGAATCAAATTGACGTAGCTTTCCTCGACGCGCTGACCTTCATCGACACGCCAGGCGACAGCCCATTCCGCTCCTTCCATCTCACTCTGAATGCTGCCGGCGAACATCTCGGGCGGCAGGAACTCAGCCTGTCCCAGTGCTTCGCGCAGATATTCATTCACACCACCGGTGTAGAACCATTCTTCTTTTTCGCCGGTCTGCTCTACAAAGAACGTTACCTTGAGGCCAGGACACAACACGGCCTTGGCCTTGAGCACGTGCTTGAGCTTCGGAATCGAAAACGCGACGGTTTCGAAGAACTGCGGATCGGGCCAGAAGCGCACCGTCGTGCCGGTGTTGTTCTTGCCGACCTCGTCAACGACCTGCAGCTTGGAGCGGACTTTGCCCTCCTTGAAACTGATGTTGTATTCCTTGCCGCCGCGCTTGACCCAGCATTCAAGATTTTTCGAAAGCGCGTTCACCACCGATACGCCGACGCCGTGCAAGCCGCCGGAGAACTCGTAGTTCTTATCGGAGAACTTGCCGCCCGCATGCAGGCGCGTGAGGATCAGCTCGACGCCACTCACCTTCTCTTTCGGATGAATATCGACCGGCATGCCGCGACCATCGTCGGCCACCTGGAGCGATCCATCTTTGAACACAGTGACGTCGATGCGCTTCGCGTGACCGGCCAGCGCCTCATCGACTGAGTTGTCGACGACTTCGTGCGCAAGATGATTAGGCCGGCTCGTGTCCGTGTACATGCCGGGACGCCGGCGTACGGGATCGAGCCCGCTGAGAACTTCAATATCCGAAGCGGTGTACGACTGAGCCATCGCTTAAGGGAACGACTGTGAGCGCCAGATGAGGATTGTTGGAATTCCGAATCCCCGCGGATTCGAGAGCGCGCGGATTCTAGCGTGTAAAGCGCTGCACGTGTAAAACCTGTCGCGTGTCGGTGACGCACGCGCGTCCACCTACACACAAATGCAGATCAGCTCAGATCGCGAGCCAGCGAATCCCTGATGGACTGCGGCACTGGACTCAGTTCATGACGATAATTGTCGTGATCGATGCCGATGCTCACGAGAGCACCTGACTTCACACTTGCGCACATGGGCGCAGTCAGTTCGAAACGCAGGAAGTGCACCGCCGAGGTTTTTTCCTCGTTCTCACGCTCGAGATCTTCAT
This sequence comes from Povalibacter sp., assembly GCA_045810085.1. Lineage (GTDB taxonomy): Bacteria > Pseudomonadota > Gammaproteobacteria > Steroidobacterales > Steroidobacteraceae > Steroidobacter. The sequence continues at coordinate 8,988 of JBJMWN010000341.1, read as the reverse complement.
CCGCAATGGCGAAGACGCGATCGAATTCCTCGACCTGCACCCAACAGCGATCCTCAATCCCTTTGAGAGAGGCGAGCTTGATGCGACGTTCGTCGACGTCCGGATACTCGATCAGAAACGTTGCTTTCCAATTGCTGCCATCGGGCACGAGTGGGTTGTACGCATCGAGCTCCTCCTGAATGCCGTTCGATTCGAAGATCTTTTCGACTCGCAGCATCTCCTGAATCTGATACTGGATCGTCAGACGGTCCTCGAAACACCAGCTCGCATTGGGTCCGATCTTCACGACGCGAGTGCGTTTGTGATCGAGGACTTTGCTGCGGAACGCTTTACGTTCGCCCGAGTACTGCTCGAGGCTCATGAGATCGGATCGGGAGAGTTTCATGGAAACCGCCGTGAGTTCGCGCGCCGCCGTACCGGCTCGATCGTTGACACCTCAGAGTCCATACGCCATTCGCAGCAGCCTCAGTGGATGCGTGGGCTCTTTCTTTGATTCAAGACCCGACTCGATCTGATGGCCAGCCATCGGGCAGTCGCTCGCGTAGTGATCGGCACCTGAATCCGCGACGCGTTTGATCACGGGCCGGCCGATCTTCATCGAAATGTCGCGATACTCATGCTTCACACCGTACGTGCCGTTGTGGCCAGAGCAGCGCTCGATTGCATCGACCTGGGTCTCGGGAATGAGCATCAGGACGTCACGGGTGCGCAGGCCCAGATTCTGTACGCGCAGATGACAAGGCACGTGGTAGCTCACCTTGCCGATCTTCGCAGCGAAGTCGGTCCGCAAGAGTCCGGCCCGATGACGTTCCCAGAGATATTCGAACGGATCGAACATCGCCTGCTGCACAGCGCGAACCTGCTCGTCCTCGGGGAACATCAACGGCAATTCCTGCTTGAACATGAGTGCGCATGAGGGGACCGGCGCGACGATGTCCCATCCTTCTGCAACTTTTGCAGCCAGTCGGGGAACGTTGAATTCTTTCAGCTCCGCGATGGAGTCGAGATCACCCATTTCCAATTTCGGCATGCCGCAGCAACGTTCCTGTTTCAGAACGGTGACTTCGATACCGTTGTGTTCGAAGACTGCTGCGAGATCCTCGTTCAAAGCGGGTTCGTTGCGATTGCCATAGCAGGTCGTGAACAACACGACTTTGCCGCGGGTGTCCCCTGCTGGCTTTGCTTCAATCGCAGGATGTGAGTTTTGTCCGTGACGCTTGCGATACGTCTTGCTGTGATACTCAGGCAAGGGCGCTTTCGGATGAACACCCAGAGTCTTGTCGAGCATCGAGCGCCCGAACGCTGTTTTATTGACCGCGTTCACAACTTCCGCCACCACAGGAATCCCAGCGAGATTGCCGACCAGATCCGTCGAGCTGAGAATCTTGTCGCGCGTGGAGACGGGTTGATTCTTGAACTTGAATGCCTTCGCACGCAGCATCAAGTGTGGGAAGTCGACATTCCAAGGATGCGGAGGAACGTAGGGACACTTCGACATGTAGCACATGTCGCAGAGGTAGCAGTGATCGACGACATCCCAGTAGACCTTGCGATCCACACCATCGAGTTCGCCAGTGCTCGACCCATCGATCGCATCGAACAAGGTCGGAAATGAATTGCAGAGACTGAAGCAACGGCGGCAGCCGTGGCAGATGTCGAAGATGCGCTCCAGTTCTTTGAAGAGTGACTGCTCGTTCCCGAACTCAGGTTCTTTCCACGCAATCGGATGACGCGTGGGCGCTTCCAGACTGCCTTCGCGTGCGCCGGTCATAGCACTTTTATCTGACACGCTGGCCGCCCTTGCTGGCTGCGAGCCGAATCAAGACGGCTCGCAGCGCTTGCTATGAGTGAGCAGCCACCGAATTCAACGATGGCTGCTGGGTGTCCGGGCTTCGCGCTGGCGCGCGATGCGAACTCGCTCGCTTAAAGCGTATCGAGCGCTTTCTGGAAGCGGTTCGCGTGCGAGCGCTCTGCTTTCGCAAGAGTCTCGAACCAGTCAGCGATTTCATCGAAGCCTTCGTCGCGCGCCTGCTTGGCCATACCCGGATACATGTCCGTGTACTCGTGCGTTTCGCCGGCGATCGCTGCCTTCAGGTTGAAATTAGTGGCGCCGATCGGCAGTCCGGTCGCCGGATCGCCCACGGCCTCGAGATACTCCAGATGACCATGTGCATGGCCGGTCTCGCCTTCCGCCGTTGAACGAAACACTGCTGCCACGTCGTTGAAGCCCTCGACGTCGGCCTTGCCTGCGAAATACAAGTAACGACGATTCGCTTGCGATTCACCCGCGAATGCATCTTTCAGGTTCTGCTCAGTCTTGCTGCCCTTCAGATTGCTCATGCGTCGATCCTCTTTGGGTGGAATTAGACATAGTCTAACTTGGCCGAAATCTAGTCCTGCGGGTGGATCAAGTCAACGTCAGATCCGGTGACGTCAAAACGGTAGCTTGAGTATCGATTCAACTCATCGTCGTTGCATTTGACCACCCGAAATCGGGCGTGCAAGCTTGCCGCCGCCAAAACCCGCCAGCCCTTTGCACACACCTTTCGTGACGACCAAACCCGCAACTTCCGATCCTGCTGCCCCTGACTTCGAAGCCTCGCTGGCCGAGCTTGAGGCCATTGTGGAAAAACTGGAACAGGGGGATCTGTCGCTTGACGATTCGCTCAAACAGTTCGAGCGCGGCGTACAACTCACACGCATCTGTCAGACCGCGCTGACGCAAGCCGAACAGAAAGTCGAAATCCTTCTGCGCAAGACGGGCGGGACCACCGGTGATGAATTCGCCGCGGCGCCGTTCGAAGCTGACGACGAAGGCTGATCCACATTCGTGGCTGACACTGCTCACATTCTTCGGGATCCCGAGTTCGATCAGCGGCTGAGGGATTGGCAGGCTCGCGCCGAAGAACAACTCAGTGCTCGACTGCCACAGCCGGACGTTCATCCCACCCGGCTTCACCAGGCGCTGCGGTACAGCGTGCTCGGTGGCGGCAAACGTGTCAGACCAGTCCTGGTGTACGCGACGGCACACTCCCTGGGACTACAAGCCTCGATGGTGGATGGAGCGGCGTGTGCCGTCGAATTCATCCATGCCTACTCGTTGGTCCACGACGATCTTCCGGCGATGGACGATGATGATCTGCGTCGCGGCCGGCCGACTTGCCATAAAGCTTTCGATGAGGCGACCGCGATCCTGGTTGGCGATTCATTGCAGGTGCTGGCCTTTCAAATTCTGGCCAGTGGCGCTGGTCTCCCGAACGATCCGGCGATTCGACTGAAGCTCGTCGAATTGCTGGCGATCGGCAGCGGGACTGAGGGCATGGCGGGCGGCCAAGCTGTCGATCTGTCGGCTAAGGGCCATCGCCTGAACACAGCTCAGATCGAAGACATGCACGCTCGCAAGACTGGGGCGCTGATTCGCGCGAGTGTCCTCATGGCAGCCAGCTGCTGCGTGGGACTTTCTGCAAAGGTCAACGAAGCACTGGACCGATACGCACGCGATATCGGACTCGCCTTTCAAATTCAGGATGACCTGCTTGATGTGGAAGGCGATCCGCAGGTGCTCGGCAAGCCCACAGGCGCGGACAGTGCGGAAAACAAGCCTACCTACCCGGCCATCGTTGGGGTCGAGCCGGCACGTGAGCGGCTCCAGCTTCTGCACGCGAGTGCATTGACGGCGCTCGAAATTCTGGGGCCAAACGCCGCGCCACTAGCGTCGCTGTCGGACTGGCTAGTATTGCGGCGGCACTGAAAGGCGTTGCGGTAGACTTCCTGCATGAAGAAAAGCGCTTATCCATTGCTGACGAAACTGGACTCGCCTGCGGATCTGCGATCACTTCCCGCGAGCGAGCTCGGTGCCGTTGCAAGCGAGCTGCGCGAGTACCTCATCAATACCGTCAGTCAAATGGGCGGCCATTTCGCAGCCGGCTTGGGCACCGTCGAACTCACCGTCGCGTTGCACTATGTTTTCGATACGCCCGAAGATCGTCTCGTGTGGGACGTCGGTCACCAGGCCTATCCGCACAAAGTTTTGACGGGTCGCCGTGATCAGCTGAAGACCATCAAACTCAAAGACGGTCTTGCACCCTTCCCCACTCGCACCGAAAGTAACTTCGACACGTTCGGTGTCGGGCACTCGAGCACTTCCATCAGTGCTGCGTTGGGAATGGCGATTGCCTCGCAGCATTCAGGCAAGAAGCGCCGGGTCGTTGCGATCATCGGTGATGGCGCGCTGAGCGCGGGTATGGCATTCGAAGCGCTCAATCATGCGGGCAGTCTCGACGTAGACATGCTCGTCATTCTCAATGACAACGACATGTCGATTTCCGAAAACGTCGGCGCATTTTCAAACTACTTCGCACGCGTGCTTTCGGGGAAGCTCTACGCCAGCCTGCGCGAGGGCGGCAAAAAGGTTTTGCGTCGGATGCCCACGGTGTGGGAACTGGCGCGTCGTTCCGAAGAGCACATGAAAGGCATGGTGTTGCCCGGCACGATTTTCGAGGAATTGGGCTTCAACTACATCGGACCGATCGACGGGCACGATCTCGGAGCGCTCGTTGCAACCCTCACGAATCTCCGTGACATGCGTGGGCCGCAGTTTCTGCATGTGATTACGCGCAAAGGCAAAGGCTATGCACCTGCCGAAGCTGATCCAATCAAATGGCATGGCCCTGGTCCCTTCGACGCGAAAAGCGGCGAGATCTTCAAAGAGAAAGTCACAGGCCCAAATTACTCCCAGGTGTTCGGCCAGTGGTTATGCGATATGGCAGAGCTCGATCCACGCGTCGTCGGCATCACGCCCGCGATGCGCGAGGGTTCGGGCATGGTGGAATACTCGAAGCGTTTTCCTGATCGATACTTCGACGTCGCGATCGCCGAGCAGCACGCGGTGACACTTGCCGCGGGCATGGCTTGCGACGGTTTGCGACCCGTCGTCGCGATCTATTCGACGTTCCTGCAACGTGCCTACGATCAATTCATTCACGACGTAGCACTGCAGAACCTTCCGGTGACTTTCGCAATCGACCGCGCAGGTCTCGTCGGAGGAGACGGTGCCACGCATCAAGGCAGCTACGATCTGTCCTATCTGCGTTGTATTCCGAATTTGATTCTGATGGCGCCCGCGGATGAGAACGAGTGCCGTCAGATGTTGTTCACCGCTGTACAGAGCGAAAAACCTGCTGCCGTTCGTTACCCGCGCGGACAAGGTCCAGGTGTCGCGCTCGAAGCGACGATGCGTGCATTGCCGATCGGCAAAGCGCAAACGCGGCGCGAAGGTCGAAGCGGTCTTGCGGTGATCGCTGTCGGCTCAATGGTTCCATTCTGCGAGCATGTGGCCGAGCAACTGGACGCGACACTGATCAATCTGCGGTTCGTGAAACCCCTCGACGAAGAACTGTTGCTACGTATCGCCGCGTCGCATCGAGGCATTGTGACGGTGGAAGAAAACGTCGTGGCTGGCGGCGCTGGAAGTGCGATCGCCGAATGCCTGAGCTCACATGGCTATTCGCTCCCGACTTTGCATCTAGGCATTCCCGATCGGTTCATCGAACACGGCTCGCGTAGCGATTGCCTGACGGCCGCCGGGCTCGACGTTTCGTCCATCGAAACAGCAATCCGTCGTTGGTGGCAGGTCCCCGCACGCGCGGCCGCCGTCTAACGAACCGCCAGACGAAATGCCGGGTTTTGCAGGGAATTACACTCATTCCCGGCGCGCGGCTGAGATCACGGGGGCTTGGCTTATACTGCCCTCGACCCAACGTCAGGGTCTCATTCGCCGCATCCGGCAAGCTTTGGCTTTCTTATGTCGACCACGTCCTCCAAAGTCATCGAACCGGTCACGACCGCCATTGAAGATGTGCAGGGTCGCGCCGATTCGCGCGCAATTCCCATCAACAAGGTGGGAATCAAGGACGTGTTCCATCCGGTGCGCGTGAAGGATCGCTCGCGGGGTGAGCAGCACACGATAGCCAACTTCAACATGTACGTTGCCCTGCCTCACAACTTCAAGGGCACGCACATGTCTCGCTTTGTCGAGGTGCTGCATGGCAACGAACGTGAAATTTCGGTCGAGTCCTTTCGCGACATTCTGATCGAGATGACGCAGCGCCTGAACGCGCAGTCCGGTCACATCGAAATGAGTTTCCCCTACTTCGTCATGAAGAAGGCACCCGTATCAGGCGTGCAGAGCATGATGGACTACAAGGCCTCGTTGATTGGCGAGGTTCACGACGGTCAGCCCGAGCTTTGGCTGAAGGTAGTGGTTGCGGTAACCAGCTTGTGTCCATGCTCGAAGAGCATTTCGGATTACGGCGCTCACAATCAACGCTCGCACGTGACGATCACCGCGCGCGTAAACGAGCATATGTGGCTCGAGGAACTGATCGATATCGCCGAAGAGGAAGCTTCGTGCGAGGTCTACGGGATCTTGAAGCGTGCGGACGAGAAGTTCGTGACCGAGCACGCCTACGACAATCCGAAGTTTGTGGAAGACCTGGTGCGTGACATTGCTCTACGCTGCAATCGCGAGGAGCGTATCCGCGCATACATCGTCGAAGCTGAGAACTTCGAATCGATCCACAATCACTCGGCGTACGCGCTGATCGAAAAGAACAAAGACGAAGAACCCGTGGCGTGACTTAGCCCGGACCTGGACTATCAGTTCGGACTTTGCAGTCGGCTGATCAGGCTGCGCAGGAAGACTTTGTTGAATCGCAGCTGGCAAGCAGCTGAAGACTGCTCGAGCAGCGTCGAACTCACTTTCATCAGCGTAACGTTGGTCAGTGCCTTGATCGTGGCAAGCCGCTTCGCTCCACGCACATAACTGGTTTCGCCAAAGCAGTCACCCGGCTCGATTTCGCCGACGACATTGCCGTTACGCATCACGGCTGCGCTACCCGAGACGATCACGTAAAAGCGATCATCCATCTCGCCTTCCTTGACGATCTCTCCACCTTCTTCGTAATCCTGCCAGGTGCTCGCACGCAGCACTTCCAGAATCTCAGCTTGCGAGAAATCATGGAAGAACTTCAGCGTGCGCAGAATCGAAAACTGTTCCTGCTTGTCGATCTTGCTGGAGCCTTCACGCAATGTCTGATGCACGCGCGTGAGATCGGCGGCCAACTCGAGACCGTTGCGATAGCGCTTCGCTGGTTCCTTCTGCAAAGCCTTCGCGACTGAGTCTTCCAGCAGTTCGGGAATGTCACGACGCAACGCATGAATCGGCTGAGCCGTCGCGTAGACGATCTGGTGCAGGAGTTTCGAAAGATTGCCGCCGCGGAATGGGCGAAAACCCGTGAGCAACTCGTACATCACAGCGCCCAGCGAATACAGGTCCGAACGGTTGCTGATCTCGAGAGACTGCACCTGCTCGGGCGACATGTACGATGGGCTTCCCGCAATGCCTTCGATGCGAGAGATTTCCGAATCGGCGACCAGCGCGATGCCGAAGTCGATGATCCGCACATCGTTCGCTTGCGTGAGCATGAGGTTCGACGGCTTGATGTCACGGTGAATGACACCGCGGCTGTGCGCGTAATGAAGAGCCTTCGCGCACTTGTACATGATCTCTACGACATCATCGATCGGCAGCAAGTTGTCAGGCTTGCAGTAGGCCGAGAGCGTTCGTGCTCCATGCACGTGCTCAGTCACGATGTAGTACTGACCGTTTTCTTCGCCCGCGTCGTAGATGGGCAGGATGTTCGGATGCTGCAACATGCCGACCATGTGCGCTTCCGAGAGGAACATCTTGCGAGTGACGCGTGCGCGATCTTCGTCGTGCGATTCGAGGTTGTAGACTTTGATCGCGACGTCGCGACGGTAATACGGATCGTGCGATAAATAGACGACGCCGGTGCTGCCGCGACCGACTTCTTTGACGATCACGTACTTGCCAACTTTTTCGGGAATGCGCTGCTCGCGAGTTGACGAACGGGCGATCTGTGAGCTCGGAGGATTCACGTACGTTGGTGCTTATGTCTTAACGACGGAGGTCAGAACGAGCAGGATTGCAGCGGAAAATGCCCCTGCAATTACGTCGTCGAGCATAATTCCGAAGCCGCCGTGGAGTCTGTGATCGGCCTCCCGGATCGGCCAGGGTTTCCAGATGTCGAAAATCCGGAAGAGCACGAAACCCGCGAGCAGCCAGTACCAGGTGGGCGGAGCTGCCAACATCGTCACGGAAAAACCAACGATCTCGTCCCATACGATGCCGGAATGATCGTGCACGCCCAGTCGTCGGGCACTCTCCCCGCAGATCCAGATCCCTGCAAGGAAAGCGGCCGCGGTTAGAGCGATGTGGCTCTGCCAACCGAGCTGGGCGACGAACCAGACCAACGGCACCGCAACCAATGTGCCGAAAGTTCCGGGCGCGCTTGGGGCGAGGCCAGCGCCAAACCCGAAGGCCAGGAAGTGAACCGGCTGGCGCATCAATCGCGGCTCGGCACTCCACTTCATATTGAGCCAGCCCCACTCTGGAAGTGATCGTATCCACGCTTTACGACGTTGATCGGCTGTCCATCAGCGAAGCACTCCGCACGATCTCCCGAAGTGATCACACCGATGCGAGTGCACGGAATGCTGAGTTGGTCGATCGCTTGCGCGTGTTGCGGAGGAACGGTGAATAGAAGTTCGTAGTCATCGCCACCCGACAGCGCGTAATCGAGGCATTGCTGGCGATCGAACAGCTGCCGCATCGAATCTGATAAGGGCAACCGATCGATATCGACCCGAGCCCCGCATCCGCTCGCCGCGCAAAGTTTGTCGAGATCGGTGAGCAGTCCATCTGAGACGTCCATCGCCGCACTCGCGAGGGTCCGCAACTCACGACCGAGCGCCACTCGGGGCGTCGGCCGCAGAAACCGTTCGCGCAGATGATCGGCAGCAGTTCTAAATTCACCTTCGCTTTTGATATGGCGCTGAATCACGGAAAGCCCGGCGGCCGCTTCGCCCGGAACACCAGAAACGAACAGCAGATCTCCAGGCCTGGCG
>JBJMWN010000340.1:0-2660 GCA_045810085.1 Povalibacter sp. | reverse complement strand
CCCTTAGTCGCTAGTGCATCCAGATAGGTCGTGTCGACGAAGCGCGCCGGATCGGTGGGATTCTTGATCACGCTGCCATAGGACAGAACCGATGACTGGAAAATTCCGCCGAAAGATCCTGCGGAATCGATGGTGCCCGCGAAGAACGCGCGATTCTCAGGGAGGTTGGACAAATGTACGTGCGAGAGCTCGTCTCGAGCCTCGGCTTCGGTCCAGCCGAATGCTTTGGCGACGACGCCAATATTCTGTGCCTGCTGATCGCGCAGACGCCGATTGCCTTCGAGAATGCCATGCACGAGCCCGCGCACCATGTCGGGATGCGCTTTTGCAAAACCCTTGTTGATCGCAAGTACGTCCGCAATCACGAGCAGATTGCGATTGGAGACGAGGATCTTTGCCTTGCCTGCTGACTTCTCGACGACTTCGTCGGTTCGCGGAGTCCAGCCGACGCAACCGTTGAGCCGCGGTGTCGAGCGCGACAGTTCATGCGCGTAGGCATCACAGGCTACAAACGCGTCTTCGTAAAACACCAGGCCGAGATGGCCCGACTCAGGCTGCGCATCCAGGTCGCGCAGCACAGTGACGGGAACGCCAGCTTCCTGAGCGAGATAACGAATGAAGAATTCGCTTTCGTTGAACTGTGAAGCGGCAAGGACTTTTCCTGCGAGCTGATTCACGGATGCGATACCGCGATCGACGACGACCATGTCCGCCCCGCGTGAATATCCGAGCTGTAGCGGCACGACGGCATCGAACTGTCGACCGAGCACGGCAAGCGCATCGGTGGTCGTCGCAGTCGCCGCCAATCGACCGTTGTTGAGGGGCGACCAGGTCTCATCTTCACTCTTCGAGATCTTGACCTTGAATCCATACTCCTTCGCAAAAAACGAATCAGGGTTTGGCTCCAGTCCACCGTTTGCGACGATCAGTCCGCCGTAGCCTGCGTACTCGCTGATATCGATCTGCAAAACGTTGTCTTTGGGTTCATAGGTTCCCGCGGCTTCGAGACTGGGAGTGCCGTCAACGGGTTCAATGGGAGCAGGTGCGTCAGCATCCTGCGCGGCAGCAGCAGGTGATTGCGTCTGCGTCGTTGTCTGCGAATTTTTCGCAGCATCAGGTGCCTTCTTGCCGAGCAGCAGATACGCACCCAGCGCTATCAGGCCTACAAACAACAGCAACGTGATCACATTGCCCGCAGCAGAGCCACGTGCCGTGTGTCGTCGATGCAGATTCATGAGCGTTCTCCTGTGATGCTCGTCATAGACCCCATGCTTGATCATTGCGACACCTTGTCGCGTCGCTGTGTCTTGTTCTTGGGCAACAGCAATTCTGCCGGCGGCGGTTCATCCGTCAGGTCATCGAGCCCGGCAAACAACTCGCGCTGATCTTTCAGCCAGCGATTGGCTTCGTTCAACGAAGCAGAAAGAGCATCGAGCGATGAGGCGACGCTGTGTTCATCCGTCGCCAGCAAGGCTTGCTCGCGAACGAGAGAGACTTGCTGACGCAGACGTTCGAGTTCTGCTTCCACCAACTCGCAGCGTCGCTGTGCATCGGCATGGGCTTCACGACGCGATCGGATGACGCTCAATTGCTGCTCGAGACTGCGCCGAAGTTCGTCGCTCACATCGGTGCCGGAGAGTCGTTCGATCACGCGCCGTTCCTGCTCTTCGAGATTTCGTTTCTCGCGATCGGCCGATTCGATCACTTCAAGAATGGATGCGCGTGCGGCCAGCAATTTCAAATGCAACCATGCCATCTGCCGCACATCGCTGATCTGTGATTCTGTTGCACCGGTGCGCGCCAGCAACTCGACGATCTCGGCGGCTTGATGTTCGATACTGTCCTGCAGCTGACGCGAAGCGTTGTCGAGCGTGGAAATCAGTGAGCCGTAGCGTGAGTCCCAGGTTTGCTTGCCACCTTCGGCATCAACGGTCGCTCGAAAGCGCGGGTTGCGAGACAACGCCCACAGATACAATCCTTCGACGCCGGCGCCAATCAACCAGAACGCGGGATTCAATAGCGCGCCGACCAACACGAAGCCCGCCACGCCGAACCAGTTCGGTGGAATCGGCATACCAAAGGGTCGCGCGTTGAACGCAGCCCCGATGTACGAGCGTCGGGCGTTCATGGCGATGTGCTGGATGAGCTCGCCACGAACTTGCGGAATGCCGGAGGAATGAAGGCAACATCCGTTGCTTCACGCGCGGCAATGCGCATCTGAAACTCCATCACATCGGCGGGTACCGGGTTTTGATAATCCACCAGACACGCTTCCAGTGCGGCCGCGGGCGACACCTTCTCGGTGCGCGAATGCCGATACGCCTTCACAGCGAGTGCTTCGGCAGCACCTGGCGTGAGAAGCGTGGGCATCATCGATTCCAGTCGCATCAGATCCGCCGCTTCAATCGACAAGCCATAGCGACGTGCAAGCGCACCGATCAACGCCGCACTCTCAGCCTGGGTGGCCGTTGGCATCAACGGTACTTTGACGTCCACGCGACCGGGACGTTTCAGATCGACTTCGATCAGATCGGGCCGTGACGATGCGAGAATCCAGAGCACACGACCGCGATTTCCAGAGTCCGCCATTTCCTGCGCGATCATGGAATAGAGTCGGCCCGACAAACCGCTGTCGTTACTTCCGGAATCGCGCCTTCCCA
>JBJMWN010000339.1:0-3325 GCA_045810085.1 Povalibacter sp. | reverse complement strand
GCAGAACTCCTGATACTTAACGCGCAACTTATCCATACGCGTTGCTTTCCCGAGTTCGCCAGATGAGCGCGTGACCGGCGTAGTGTCCAGGAAAGACTCGATCTGAGCTTCCACCTCGTCTGTCAGCTTGCCGCCATCGCGACCGAAGAACTTGATGCCATTGTCCTCGTACAGATTGTGCGACGCGCTTATCACGACACCGAAGTCACACTCAAAATGCTTGGTGAGATATGCGATCGCTGGCGTCGGCAATGGGCCCATCAAAATGACGTTGACGCCGCACGCTACAAAGCCTGCTTCCAGTGCGGCTTCGAACATGTAGCCGGACAGCCGCGTGTCTTTGCCGACCAGCACTGTTCCGCCTTTCGGCGCAAGCACGCGCGCAGCAGCGCTCGCGAGGCGCAACGTAAACTCTACGGTCATGGGGTGATCACCCACTCGACCGCGAACCCCATCCGTGCCGAAGTACTTGCGGCTCACTCAGATCTCTCCTTCGTTCTCATAGTGGGTCCGTCTGCGGACTGCTTACAGTATTCGATAGTTCGTTTGTTTCAGTGCCGTCACGATCTTTATGGCATCAATAGTTTCTGCAACATCATGCACGCGCAGGATGCTGGCTCCGGCAAGCGCTGCTGCAGTCGCCATCGCGATACTGCCTGAAAGTCGCTCATCCACTTTCTTTCCCAACATGGTCGCAAACATGGATTTCCGTGAGACCCCGATGAGTACCGGTCGCTGTAATCGAGTCAGTTCAGGAATGGCGGAAAACAATTGCAGATTGTGCTCGACACGCTTGCCGAAACCGATTCCTGGATCGATCGCGATCCGCTCAACAGCGATGCCATTCGCCTCGCAAATTCGAACTCGTTCTTTCAGAAACTCACGCACCTCCGCGACGACATCGACATAAACCGGATTGGCCTGCATGGTTCGCGGCTCGCCGAGCATGTGCATGAGACACACACCCGCGTTCGACTCCGCTACCGCCTCAAGTGCATCCGGTTCTCGCAGCGCACGCACGTCGTTGATCAAAGTAGCGCCAGCTTGCACGGCAGCACGGATGACGCCTGGCTTGCTGGTATCAACCGAAATGACGGCGCGCGATTCAGAGACCAACGCTTTGACCACGGGAACGACTCGCTGAATCTCCTGTTCCTCGCTCACGTCTTCCGCACCGGGCCGCGTGGACTCCCCGCCTACATCGATGATTGCGGCACCCGCTTGCAGCATCGAGAGGCCATGGCTAATAGCCCGGTCGACGCTCGCATAACTCCCGCCATCGGAGAACGAATCTGGGGTGACGTTGAGCACGCCCATGACTACGGGCGAGGCCAGGTCGAGTCGATGCGGACCACACTGAAGAAACATGTCGCAAGGCTACAGGCCAAGAGCGATGTGCGACAGCCAGAAACGACGATGCCGGCACAAGGCCGGCATCGAAGTGCTTGAGAAGTTGCGAGTACGCGATCAGTGCTGACTGGCAGGCTTGCCGATCGGCGTTTCCGAAGGTTCGCCGCGATCGCGATTCTTGCCGCCACCGATCGTGGGTGCATTGTCGTCCCAGCCGGCCGGCGGCTGGGGCTCACGGCCCTGCATGATGTCGGCAATCTGCGATTCGTCGATCGTTTCGTACTTGATCAGCGCTTCAGCCATCTTGTGCAACTTGTCCGTGTGGCCCACGAGGATGGTTTTGGCTCGGTTGTAGTTCGAATCGATCAGGCTACGCACTTCCTCATCGATCGTGTGCGCCGTCACATCCGAAACCTGCTTGTGCTGCGTCACCGAGCGACCAAGGAACACCTCACCAGACTCCTCGGTGTAGGTGAGTGGGCCGAGGCGATCCGACAGACCCCAACGAGTGACCATGTTGCGAGCGATTTCAGTCGCACGCTCGATGTCGTTGGAAGCACCCGTCGTCACCGACTCCGGTCCAAAGATGATTTCCTCAGCCAGTCGTCCGCCGAACAGGGTCGCAATGCGGCTCTCAAGGCGACGCTTGCTGGTGCTGTAGCGGTCTGACTCCGGCAGGAACATGGTCACGCCCAAGGCGCGGCCACGAGGAATGATGGTGACCTTGTAAACAGGATCGTGCTCGGGAACTGACAGACCGATGATCGCGTGGCCAGCCTCGTGATAAGCAGTGAGCTTCTTCTCCTGCTCGTCCATGACCATGGAGCGGCGCTCGGCACCCATCATGATCTTGTCTTTGGCGCGCTCGAACTCGTCCATCGATACTGTCCGACGATTCGCGCGAGCCGCGAACAACGCCGCCTCGTTCACAAGGTTCGCAAGATCCGCACCTGAGAAGCCTGGCGTGCCGCGGGCAATGATTTGCGGACGCACATCCTCGGCGAGCGGCAATTTGCGCATATGAACTTTGAGAATCTGCTCGCGACCACGAACGTCGGGCAGCGGCACCACGACCTGTCGGTCGAAGCGGCCGGGACGCAACAGGGCCGGATCGAGAACGTCAGGACGGTTGGTGGCGGCGATCACGATGACACCCTCGGTGCCTTCGAAACCGTCCATCTCCACCAGCAACTGGTTCAGTGTCTGTTCGCGTTCATCGTGTCCGCCACCCAGCCCGGCGCCCCGATGACGACCCACCGCATCGATTTCGTCGATGAAGATAATGCAGGGCGCATGCTTCTTCGCCTGTTCGAACATGTCACGAACACGAGACGCGCCAACACCCACGAACATCTCGACGAAGTCCGAACCGGAAATCGTGAAGAACGGGACTTTCGCTTCGCCAGCAATAGCTCTGGCCAACAGCGTCTTGCCGGTACCGGGCGATCCGACCATCAGCACGCCGCGGGGAATCTTGCCGCCGAGACGCTGGAACTTTGCCGGGTCCTTGAGGAATTCGACGATCTCCACCACTTCTTCTTTGGCCTCGTCCACGCCAGCCACATCGGCAAACGTGACCTGCACCTGATCTTCGCCCAGCAGTCGAGCCCGGCTTTTGCCGAACGACATGGCGCCGCGACCGCCGGCTCCACCCTGCATCTGACGCATGAAGTAGACCCAGACTGCGATCAGCAGAAGGATTGGGAACGAAGAGATCAGGAGCTGAGTGAGAAGCGACTGCCGCTCAGGCGGTGTCTTGCTGAACTTGATGCCAGCCTTGCGCAGCTCGCCGATCAGGGCCGAGTTGTCGGTTTCGGGATTATTGGTGACGAACCGTTCGCCATTCTTGCGAGCACCTTTGAGCTGGTCGCCTTTGAAGACTACTTCGTCGACGCTGCCGTCCTTCAGTTCCTCCAGGAACGTCGAGTAGGCAATCTCGGGTTCAGCACTCGTTCGAGTACTGAAGTTGCTGACC
>JBJMWN010000338.1:0-5973 GCA_045810085.1 Povalibacter sp. | reverse complement strand
CGAACTCATCGGAGACTCGCAACTTAATCGGCTTGCAACGCATCGGTGACAAGGTCGAGATCGGCCTGACTCGCGATGGTCAACCACGACGCGTCACGGCAGTCATTTCCGAGCGCGACGATGCATCGGCTCAAGGTGCTGCTGAACTCCATCCAGCTTTCGAAGGCGCTGCGCTGAGCAGTGCGGGTGGTGGTGGCGGCGTGACGATCCAAACAGTCGCAGAAGGCAGCCCTGCAGCGAACAACGGCTTCCGTGCCAATGACGTGATCGTCGCAATCGGCCGTCAACGCATCCAGAACATGGAGCAACTGCGTGCGGCCGTGAAGGATGCCACCGCGTTCACCGTCACGATCCGCCGTGGTAACGCGACGTTGGTGTTCCCGGTAAGCCAGTAAGCGATAGCAAAAGATCGAAGAAAAGCCCGGCCGACGCGCAGCGTCGGTCGGGCTTTTTTGTTTTGGGCTTCGGTGATCCTCAGCATGAGAAGAATATTCGGCTAAAGCCGAACCCACAGAGGAGGTTCTGAGGGTTCGATGTCGCGCCTCCGAATGTGGGCCCCATGTTCTCCTCACTGTGTGGGTCCGACTTCAGTCGGACATCAGAGTTGATTCGGCTAAGCCGAACCCACAATGAGCCCGAGCCAACAAGGCAAAGCGCTGTGACCTTCCTGCTTGTGGATCCGACTGGCCTTTTCTTCTGTGGGTCCGGCTTTACTCGGACTTCAGAATCCGTTCGGCTAAAGCCGAACCCACAGGGGAAGTCGCTTTGCTGCTCGCAATACTCCACGGATCGCAGCGAAATTCAGTGCCGAAGGCACATCGCACTCGGCCAGCATTCCTCGCGCCCACCAAATCCGCGAGCTGCTGCCATGCCCTACGAGTCACTGTTGCAAGGTCGAGTGTCCACTCCCGGCCAGTGCTATTGCGTGACGACAGCAACCGCGGATCGATATCCGCTGTTCACCGAGATCGCTGCGGCACGAACTGCCATCAACGTCATCCGCGTTCTCGACAAAGCACGGCATTCGCAGACGCTTGCACTCGTGGTGATGCCCGACCATGTTCATTGGCTGTTTCGCCTGGGACTGTTCTTGTCGCTGTCGGAAGTGGTCCGTCGCTTCAAGGGTCGGTCTGCGCATGCGCTACGAGCAGCATCGGAACCGAGCAAAGTCTGGCAATGCGGATTCCACGAACGTGCACTTCGTTCCGATGAGTCTCTGACCGATGCGGCCAGTTACATTCTTCAAAATCCTGTTCGAGCAGGCATCGTGAGCCACATCGGCGATTATCCGTTCTGGCATTCGGCATGGTCCATCGATGATGAGTGGTCAGTGGCCCGCTGAGAGTGTGCGTCCGCCTGGTGGTCCGACTTCAGTCGGACTTCAAGTGTGTGGGTCCGACTTTAGTCGGACGTCAAATCGTTCGGCTAAAGCCGAACCCACAAGGACAAGAGCCGAAGCAGCGCGCGGATCGTGCTCTTCTCTGCTTCTCTGCTCTTCTGCTTCTCTGCTCTTCTGCTTCTCTGCTTCTCTGCTCTTCTGCTTCTCTGCTTCTCTGCTTCTCTGCTTCTGCGCTTCTCAACTGCCAGACTCCGCGCCTTGCGCTGCATTCGGCTGCTCCGCATCCGGCTTCAGCTCTTCGCACAGCATGCGAGCGCGCTCGGCTTTCGGCAGTTTGGAGACGCGACGGACTTCGTCGTAGAACTTGGGCAGGTCACCGTTCACCGAGTTGAGCAAACGTTCGAAGCCCGGCATGCAGCCGTGGTAGGTCGCAGCGGAAACCAGATGCGCATTGCCTAGTGCGCGCTCGAACCACCAGTCGTAACCGGAGTAGCCATTCCACTGCGCGCGCAATTTCGAGTATTCGAACTTGAGGCGACCGAGTGTTTCCTGTTTGCGCGCCCGCATTTCCTCTTCCGGAATCTTTGACGCGTACAGTTCCTGCAGTTGCGAACGTGTGTTGAGAAGCAAGTCGATGAACTGTTCCTGACGTTGGCGGATCGCGTGCCACAGTTGCAGCTCCTTCTCGCGCCCGTTCGCCGTCAGCCACCGCGTGAGTCCCGCCTCCTCCACCGCGGTTGCGAACGCTTCGTTGAATTCAGAATCGCCGGGCACGTAGACGACTTGATGAGCGAGCTCGTGGAACAGTGTCGATGCGAGTTGGGCATCGCTCCAGCTGATCATGGTGTTCAGAATCGGATCGCGGAAGTGACCGAGCGTGGAGTACGCAGCCACACCACCCACCATTGCATCGTCGCCGCGCGAACGCATGCGCAGCGCGTAGCGCTCAGCACTGGATTCTTTGAAGTAGCCCCGATACACGACGCAACCGGCGATTGGAAAACACCAGCGTCGCGGCTCGACCGAAAACTCAGGTGTGGCGAACACGTTCCACACCACATAGGGACGGCCGACGTCCGCGTAACTGCGATAGCTCTCGTTGTCAGGGAGCCCGAGCTCATGCGAAGCAAAATCGCGCGCTGCGGTCACGTACTCGAGACGCGCCTTGAGTTTCTCGGACGTTGCGGGATCGCGGATCACCTCGGCAATCGGCTGACGCTTGGACACGATCTGCATCTGCCCCGTCGCTGCCTGAATGAGATAGCAGCCACTGAGCGAGCTCGCGCTCAGCAGCAGGAACATCGATCTGAAGAGTGTGGAGAGACAGGCGGCAAGCTTTTGCATTGCCGACCATGATGCTTGATGAGGTGGGCGCGTCAAAGTCGGGAATGTCTTTGGATCAGGCGATTGCCGGATGAAGATTTTGTTCGGCTAAAGCCGAACGCACATTGATTGAGAAGCCTCCGGCAAGGGCGGTGATCTGCTGCTGCCCTCTTCCACTGTGGGTCCGACTTTAGTCGGACGTCGGATCACGTTCGGCTAAAGCCGAACCCACAGTAGATCCCAACCCACAGGCTGAAGCCGCACCCGCTGTAGCGATCACTGGCGCGTCTGCTTTCGGTCTTTGCGGCTCTCGGTTCGCCCGCTCCGCTACAATTCGAGCATGAAGATTTATCTGGTCGGCGGTGCCGTCCGCGATGAGCTGCTGGGATTGCCAGTGAAAGAGCGCGACTGGGTCGTGGTAGGCGCGCGCCCGGAAGAACTGATTGATGCGGGTTACAAGCCGGTCGGCAAAGACTTTCCAGTTTTCCTGCATCCCAAGACCGGAGAGGAGTACGCGCTTGCGCGCACCGAGCGCAAGACGGGTCCGGGTTATCGAGGATTCGAAACCCAGTTCTCGACTGACGTCACGCTGGAAGAGGATCTCGAACGGCGCGATCTCACCATCAACGCGATGGCGAAAGATATCGAGACCGGTGAGCTGATCGATCCCTTTCACGGGCAGGAAGATCTGCAAGCGCGCGTTCTGCGCCATGTCTCGAACGCGTTCGTTGAAGATCCTGTTCGGGTCCTGCGGGCTGCGAGATTCGCCTCACGCTTTGCCATGCTGGGTTTCAGCGTCGCGGAAGAGACGATTGCATTGATGCGCGAGATCGCAGCTCGAGGTGAGCTCGATGCGCTGGTCCCTGAACGCGTGTGGCAGGAAACGCAACGTGCGCTCCAGCAGCCGGCGCCGTGGAAATATTTCGAAGTGCTGCGGGATGCGGATGCGTTGCGAGTGATCTTCCCTGAAGTGGATGCACTGTTCGGCGTGCCGCAACCTGAGCAATGGCATCCTGAAATCGATTCAGGTGTTCACACCATGATGGTGTTGCAGCAAGCCACACGATTGAGCGTCGATCCCGTGGTGCGCTTTGCCGCGCTCGTACACGACCTGGGCAAGGCAACGACACCGCCGGAAGAATGGCCCCGGCATATCGCGCATGAGCATCGCAGTGTCGCACTCATCGAGCAGCTGTGTGCTCGATTGCGCGTGCCCACTGCCTATCGCGAAATTGCGGTGCTGGTCGGTCGCTATCATTTGCTCGCGCATAAAGCGCTTGAATTGCGACCCTCGACGTTGCTCGAGCTGTTCGAGCACCTTGATGCTTTTCGCAGGCCAGAGCGCTTCGAACAGTATGTACTGGCATGTGAAGCCGACGCTCGCGGTCGCAAGGGACTCGAGAATCGCGACTACTCGCAGTCCGACTATCTGAGGCGCGCTCGTGATGCCGCCGCCAGCGCACGTCCCGATCCGCAAGTCATGCCTCATCTCAGCGGCGAGCAGATTGCGGGCCATATGCGCAAACAACGGCTCACGCAACTCGCCTCAATATCAAAGAACCAAGATCCATCATGAATCCATTCGTCCGACTGGCGGCTCTCGCTCTGCTGCTGCCCGCTTTCGCCTGGGCGCGTGCACCGCTGGTCTTCATGACGGACTTTGGAACTCGCGACGGTGCGGTCGCCGCGATGAAAGGCGTGTCGTACGGTGTCTCGCAGGATCTGGTGATCGCAGACCTGAGCCACGAAATTCCCGATATCGAAGACGGCGCGTATCGATTGTTCCAGACGGAGGAATTCTGGCCGCGCGATACGGTATTCGTGTGTGTCATCGATCCCGGTGTCGGCACGGCTCGGCAGTCTGTCGTTGTGAAAACCAGGAACGGTCACTATTTCGTCGGACCTAACAATGGACTGTTCACGTTGGTCGCGGAGCGCGATGGCATCGAGGAAATACGACTCATTGATGAGAAGGTGAATCGTCGTCCGGGATCTGAAAAGTCATACACGTTTCACGGTCGCGATGTGTTCGCATATACCGGCGCACGTTTGGCAGCCGGTGTGATCACGTTCGAACAAGTGGGGCCGAGACTCGCGAACTCGGCGCTGGTCTCGTTTCAATATCGACATGCCACTCGCGAAGGCGACAAGATTTCTGGCGGCATCCCGGTGCTCGACGTGGCGTATGGAAACGTGTGGAGCAACATCCCGCAAGCGATGTTCGAATCGCTGGGCATTCGCTTCGGCGAACCCGTGAGCATCCGCATTTATCGTGACAACGAACTGGTCGATGAACTCACTGCACCGTATCAACGAACTTTCGGCGATGTGCCTGTGGGCCAACCGCTGGTTTACATCAACAGCCTTCTGAACGTTGCCGTCGCGATCAATCAAGGCAACTACGCTGCCGATCACAAAGTGCAGGCCGGCTCGAACTGGTGGATGGAAGTCAGCAAGCCGCAATCGCGCTAGACAGCAGAGACTGTCAAAGCGATCGCAACAGATCGCGAACGGCGAAGCCGCGCAAAGGATGATCGTAGTTCGCCGCAAGGCCGATGACCTTGAAGCGTTCGCCCATTTCGCCTGGCAATGTCAGCACCATCGCTTGCCGCGCGAGCTGCACGCGTTCAGTAACGGCGCGTGTTGCGATATCCGCCATAAAATGTTCGATGCCCGCGCCGATCAGGAAATGCGCTTGTGTGGTGAAGCCCGCAACGTGAAGGCCGGCATCGACGGCAACGTTTGCAAGAGCCGTGAAATCGACCCACGCACCGATGTCCTGCACGCCAACGTTGATCAATGGGTTGTCGTGGAAGCGATGTCGGTAGTGACACAGCAATGTGCCTTCGCGACGTTCACGTCGGTAGTACTCGCGCTGCGACAGTCCGTAGTCGATGAAAAGCGCGACGCCTTCCTTCAACACGCCACCGATACCCGCGATCCAGGAACCCAGACGCAAGTTGAGCTCTGACAAGTAGCCATCGGGAAAGGACTCGCCGTTTTCCGTTTCGATCGCACGTACCGCGGCTTCCAGTTCGGGATCGGCGTGCACTTCTGACCAGTCGAGCCGACCGAGCTGCCAGGTCACACCCATCGCATTCACTTGCGTGCCACGGATGCGAAAACGCTGGACCGGCAATGCATCCAACACTTCGTTCGCGAGCACGACGCCGCGCATCGATTCTGGCAATTGATCGAGCCATTGCACGCGTGCGAGCAGTTGTGGCACACGTTGTTCAAGCGTTGCACGCTGTCGTGCGCGCAGATCCGCGCTGACTTCGAGAATGTAATAGTGATCCGGAAGGTGATTC
>JBJMWN010000337.1:0-5709 GCA_045810085.1 Povalibacter sp. | reverse complement strand
ACCAGAGCTCTATCCCGAACAGATGCGACGGTGGGGCGCGCGCACGCAATTGCGCGTGAACTCGGTGCGCAGCTGCTGTTGCTGCATGTAGTCGATTTTGGAACACCGATGCGCACGGTCCGTCGTCGCGGTGCGCTGGCTTACACGGTCCTTGATGCGAGCGCTCGCGATCTCGGGCTTAGCAGTGAGCACATTTCCGTCCGGTCAGGGCAGCCACATCGAACCATTGCGGATGCTGCGATCGAGTGGGACGCCGATCTGATCGTGATCGGGCCCTATCGTCGACGCTTCGGAGAGAGCGTTCGCGGGACAAGCGCGGAGCGCATCGCACGCAGGGCGGGACGACCCGTGCTCGTGGTCAACCTGGAGACCACAGAGACGTATCAGAATGTGCTGCTGACCTCCGATCTCTCGCGCATGTCCGCCGGCATCGCGGGCGTGACGAAGGAACTCGGTCTGCTCCGGCGCTCTAAACCCGCTGTGGTTCACGCACTCGAGCACACGCGTAACGCAATGCTCTACATGGCGGGAACAACGCGAACGGAGCTCAGGAAGTATCAGCGATTGATGCGCCAAGTGGCGGCGGACGAGATCAACGTTCAACTATCGAACGTCGGGCTGGATCCAGCTCAATTCAATGTCTTCGCTCCGCAAGTGTCCGCAACTCACGCGATTGAGCAGATTGCGGAACGCACCGGATCTCAACTGATTGTTGTTGGCAGCAGTCGCTTCCCGGAGTTGAAGAGATTCTTCATCGGGAGTGTGTCGAACGACATTCTGCGAGGTGGGCAGCATGACGTGCTTCTCGTCTCGCCAATCGCAGCTCGTCGTGCTCGACAGCGTGCGGGCGCTATCGCTGCGGATCCGGCACCTACGGCAAGACCGCAACGTGCCCAGGAGCTTCATTGATGAGAGCACTCGAGAAATGCGTGCGACTGGCAACAAACTGAGAGATCTGAATATGAACATGCAACAGGCGATGAAAAACCCAAACGTCGTATTCGTTTCACCCGAGACGCTCGCTTCGGCTTCGTCTCTTTCCTCGCTGCAGAAGCGCGCGATTCTCACGCAATGGAAAGACCAGCTGCGACAGCTGCTGATTGCCGATGAGGAGAACATGCCGCGTTTCAACGCCAATGCGGGCGCAAACGCAGAATGCTTGCGGCGAGTGACGGACGCGATCAATAGACTCTCGATGTAAAGACAGCCGCCGGCCCGGAGCGGTTCGCGCATCACTCGTGCAAGGGTCGCGTTTCGGTGCCAGGCGGGCTTCGGCGGTTACGGATACATAGCTTGAACAACCCCGAAGCCCAGCCCGGCACCACAGTTCAGCTCGTAGATCACCTCACACAGTCTTCGGCTGATGATCTGCGTCACTGTTGAGGCGTCTGATCAAGCACGGCTCGCAACGTTCGCGCAAGCACCTGCTGGTCGCCAACTCCCCAACTGTGCAGGAAGAACAGACGCGGTTCCTCCATGAGGAAATGATTGTGCAGGGCTGTGACCTCCACATGCTGATGCTGATCCTTCAGAGTTTGAATTGCTCTGGGGACTTCATCCGCGAGCAGCGCGATCTCCGCAACCTCCGCCGCACGATCTCCTCCCAAACTCTGGAAATGAACTTCCGATTCCGCACCCATGGCTGGCGGAAACATGTGTCCTTCCAGCGTGAATGACTCTGGACGATCGAATGAAAACTCGAGCACGTGGTCCACAGCGGTACTGTCCGCCTTCATGATGGATTCAAGCGCGTCCTCGTTCAGACCGGTGGCCACATCGTCTGACTCCTGATCGTCCTTGTGATGCAGCGGCAAACCGGCCGCTCCGATCGCCTGCATCAAACCCTGAGCCAGTGTCGCCGGATCGCCGAACGCGTTCATGTGAATGAACATCATGCGAGGTCTTTCACGCAGAACATGGTTATGGACGGCAGAGACGGTAATGCCCTGCGCTTGTGCCGCAGTGACGACCGCATCGACGCGGTAGTCAGGAACGACGACCTCTGCCGCCATCAACGCCGCCGCACCTTCGGGATGGAACGCCGCGTAACCATCCAGCACAAGGTTCGCAAACACCGGCACGCCCCGCACCACGGGGTTGAGCTTCGGCGTCAACGTGAATCGCAGCACGTCATCGGGCATCTGCTGTCCTTCCCAACCGATGATCGCATTGACTTGATCTTGCCAAGTCTGGGATTGGGCAGAGGCAGCAGCGCCGGTCAACATCAACGCCGCGAACGCAAAACGAACGAGAGCGGGTAGCTTCGCGCCACACATATCAGAGAGGTTCATGAGATTTCTCCGCGGGATGGCAAGAGGAAGTGACATTCACTTGGCGTTAAACCAACGTGCTCATCTGATACCTGTTCCGTTAAATTCTTCGTAATGTTCTGCGTGAGACTCATAAGACGCACCGTCGTTGACTTGTCTACTTGAAAGAGCTCGCACTTGTGCTGGCGAGCATTCTCAGCATCACATCCTGTTCGAAGCCAGCGTTGCAGACGAGAGGCACTGGTCGATCGTCCGTTTGAGTTGTGCTCATTCAAGTGCTGCGCCACGTTGTCGCACGCAAAGTTGCGGTTGAACGATCACCGAAGATTTCGCAGATGTCGCAGGCATGTCTCGCAGCGAATTCTTCGTGCCGGATCGCGATCGCGGATTTGCCAGTCAGCTTGAAAGGTAGCGCTGTACGCAATCGCAGTGAGAATTCGCCACGCTTCAACAGCCACGCCGCGGGGAACAGCGAGGCGACTCGGAGTGTTAGCGCTCGATGCGCAATTCACGCGCGTACATGAACCAGATGACGTTGCTTGCTGGCTGAGTACCGCATTTCGGTGCTGACGCGAACTTCGGCCGTTGCGCCCAAATCCACAAGGTACGCAGCCATGCAGCAGAAATGCAGGAACTGTCGTGCCTGTGCCGGGGTTCTACGGACTCGGGCCCGACGATTTGCTTGCTATCTTCGACACCTGACGAGTGGTGCGATGGGAGGGGAATATGCGCAACACCGCGAACCGGACATCGATTCACGGCGCGCTGGCAGCGATCCTGATTCTGACGCTTTCAGCGTGTGGCGGAGGCGGTGGCAACCACACGCCGACTACACCGCCTCCGACTACACCGCCGCCCGCTCCCCCTCCGCCTCCACCTCCACCTGATGAGCCGCCAGTGGTCAGTGCGCTGGCCCTGTCGACTAAAGAGAGCACAGACATCTCCGGCCAGGTCACCGCGACCGATCCTACCGGCGAAGCACTGACCTTCGCGGTTGCAGCGAATCCTACGAACGGCACGCTCGTCAGCTTCAGCACTTCAGGCGCTTTTGTTTATCGCCCGACGCCAGCGTTTACCGGCGACGACTCATTCCGAGTGCAGGTGACCGACACAGGTGGCAACACGGTCATGGGCACCGTGACCATCAACGTGCATCCGAATAGCCCGCCCGTAGCAAAGAACGATGTAATGCGCGCCGATGGAACGGCACTCGCGAGCATCAACCTGCTGGCGAATGATACGGATGCAGATGCAGATACGTTGACCACCACGATCGTCGAGGCGCCTTTCGTCGGCACAGCCACGGTTAATCCCGATTCGACCGTGAGCATCAGCGCTCTGCCTGGTGACTTCAAAGGCGTGACACGCTTCAAGTATCGCGTCACTGATTCCAGCGGCGCCTCAGCTGACGCAACTGCAGCCGTCTTCGTCGGCACGGAACCATTTCGTGTCGTCTTCGCAGGCGATCAGACGGCGAACGGCTCCACTGAAGTTTTCATGAGCAACTTCGTGACCGACGCCACCGCAGTCACCAGTGCAACTGAAGGCAGCATGCGTCTGCGCGGATTCGCTACATCAGAGAACGCATCGACGATCGTTTACCGCCGCGAAGATCAAACGACACCATCGAAGGTGGATCTGTCATTCGTGCGCACGGGTGCGACCAACCAGAAAGAAGTGGTGCCATTGCCTGCCGGCGCGACACTGCCACTCGACTCGAACAACCAGGACCAGTTCATCGTGAGTCCGAATGGCAAATGGATCGCCTTGATTGCGCGCGTCAGCAACGCGGACGGTGTCTACGTGCTCAACGTTGCAAGCCCGGCGACGCTGACGAAGGTCAGCCCGGCCGATACGCTCATGGCAAGTCGTCTGCGCTTCTCCCGCGATTCGAAGAACCTCTACTTCCTCGCCTCCAACGTCGCTGGCACTGGCAGAACGCTGTACACGGTGACCCCGGCCAGTCCCTCTGCTGCGGTACCTGTCTCTGCAATCAGCGAACCCGGGACGGCGGATGATGTAGTCGCCTATTCGATTTCACCGGACCAGGCCGCGATTCTCGTGCAGGCCAATCGGCACGGCAAAGTGGGTCTGTTCTTTGTGGATGCGCGCCAACTGCAAACCGAAGTGCAGGTGAATCACACGCTCGCGTTTGGCGAATCCATCACGGAAAGCACACTCACACTGCCCGGCGGCACCATCGGCGGGTCTTTAGGCGGACGCGTCGGCTACACGACAGTCCAATCGCCGGGAGGCGCCTCCAAAGTTTATGTGGCGAATGTCTCTTCGACGCCGGACGCGCACGAGGTCGCCTCAGGCGGCGCACAGGTTGTGGGACTGCGCCCGGACGATGCCGCAGTGTTGTATTCGAAGGCTGGCCAGATCTACGAACAGGCGCTCGCAGCGGGCAGCTCGAGCACGCTCGTCGCCGTCGGCGGCACAGCCTGGTATGACTCCACCGGCAACATCGTTCTCGTGCAACAGTTCGTTGGTGCTGCCGGCTATCCGGTGCTGGCAGTCACGACGCGAGGTTCGTTCGGCACTACTGTGCAGGTCGGTACACCGATGCAGGCCGCTCGACTGATGGAAGTGAGCGGCTTTGATCGCGGAGTGGCCGTGATGGCCGAGGGTCCACCGGGAACTTCGGCACCCGCACACGCGCGCCTGGCCCTGGTGAATGCACTCGCGCCTGACAAACTGCTCTACCTCAGCGACTTTGATTCGCCGTTGCAGCTCACCTCGGCGACAGCGCGAGTGGTTTCGAACTGAAGATCGAGAGTCAGAGAGAACAGAGATGGTGAATGACCACTTTCACAAGTTGCACCGCTTGGCGAGCGACTTGGACAAGAGGGCCCGCTAGGGGTCAGATCACATGAACAGCGATTGGGTGCACACAGGTGTTTTATTGTGCATTTCGATGGCCTGCGCCGCCGAGCCGGAGACGAATTCTCGCGTTGCGTACTGTGAAGTCTCCAGTGACGAAGTTGTGGAGAGCACTTCCAAACAGGAGGTCACCGCGGACACTTCGGAGTGCACGAAGAGGCTTCGACAATTTGCGGGCGAGACTGTGGCCGAGGTGCGAAGCTCGTACAAGACCTTGTTTGAAGATCTACGTGCCAATCCAGAAACGGTCGACTCACTTTCTCAACTCATAGCGCGACGGAAGTTGCTCTCGACAGGATGGATCTCGACATCAGAACCATCAATAAGCCATTGGCAATCAGCATCAGATTCGATGCTCCTCGAAGAGACGGACACTCTGCTGCAGCAACTGCTCACGCGCGACGAATTCGTATTGCTCGAGCATTACAGAGAAAGCCTTCCTACTCGTGAGCTGTTAAGACCCATCATCTCGCGACTTCAATCGGCGGGGCTGCCGCCCAGCAAAGACCAGCTGGAGCGTGCCGTGCGAGACGTACAATCCTGGGGCGCCGGGCTT
>JBJMWN010000336.1:0-16306 GCA_045810085.1 Povalibacter sp. | reverse complement strand
TTCCGCATTCTTGATGCCGAGCTTGTCAGGATCGAACACCGGATCGAGTCCTGCTTTCCGCTGCGCTTCATAGTCCTTCAGCGCTAGCAGCGCGGGCTTCTGCACGATGAGGATCGCAACGATATTGAGCCAGGCCATGATGCCGACGCCGACACTGCCCAGCGCCCAGACGCCTTCTGCACTCCACACGGCACCGAAGGCAACGGCTGCCATGAACACCACCTTCAGCAGCAGGATCAACCAGGACGGTGCCTTGTTACGCGCGATGTATTCGAGATTGGTCTCCGCCATGTAGTAGTACGCGACGATGGTCGTGAACGCGAAGAACATGATCGCGAGTGCGACGAAGCTGGCACCGAGGCCAGGGAAGACGGATTCGATGGCGGCCTGCGTGTAACCCGAACCCGCAGGTGCGGGAACCAACGCACCGGTGGCATCCGCAACGCGTGGCAGATTTTCAGCCAGGACCGCACCTGTATTCGGATTCATCACGTTGTACTTGCCCGTGCAGAGAATGATGAAGGCGGTGGAGGTGCAGATGATCGCCGTGTCGAAGTAGATCGAGAACGCCTGCACAAAGCCTTGCTTCGCGGGGTGCGAGACTTCTGCCGCAGCAGCGGAGTGAGGGCCGGTACCTTGTCCGGCTTCGTTCGCATAGATGCCGCGCTTCACGCCCCATTGCACTGCGAGCCCGATGATCGCGCCGAACGCAGCGTTTGGATTGAATGCGTTGTCGATGATCAACGCGAACATCGTGGGCACTTTCTCAGCGTTGATGACCATGATCACCACGGCCATGAGCATGTAGGCGATGCCCATGAATGGAACGACGATCTCAGCGAAGGTGGCGATGCGACGCACACCGCCAAAGATGATCGTGCCCAGCAGGATTGCAGCGCCGACTGCAGTGGCCCACGTTGGAACGGTCCATGCGTTCGTCAGGCTGTTGGCAATCTCATAAGACTGAACGGTCGGAAGCAGCAGACCGGTGCCAATGATCGTCGAGATCGCGAATGCGATCGCGTACCAGCGCTGGCCCATGGCCTTTTCGATGTAGTACGCCGGACCGCCGCGATACTGGCCGTGATCGTCCTTCTGTTTGAAGATCTGCGCGAGCGTGCATTCGATATAAGAAGTCGAAGCGCCGAGCAGCGCCATCACCCACATCCAGAAGATCGAGCCGGGTCCGCCAGCGGCAATCGCCGTTGCGATGCCTGCAATGTTGCCGACGCCAATACGGCCCGACAGCGACATGGCAAGAGCCTGGAAGGAAGACACGCCCGCGGAAGAGGTTTTGCCGACTGCCGCCAAACGGATCATTTCAAAAAAACCGCGCACCTGCATGAATCGTGTGCGGATCGAAAAGTAGAGACCGGCGCCGAGGCACAGATAAATGAGCGCGGAACTCCAGATCCATCCATCGAGGGTTTTCACCAGTTCAGTCACGATTGCTCCTCGGTTGGAAGCTCACCACAGATGCGGCGGACATTAGCACGACCTCGTACGTTGCAGCTTGCGTGCCCGAAGTTTCACCCGCGGCAGCGAGTGCGTTGCTAGCATCCTCACGTTCAGGTCAGCAAAGGTCACCCAATGTCGAGCATGAATGAGCTGAAGCGACTGGCACAGCGGGCCATGCGCGATCGAGGCTTTCTGTCCGAGTTCCCGCCCGAGGTTTTGCGGCAGGCCGATTCAGTTGCGGTTGCGCCGGCGAGCGGGCCAGGCGTGCAGGACTTACGCGCGCTGCCCTGGATCTCGATCGACAATGACGATTCACTGGATCTTGACCAGTTGTCTACCGCCGAAGCAGTCGCGAACAGCGCTTCACGGCTGCGCATTGCTATTGCCGATGTCGATACGCTGGTCCAACAAGACTCGGCAATCGATCGCTACGCCAGGGAAAACACAACCTCGGTATACACGGCCGCACAGATCTTCCCGATGCTTCCCGAGAAGCTTTCGACCGACCTGACTTCGCTGGCTGATCACCGCGAGCGACTGGCTATCGTCGTCGACATGACCATCACCGAGGCCGGCACCGTCACGCAATCCGATGTGTATCGCGCCCTGGTCTTCAATCACGCAAAGCTCGCCTACAACAGCGTGAGTGCGTGGCTGGATGGTGCGGCGCCGATCCCGCAGCCGATTGCGCAGCTGCCTGCGTTGCAGGAACAGATCCATTTGCAGGAAGCGATTTCCAATGCGCTGCGCAAGGTCAGGCATACACAAGGCGCGATGACACTCGAAACCACCCAGGCTGAAACGGTATTCAGCGCAGGTGTACTGAGCGATCTTCGTCCCTCGACCAAGAATCGCGCTCGCGAACTGGTCGAAGATCAGATGGTGGCTGCAAATGGCGTGACGGCACGCTTCCTGGAAGCGCAGGGCTTCGTCTCGATTCGCCGCATCCTGCAAACGCCGAAGCGTTGGGATCGAATCGTCGCGCTGGCAGCGAGCTTCGGAGAACATCTCCCCGAGACTCCTGATGTCATTGCGCTGAGTGCGTTCATGGAGCATCGTCGATCGAGCGATCCGACGCACTACGCTGACGTTTCTCTATCCGTGATCAAGATGCTGGGCTCCGGCGAATACGGCATCGATGTTCCCGGACGCAGCGTTGAGGGTCATTTCGGTCTGGCCGTGGGCGACTACACCCATTCCACTGCACCCAATCGACGTTTCCCCGATCTCGTGACTCAGCGTCTGCTCAAGGCTGCGATTGCGAAACAACCCTCACCCTACAGTGAAGCTCAACTGCGAGCGATCGCAGTGCATTGCACCGAGCGCGAGGACGAAGCGGCAAAAGTCGAACGTCAGGTCCGAAAATCCGCGGCCGCCACGCTGCTGCAACCTCATGTGGGTCAGCAGTTCGATGCGATCGTCACGGGCGCTTCTGCAAAAGGCACGTGGGTGCGCATCAATCATCCGGTCGCCGAAGGCAAACTAGTCCAGGGAGCTCAGGGATTGGATGTCGGCGATCGTGTGCGCGTGAAGCTGAATGGTGTGGACGTGGAACGTGGCTACATCGATTTCGGTGCGATTCACTGAATCCAGACGAACAGCTTGCACAGAACGCCTCGGTTAGCGATTCGTCTGTCTGGCACCTGTCACAGTATCTTTTGACTCGCGCGTATCGTCCTTGCTGGCGAATGTCCTTTCAATCGAGGAATCGCCATGAAACTGCACGTTGTCGATGGTTCGCCGAGTGCCCGCAGAGTCCAGGCCGTGATCAATCACTTGAATCTGCCGGTGGAATATATCGTCCATGATCTGTTCAAAGGAGAGCTGCGCGAGGCGCAGTATCTCGAGCTCAATGCGAATGCGTTGTCACCCACGCTCGTCGATGGCACGTTCGTTCTTTGGGAAAGCATCGCCATCATGCAATACCTCGCCGATAAGGCCGGCGACGACAAGCTCTTCCCGCGCGATCCGCGGACGCGAGCCGATGTTGTGCGATGGCAATGCTGGCAGCTCGCTCACTTCAATCGAGCCGTCGGAGAAATCGCCTTTGAGATCGTTGCGAAAGGATCGCGTGGCATAGAGCCAGATGCTCAACGCATCTCTGCAGCAAGCGAGAGTCTCAAACGCTTTGCGCCTGTGCTGGATCAACATATGGCCAATCGTCAGTACCTGGTCGGCGATCACGTGACGCTCGCGGACTATTCCACGATTGTGTTCGAGGCGTATCGACCCAAGCTGCCGTTCGACTGGTCACCCTATCCGCATCTGAACGCATACTTCGATCGCATGCATCACGCCGAAGCATGGGTACGTGCACAGGCGTCCGTTGCGCCGACCAGTCGGGCTGCATGAACGAATCACCCACATTTCTGGCCGAGCTCAAGGAGACGCGTCAGCGTTTTCTCGAGCTCGTGGCCGAGATTCGGCCTGATCTGCATCGCTACTGTGCGCGGATGATGGGCTCGGTCGCGGATGGCGAAGACGTGGTGCAGGAGGCGCTTGCTCGTGCGTACTACCAGCTTCCGGAGTTGCATGAACTGCCGGCACTGCGCGCCTGGTTGTTTCGCATCGCTCACAATCAGGCGCTCGATCTGTTGCGCAAACGCGAGCGACAGAAAAGCGAGTCCATCGAGGCATTGGAGGACATCGCAATGGACGAAGGCGAGGACGCAGAAGCCATCATCGCGCGCGAACACGCCGTGGGTCTGGCTGTAAGCAAGTTTCAGCAAGTGTCGTCGCTGCAAAGAAGCTGCGTCATTCTGAAAGACGTCCTGGACTATTCGTTGCAGGACATTGCGAGGCTGCTGGATTCGAACGTCATCGCGGTCAAAGCGGCATTACATCGTGGACGGACTCGCCTCCGCGAAGTTTCGTCTCGTGCGAGCGAACCCGAACGACTGCCTGTCTCGAGTGTTCTGCAGCAGTACGTGCAACTCTTCAATGCGCGCGATTGGGAAGGCGTTCGGGCGTTGTTGATTGAGGATGTGAAGCTCGACTTGGTGTCCGTCTCACATCGCTCAGGCAAGAACGATGTGAGCACGTACTTCACCAACTACGGCCGTATTTCCAACTGGCATCTGCGAGTGGGCTGGCTCGAAGCTCAGCCCGTCATCGCCGTCTTCACAGAAGTGGGTGACAGTCAGCCGAAGTACTTCGTAGAGCTGGTCACAAACGGACAAGGCATCGCGAGCATCCGTGACTTTCGCTATGTGCCCTATATCACGCGCGATGCGCAGATCGAGTTCACTGACGAGCTCACTCCTTGAGCGCGTCGACCGACGCTGATCGCAGCTCGAACTGCACGGCTTTGCCAGTAGCCGAGGAGGGCGCGATCCATGCATCGAACATCCCCGGTTCTGCGATCCATTGGTTGTCCTGACCGACAAATTCGAGATCGCCGCGTTTCAGCTCGAACGACACTTCGGTACTGGCACCCGACTCGAGGTGAATTTTGCGAAAACCCTTCAGCTCGCGAACCGGTCGCGTGAGGCTGGCAACGCGATCATGAATGTAGAGCTGCGCAACTTCCTCGCCCGCGCGGCTGCCCGAGTTGGTGATTCGTGCGCTCACCATGATCGTGCCATCCCACGGCAGGTTCGCCGCGCTCACTTTCACATCGCCGTACGTGAATTTTGAATAGCTGAGCCCGTGACCGAACGGATACAGCGCCTCGTTCGGTGCCTCACGATAGGTCGCTTTGAACGCAGGCGAATCATTCGGATCGAGTGGACGACCCGTGCTGCGATGATTATAGAAATAGGGTTGCTGACCTGATTCGTACGGAAAGCTCACCGGCAAACGACCCGAGGGGTTGTAGTCGCCGACCAGCACATCGGCGATCGCATTACCGGCTTCGGAGCCGAGGAACCAGTTCACCACGATCGCATCTGCATCACGCACCGCACCTTTCATGGCCAGTGCGCGACCGCTGCTCAACAACACGACGATGGGTTTGTTGGTTGCGGCAATGGCTTCGGCGAGTTCCTGCTGCGGTTCAGGCACGATGATGGAAGTGCGAGACTGCGCTTCACCGCTCATGCGTTCACTTTCGCCGAGGGCAAGCACTACGACATCGGCATTGTTTGCAGCGTTCACGGCTTCTTCGATACCGCCTTCCAGTGCTGATTCAATGTTTGAGCCCTGAACAACAGTGAGATTGGTGAGACCCACATTCTGCAGGCCTTGCTTCACCGTGACCGATTCCTGATCTCTGCCAAACAGAGTCCACGGCCCGAACAGGTTCTTGCGGTCATCGCCCAGCGGGCCGATGAGTGCCACACGTGCCGACTTCGACAGCGGCAGAACATTCTTTTCATTACGCAACAGCACGATGGATTTTCGCGCTGCTTCACGAGCAAGCGCGCGATGCGCGGGAATGCCCAGCTCGGTGGATTCGCGTTTTGCATCGAGTGATCGGTAAGGATTGTCGAACAGCCCGATCGCCTTTTTCACATAGAGCACACGACGCACGGCTTCATCTACCGTCGCCATTGGCAGTTCGCCAGAGGCCACGAGCTTGGGAATCTGAGTGTTGTAGATGCCGCTCTGCATGCTCATGTCGACGCCTGCACTGAGCGCAATGCGAGTTGCATCCCGATCGTTCGCGGCATAGCCATGGCGAATCAGTTCGTGATCCGCCGTGTAGTCCGAGACCACGAATCCCTTGAAGCCCCATTCGCCGCGCAGCACCTCCGTCTGCAACCAGTGATTGCCGGACGCGGGCACGCCGTTGATGTCATTGAAGGAACTCATGGTCGTCAGTGCGCCGGCATCGAACGCAGCCTTGAAGGGCGCGAGATGCACCTCACGCAGCATCGGTATTGAGATCTCGACGGTGTTGTATTCCATGCCGCCTGAGACTGCTCCGTAAGCGGCGAAGTGCTTCGGCGTCGCGAGCATGGAATCATCAGCGCGCAGGTTGTCGCCCTGAAAGCCGCGGACTCGAGCGGCCGCGAACAGCTTTCCCAGATAGACGTCCTCGCCGGCCCCTTCGCTCACACGTCCCCAACGCTGATCACGAGCGATGTCGACCATCGGCGCAAAGGTCCAATGAATGCCGGCTGCCGTCGACTCGATCGCCGCCACCCGCGCCGTTCGCGTCGCAAGTTCCGGCTCGAAGCTTGCGGCCTCACCGAGCGGAATGGGGAATACCGTGCGGAAACCGTGGATGACGTCCGCGCCAAACAGCAATGGAATCTTGAGTCGAGATTGCTCTGCAGCAATCCGTTGGGTCTCGCGCCCCGCAGCCACACCGTGACCATTGAACAGGGCCCCGATCCGACCGCTGCGAACCTCTTTGTAGAGCGCGTCCGCCTGGCGTTTTTTGAAGTCGGGATTCACGCCTTCAGCGACGTTACGGGTCTCGTCCGCAAGGATGGTCAGCTGACCCGCCTTCTCCTCGAGGGTCATTTTGGAAATGAGCGCTTCGATCTGCGGGTCGCGAGCGTCCTGCGCACTCGACGAAGTGACCAGAAAAAAGCCCAGAAAGCTTTGAGCGACAGCGAAGGACAAGCGTACTGTGGCGGCAGGTCGTGACATCAAGGCGATCCTTAGGTCGGAAGCGGGCGGGCGCATTCTGGCATCGCATCGGATGGATTGGACACGTCGGACGTGCGCCATTGCCATGTGTGCGCCATTCACCTATCGAACGTCTGTAAAAAGGGAACGAGGATATTGGCTGAAACGTTGCACAACGCAGACGCCCGCCGATCCTCAGCACGCGAGAGCACTTATGGCCACCGTCATGCTCGTTCATGGCATGTTCCTGAATCCACGCAGTTGGCAACTCTGGAAAGAGTTCTTCGAGCGTCGGGGATACGACTGCATCGCTCCCGCGTGGCCGATGCATGAAGGGGATCCTGGAGATTTGCGTTCGCACGTTCCGCCCGGTTTCAGCTCACTGTGTCTGAACGATGTGGTCCAACGGATGGAAGAGGTTGCTTCCGATCATGAGGATCTGATCCTGGTCGGGCACTCCGTCGGTGGTCTGGTCGTACAGAAGCTGATCAACAAAGGAATCGGCAGACTGGGTGTTGCGATGTGCTCGATGCCACCCGAGGGATTGTTCGGCACCGCACCGGCGCCACTGCGCTCTGTGCTGAGCGAAAGTGCCGATCGCAGGACAATCTCAGTGGATCAGGAAACCTTCTACGAGATGTATGGCAACACGATGCATCGGCTCGACTCCGAGGCCGCATGGCATCGCTATGTGACTCCGGGTTGCCACAGCATCCTGCGCGACTGTCTGGGTGCTGAGGCTCGCGTCGACACGGCAGCGCCTCACGCTCCTTTGCTGTTCGTTGCGGCTGAGCATGATCGGATCATTCCGCCCAGCATCTCCCAGGCGAACGCGAACGCGTATACCGATGAAGACAGTCGCACCGACTATGTGGAGTTCGCGGAACGTGGGCACTTTATCCAGGGTCAGGCGCACTGGCAGGAAGTCGCGTGTTACATCGATGGCTGGATCCGCGATGTCGATGCAGTGACCCAGAAGATCACGCGACGTACTGTCGAACGGCCGCGAGTTTCGCCACAGATGTCCTCATAAGGCTGCATCCGCGTTTCACGTCGTTCCTCAGGTTCGAATCCCCGCTCGCTTCAGCATCGGGGACACCAGCGGGATCGTCAGCATGGTGCTGCCGATCGCCATCAGCAGCAACGCTGTGAACGTGCCGCTCGTGATGATGTGCTTGTCGAGCAGCACGTTCGCAAAAATAATCATGATGAGTCCCTTGGTCTGCAGCAGCCAGCCCACCATCGAGGCTTCGCCGCGCGGCCACTTCAACAGTGCGCCGGCGAGGTGAGTTCCCAGCAACTTGCCGATCACCGAAGCTGCTAACAGCAGCGCTGCGACCAGAAACACGACCTGTCCGCCCATCGACCAGTTCGTACGCAGTCCAGTGCTCAAGAAGAACACCGGCATCACGGTAAGCAACAGGTGATGGCGCAGTTGATCGACTTGCGCTTCATCGAGCCAGCCACGTTCCATCACAGCACCCGCGAGGAATGCGCCGACGATGAAGTCGAGTCCGCACACGTCCGCTGCGAGGCTGCAGACGGCCAGCCAGATCAATCCGACGTACCAACGATCCCGTTGCGGAAGTCGCACCATCAGCCGTCGGAACAGCCAGGCTGCCGCCGCGAACGCCATCAGGAAAGCGAGCTGCCGGCCGATTCGATGCCAGTCCATCATGATCAGTGCGAGCACACTCCAGATCGCGATGTCATCGAGACTCGCGTAACGCAGCAGGCGCTGCCCGAGCGGCTGACGCAGGATTTCGAGCTTCTCCAGAAACAGGATCAGCACTGGAAGTGCAGTCACCGCAGAAGAGATGCCGACGCCCAGCACGAATTGCCACGGAAGTGCCGTGTCTCCCATCCAGCCGGCATAGCGCACGATGAACAGTGAGACCAGGCATCCGAGCAGGAGCGGACAGCCGAGCGCAAGTATTGAAGTGATTGCGGTTTCGCGTCGATCACGCCAGGCAGCGGCGACGTCCAGTTCCATTCCAGCGATCCACACGAACAACGTCACTGCCCACCACGCCACACCCTGCAATGCCTGGATGACTGCGGGTGTGAAGACTGCGTTGTAGTAGTCGGGAAATGCGCTTCCGAGAACGCCGGGCCCTAAGAGAATGCCCGCGATCGTTTGCACAACCACCAGCGGCGCTACGTAATCGGTCCGGCCGAGTCTCCAGATGAGATAAGGAACGGACAAAATGATGACCATGGCGATCAGGAAGATCTCCGTAATGGTCATGAACACCACCCCTCACGCGAAAATTCGCGCGATGGTAGCTGTGCAGCTACAGCCGCACAAACAACAGCACTGAATCGATAGGGATTGTGGAGCGCGAGCCCCAGATTGCTTCAGCGTCAACTACGTATCGCTGGAAGCCAGACGCTGGCATTCGCGCGAATGCCAGCGCGAGGCGAGGGTCTCACTCGAATGAGCGTTGCAGAGCGATGGTGTGCGCCAGATGCATGCGGATCACGGGGAGAATCTGGTCAGCCGTCGTGCGCAGGGGCTCGGCATCACACGTGTCGATACACGTACGCATCAGGCCTCGTGCATCGGCGTGAGCTTCGGCCTGGATCTGCAGGAAGATCTGATCGAACACTTCTGCGGGCGCGTTGGTGAGTTCAGCCAGCTTGCGCTGCAATCCGGGATGCAGCACCGGCGTGGGCGGTGGAAGTCCTGCAGCAGACGCCGCAGCGGTGAGTTGCGCAGTGCTCTGAGTGTGATCGGTGATCAACTGCTGGCCCAGGGTTCTCACGTCTTCACGTTGTCCGCGCTGCACGGCGATCTGCCCGGACTGCCGCTCGAATTCATCCGACGAAGCAGCGGTGTTGAGAAAGTCGGTGTCGGTCATCGCAGTGTTCAGTTGCGCACTCGTATCTGACTGCGTCGGGTCTGTCGACTGGGCGAAAGCGAAAGGTGCGCACAACATCAATGCCGTGGCGCTGGCGGCGATGGTCAATTTAAGAGTCATGGCGATTCTCCAGCGGTTCAGCGTTCAGGGGTGATGGTGAGATGGGCAACGGGAAGCGCTGGATCGAATTTCCAGAACCCAGGTGCGTCGGCATCGCCACGCAATCCTTCGTGACGGCGCACGACACCGTTCTCCGGATCGCGCGCCGTGCCTTCCATCGCAATCAAATAATCACCGAGCTCGTTGTTGTTCTCGCTGCCTGCGTCGTACGCGAAGAGGTCGATCTCCATCGGTTCGGTGAGTGAATACGCATCCACACTCTGGATGCCGGTGAAGCCATCGTTTGTGTGCGCGAGCATGAAGGCACCCGTGACGAGCGGATGCTCCTGCGTCACCGTGAGTCGGACGCTGCGGGTCGCGCCGGGCTGCAGCGAAGGCGCAAGCGTCGTATAGAAGAAGGCACCACCGGAGACCTTGGTGGTCTTCGTGGCAAGGGGACCGGTGTTGCCTTCCTCGGCGAGACGCTGCAACGCGAACGGTGCCGGCTGTCCTTCAGTGAAAAGCGGTGGCGCAGCAGTGTTGTGGCTGAAGAACACGCCGGGCGAAAACGCCTGCCCCGCTGTGAGATTGTGATACGTGATCAGCACACGTTTTCCCTGCGTTGCGTCTTGTGCTGCTGGCTCCATCTGTTGGGCATGCGCAAACGCCGCGGATGCGGCGAGCGTCGCCACCACGAGGCGAGATACGGGTCGGTTCATGAGGTTCTCCTGCAATGGATGTGACCTGCTCCTGTGCGAATTCATTCACGCACAACGAGCGACGCGAAGTTAACGGTCGAGTTGAGATCCAGTGCCGGCTCTGCGGAACATCCAGGACAATTGCGCAATTTTTGTCCTTTCAATCGATACCGTTGTAAGGTCAATGAGATCGCTTTCACCTCCGCCTGTGGCGCATTCGCGGCGGCGAGTCTTCATTGCACCAGTGCGTCTGCGACAGGTGCTCGAGTTCATCGAAGATCATCTCGGACAGCGTTTGTCTCTTCAGGATCTCGCGCGCGTCGCGTGCATGAGCCGCTACCACTTCTGTCGCGGGTTTCATTCGCAGATGGGAGTTCCGCCTTACCGCTACGTGAGCGAGCGGCGCATCGCGTCGGCCACCCGTATGCTGACGCTGAGTGATAAGTCTCTCGCGTCGATTGCGCGCGAATCAGGATTTCGGGGCGTTCATCAGTTCGCGACGCTGTTTACGCGAATTGCCGGCATGAGCCCCGGACGCTTCAGGCGAGCGCATCGGAGTTCCAACGACACCGCATGTGCGCATGAGAGCACAGCGAATTGCAGCGAGAAATCCGCTTCGAATGAGCGCGTGCTGCTCGGAACGACTTGCGCAGAAAATCGTTTCGAGTGAACCCATCAATCGATGGGTTTCTTTCTTCAACAGATCACCGGAGTTACCCATGGCATCGAAACGCAAATCCACGAAACGAGCGAAGAAGGAGTCGCCAGATGGTTCAGAGCTGCTGGTGAAGGAATTGCAGGAGATTCACAGCGCAGAAACACAGCTCTCACGCGTGCTGCCGCGTTTGAGCAAGGCGGTCGAGTCAGACACGTTGCGCGAGAAACTCGAAGAGCGCCTCACGCAAGGCGAGCAGATCATTCAGGACGTAGAGACATGTCTTGAAGCTATGGATGAAAGCCCTGGTCGCAAGAAGAACGTTGCGGCCGAAGGATTGATCAACGACGCACGGGAGCACGTGCAGGAAATCGAGCAGGGTCCCGCGCTCGATACCGTCCTGATCGCGGCGGTGCAGAAGACCGAGCACTACTGCATCGCTGCATGGGGCACGGTGAAAGCACTGGGTGATGCAGTAGGACAGAAGGAACTGGTCCGTGCGATGGATCGCGCGCTCAAAGAAGGCAAGCAGTACGACGAGGATCTGACTCAGCTTGCGTTGTCAGAAATCACGCCAGCACTGCTCGCGCAGGGATCGGAAGAGGACGAAGACGAGGGTGTCGAGATGAGCGGTCGCTCAGGCAAGAGTCGAACGGAACATCGTGCATCGTGACCTCTGTAGTGGATCGTCCCGCGCATGAGTGCGGGACGATCCTTCTTGCTCGCTGCACTGCTGTCACTTTCGAAACAACCACAAGACCAATGACAGCACGATGCTCACGATGATCATCGTCGTGAGCGGCATGAAGAATTTGAATCCCGGCCGATCGACCACGATGTCACCCGGCAGCCGCCCGATCGGCAACCTGGATAGCCACGGCCACGCAATGCCCACGGCTACGATGACCAACCCGACAGCAATCAGTGTGCGTCGCATGCGATGAGTCTGAACGGATTTAAGAGTCTGAACGGATTTAACAGATGATTCCCAGGATTATGTGAGCCCGGTCTGACTTTTGCGCTGTCAACCGAAGTTGGACACCTGCGTTGAATCCACCATCGATTCAACGATGCCCAAACAAGGGCGAAGGAGCTCCGATGAAAAGCAAAATGATCCTCGCAGCGGTAGCCGCCATGATTGTGACCAGCACCGCAATGGCCGACGCGCCAGCTCGCGGTATTCATGACCCACGCGTCAATGCACGTCAGCATCATCAGCGTGAACGCATCCAGCAAGGCGTCAGATCCGGCGAACTGACCCGACGTGAGACACGTCACGTCGCGGAAGAGCAGC
This sequence comes from Povalibacter sp., assembly GCA_045810085.1. Classification (GTDB taxonomy): domain Bacteria; phylum Pseudomonadota; class Gammaproteobacteria; order Steroidobacterales; family Steroidobacteraceae; genus Steroidobacter. The sequence continues at coordinate 3,724 of JBJMWN010000336.1, read as the reverse complement.
GCGATATCCGACAGCTCGAACGTGCATACAAATCCGATGGCACGCTGACCAACGCTGAACGTCGTGACCTGCACCATGAGCAGAATCAGGCCAGCCGCGACATCTATCGTCAGAAGCACGATGCTCAGGATCGCGGGTAAAAACGACCTCGAAGTGGAAGAGCCGCAAAGACTGGAGTTTGTGGGCTCGGCTGGAATTTCGCAGTGGGTTCGACTTTCAGTCGAACGCTAACGTCCGGCTAAAGCCGGACCCACAGGGGAGGGACGAGCAGAGCTAGCGCCTCTCGAACCTCTGCTGTGGGTTCGACTTCAGTCGAACGGGGATGCCCGGCTGAAGCCGGACCCACAGGCAGGAGAGTGGCGGGAGCCACAGTTCTTGAATGTCACTGTGGGTTCGACTTCAGTCGAACGGGGATGTCTGGCTACAGATGTCCGGCTGAAGCCGGTCCCCCAAGGAATATCTTCGATGCCCGTCTTTTGCGGCTCCCCCCTCCTCAAAATCCAACCGTAGCCATTACACCGTTGTGCGTGTTCTCCAAGCGGATGTTCCAGCGATAGCGTTCGCAGATACGACGTACCAGATACAGGCCCATGCCATGACCGCGAGGATGGGTGGTGAAGCGTCGCGAGCTCGATTGAACCAGATCCGCTTCCGGCAAAGCGCCGGCATTCGCGACTTTGAGTTCGCGGTCGTGAAGTTCGCAGCGAATCTCGGCAGCGGTGCCGTGCTGCATGGCATTTCGCAGAATATTGCCAATCAGCATTGCGACCATGGTTTCGGGTGCGGCGACCGGAACCGCGTGCTGAGCTTCTACGGCTACGGTGATCTTTTTCTCCGGTGCGACAGTGCGCAGGTCATCGACCATCCGCAATAAAAGCTGCTGTACTTCGCAGCCGACCTCGCTCGGTGTGTGTTCCTCGCGAGAGAGCGTCAGCAGCGCATCGGTGAATTCCGTCATTTCGCGGACAGCACGTTGAATGCGTGCCAGCGCGTTCGATGATGACGGCTTCCCTGCCATCTGTGCTTCGAGCAACTCCACTGCACCACGGATCACCGCCAGGGGCGTGCGTAATTCATGACTCGCCGTGGACGTGAACGACTGCTCGCGCTCGACGAAGCCGTCGAGCCGCTCCATATAAGTGTCGATCGAATGTGCGATGGGCTCGAGCTCGTTGCCGGCGAACTCCGCGCCGATTCGTACGTGACGCTGACCCGGATCGATTTGCGTGAGTCGATCGGCCAGTGAGGTGATCGGTTTGACGAGCCGACGTGAAATGCCAAACGCTGCGAACCCGGCCGCTGCGACGATGGCGATCACGCCGATCGCGATGATCAGAACCGCGATCAACTCCTGATGTGCATGGTTGGTGACGTCGTAGGTGATGTACAGCCGGCCGAAGTCGCCGTCGCGCACCAGCACATCGAGCACGCGTCCCGCCGAGCGCACACGGTGCATCTCACCCGGTTTCAGCGTGGCGATTCTCCGAGGCAACTCAGCGAAGTCGCTCGAGCGGTAAATGCTCAGGCGCGCCGATCGCAACGGTTCGGCGCCACGATCGAGCCGCATGCGTTGCTCATAGTGAGCGAGCTCTTCGGAGAGCAGATCGTAAGTGATGTTGCGCTTCAGACGATCGTCCGCGAGCACGGCCCACGCAGCGAGCGCCACGCCTGCGAACGCGACGAGTGCCAGCATCGTGCCAGCAATGCGTGCGCGCAGGCTGAGCCCGGCGAGCCGTTCGCTCAGATCACGAGCGAGTGGGATCCGGGATAAGTCGATAACCAGTGCCATGAATCGTATGCAACAGCTTCACAGGAAAATTCTTGTCGATGGCCGTGCGCAACGCATGCATATGCGCGCGCAGAAAATCGCCTTCAGGCGCGCGATCCCCCCACAGTTCATGCTCGAGTTCGGCTCGCGTCACCACACGGCTGCTGTTCTGCATCAGCACAGCGAGGATTCGACGGGTCGTCGGGTTCAGCTTGATGCGCTCGCCACCGCGTTCGGCCTCGAGCGTATTGAGATCGAACTTGAGATCGCCAACGACAAGTACGCGCGGTGCATCCGGCGGACTTGCGCGCCGAACGAGCGCTTTGAGTCGCGCATCCAGCTCGACCAGCGAAAACGGCTTCACCAGATAGTCATCGGCGCCCGCTTCGAATCCTTCGACCTTATTGGCGAGCAGATCCTTGGCAGTGAGCATCAGGATCGGGACGCGAGTGTGGCCGGCATGCCGCAGGTTGCGACATACCGCGATGCCATCCATGCCTGGGAGCATGAGATCAAGCACGATGGCATCGTAAGTCGTGTGCAAGGCGAGATCGAGTCCGCTGGCACCATCGGCGGCGTGAACGACCTGATCGCCACGCGCTTCGAAGTACTCGGCGATATTGGCCGCGATGTCCTTGTGGTCTTCGATGACGAGTAAATGCATGGATGCGAAGTCAAATCGGCTGTCATGAACCGGTCATATTCTAAGGCTCGAAAGAGCTTTTCCGGGTGCGCAGCGTGAATTCAGTCGCAGTTTCGGATCCAACTCACTGAATCACAGAACAGTCACACAAACGTCAACGGTCCGCAGCACCCGAAGCCGAGAGTAGCCATGACTCAAAACGGGAGAAAGCCATGGCCGCACGAGCTGCCGACCTGTTTCGCCGCGTGGATGCGTTCGAGTACAGCTGGTGTTTACGGATGAATCGCAGTTGTGGCCGCCCGCACGTCCGTGAGTTCTTCGCCATCATCAGCCGACTCGGCGACGGCGTGCTCTGGTACACGCTGGTACTGGCTTTGCCGTTGCTCTATGGCGAATCCGCATGGATGCCAGCGGTGCGCATGGCCATCACCGGCGTCATCGGCCTCGCTCTGTACAAGTACCTGAAATCGCGCCTGGTTCGTGAGCGACCTTATATTTCGCTCGCAGGCATCGTACCTGGGACGCGGGCACTCGATCGTTACAGCTTCCCCTCGGGTCACACGCTGCACGCCGTGAACTTCACCGTCCTGCTCACCTACAGCTATCCGGAGTTGGGCTTCGTTTGCATCCCGTTCGCACTGCTCGTCGCGATGTCGCGGGTCATCCTGGGGCTGCATTACCCGACCGATGTGCTGGCCGGCGGTTTGATGGGAGCAGCACTTGCATCGACCGCCATCCTGGTGATGCCGGTCGGCTGAATCAGAGATTAAAGATCCGTTGGCCGATTGCGTCTGGAGGGACGCGTTCATCAGCTTTGCCTGCCTATTTCCTACATTTACCGGCTTCCGGCAGAATCGTGAATAACGAGCAGCGACCGCTCACGATTCAGCAGAGGACTGCCGCATGTTCCGTCCCAGCTATTCGTCCCTCGCCAAGGCTGCCGCGCGCGTTGCAGGCCGCCCCGCCACGTTCCTAGTCGCCGTCCTGATCATCGCCATTTGGGCGATCACGGGTCCGCTCTTTCATTTCAGTGATACGTGGCAGCTGGTGATCAACACCGGCACGACCATCATTACCTTCCTGATGGTGTTTCTGATCCAGAGCACCCAGAACCGCGACACCGAAGCGATGCAGCTCAAGCTCGATGAGCTGATCCGCGCAATGGAAGGCGCTCACAACGCGCTGCTCGATCTCGAAGAACTCGACGAGCCGACACTCGAATCCTTCAAGCGTCGTTACTGCGCGCTGGCATCACAAGCGCGCGTCTCGATCCAAAGAGGCGGCCTCGATACTGATACGCCGGAGACGTGAGC
>JBJMWN010000335.1:0-6922 GCA_045810085.1 Povalibacter sp. | reverse complement strand
GCAGAAGGCGGAACGCGCCTGGTAGGTCCCACACCTGCGAAACTTCCTGTTGGCATCGACTTTCTGGGCAGGCCTTTCGATGAGCCAACTCTGTTACGTATCGCGTCTGCCTATGAAGCAGCGACACGCCATCGCTCGCCGCCTGCCGGGTACGGTGCGTTGTCGTCGCATGAGTGAACGCCAAGAAGACGGTCGGAATCAGCTGCAGCCGAATTGCTTTTTCCCGGATCGCACGTTGTGATCGTTGTGTTCTCTGCGGTTACTCCTGCTCTTGATCTTCGGGTGGGGTGAAAGAACAAGCCCGCGTCTGAAGTTGCAGTTGAGGCCGCAAGTGTCGGCCGGTGCTGCAGCATGAAGAAGCTCTCGACGCTGGTGATGATGATCGGTGTGCTGCTCACTCGCAGTGCGCTGGCGGATGTCGACCTGCCGACTGTCGCGTTGTTCACAACCGGTGGCACTATCCAGAGCAAGGGCTCGCATCGTCAGAAGCTGATGGAGTACAGCGACGGAAAAGTGACGCCGCGGGAATTGCTGGAGGATCTTCCGGAGCTGAAACAGCTCGCGAAGTTTTCACTCACGGAAATCAGCAACATCGGCAGCGGCGGCATGTCCACGCAGCTCGAGCTCAAGCTGGCGAAAGCGATCAACGCGGCGCTTGCCAAACCGGAAGTCACCGGCGCGGTTGTCACCCACGGGACTGCGACACTGGAAGAGACGGCGTACTTCCTGAATCTGGTCGTGAAGTCCGACAAGCCGGTCGTGCTGGTGGGTGCGATGCGTCCGTTCACGGCCGTGAGTCGTGATGGTCCGTTTAATCTCTATAACGCGGTGCGGGTCGCGCTGTCGCCGCAGTCGAAAGGCAAGGGTGTACTCATCATGCTCAATGATGAGATCAATGCTGCGCGCGACACGACCAAGTCGAACACATACAGGATGGAGACATTCATCGCCCGCGACATGGGACCACTGGGCTATGCGGACTCCGATCGCATCGCTTTCTATCGCAGGCCGATTTACCGCCACACCGCGCAATCCGAGTTCGACATCAGCTCGCTTGATGACCTGCCGCGCGTCGACATTACGTATGCCTACCAGGATCAGGACGCGACCGCGATCGACGCGTTCGTCGCAGCTGGTGCCAAAGGCATCGTGTTAACGGGCAGCAATGCCGATGCTGTCAAACGAGGTCAGGCCAAGGGTGTGGTGTTCGTGCAGAGCGATCGCAAAGGCGCTGGACGCGTCGTCGAAAGTGCGCGACAGATGGAGCGCGGCATCGCCACCTCCGACAACCTGCCGCCGCACAAGGCCCGCATCCTGCTGCGTCTCGCGCTGACTCGCACGAAGGACGTGAAAGAGATCCAGAGGATGTTCAATGAGTACTGAGACGATGGTGAGGAGTGGTCTGCGCGGCGCTGCCTTCATCGCGCTGGCGCTGATGCCTTTGGCAGTGCTTGCTCAGGAAATCCCCACCTACGCACCTCCGCCGCCCGCGCCGGCTGACGGCACGACGCTGCCGAATGTCGTGCTGATGTCCATGGGCGGCACAATCGCCAGTCGCGGTGATACGAGACTCAACATCACGAACTATGGTCGCGGTTCTCCGCGTGTGGATCCGCAACATTGGGTGGACGATCTGCCGGAATTGAAAAGCGTTGCCAACATTACGCTCGAAGATCAGCGCGCGCCGCAGGATCGTCCGACGGGTTCGGAGACTCACGAAGACTTCGCGCGTGTCGCCAAGCGGCTGAATGAGCTCGCAGCCGATCCGAAGGTGGACGGTATCGTGGTCACGCACGGAACCAACACGATGGCCGAGACCGCTTACTACATGAACCTCGTGGTGAAGACGGACAAGCCGATCGTGTTCGTCGGCTCGCAACGTCCTTGGACCGGGCTCTCGGGTGATGGGCCGCGGAATCTCTACGATGCGGTGCGTGTGGCAGCTTCGAAGCAAGCTTGGGGCAAGGGCGTGCTGCACTGTATGGATCAGTTCATCAATACGGCACGCGATGTCGACAAGACCAGCGCATACCGAGTCGACACGTTCAAAGGTGTCGATGTCGGCGCCATCGGCTTCGCTGATCCAGACAAAGTCGTGTTCTATCGTGAACCGCTGCGTCGGCACACCACGCAATCGGAATTCGCCGGCAAGGACTTCGAGTCGTTGCCCACCGTTGAAGTCGCCTTTGCATACCGGGACGCGCCGGGATACCTCATCGACGCGATGGTGGAGCACGGAGCACGCGGCATCGTCGTTGAAGGCACTGGCGCAGGTAGTCCGACATCCGGCGAGACCGAAGCCATTAAACGTGCGCAGGAGAAAGGCGTTGTCGTTGTCGCGACCGCGCGCACCAACGGTGGCCGCGTCCAGGACACACCGCGACGCCGCGAAGCGAAGATCGTTCCTGGTGACAACCTCGTTCCCGAGAAAGCACGCATCCTGCTGCAGCTCGCGCTCACGACGACCACGGATCTGGCCGAGATTCAGCGCATCTTCGACGAGTACTGAATCGGACAGGGAGATTCAACGGAGTGCGTACCAGAGTGCGCAGAGCAAACGAACTCTGCTCTTCGCTTGTGCCTCGGTTCTACATCTTCTCCGTTTGAAGTTCCCATGCGTCTCCTCCGGCTCTTCTCCACCTCCATATGAAAACTTCTGGGTGGGGGAAGAAGCACACGAAGCGTCAATCAGCACAGACACGCAATCCAACAGCGGGACGCAAGCACATGAAGCAAGACTCAGCGGGCGAAGCGCCAACTCCATTGCCGCGACGTGATCTGTTGCGAATGTTCACGGGAAAAACGGCCGTGGCGGCCGCGGTGACTGCTGCAACCACTGCAACCACTGCAAGCGCGTCAACGGACAAGTCGGACGAGATCATCTTCATGTCAGCGAAGAAGCTAGCAGGACTGATCCGCAGCCGACAGATCTCTGCGCTCGAAGCGGTCGACGCGTACATCGATCGCCAGCTCGCGGTGAACGATCGTCTGAACGCCGTTGTGACCAACTCATATGCGCGCGCCCGCGCCGAGGCGAAGGCACTCGATGCCCGGGCGGCGCGCGGTGACTTCGCCGGTGCGCTGCACGGCGTGCCCATTACCATCAAGGATTCGCTCGATACTGAAGGCGTGATCTCGACCGGTGCGACCGTTGGCCGGCAGCAGTATGTGCCGCCAAAAGATGCAACGGTGGTGGCGCGCGTTCGCAAGGCGGGCGCGATTCTTCTCGGCAAGACCAACACACCGGAATTCACACTCGGTGGACTGTCTGGAATCAGCACTGCCAGCAATCTGTTGTTTGGTGGCTCACACAATCCGTATGACCTCACGCGCAGCACCTCGGGATCTTCCGGTGGCGCTGGAGCCATTGTTGCTGCGGGTGGTGCCGCGTTTGATATCGGTTCGGATTGGGGCGGCTCGATTCGCGGGCCTTCGCACAACAATGGCATCGCTGGTATCAAGCCCACCAGCGTTCGTGTGCCTCGCACGGGACATATCGTCGACTACGGCGGTGTGTTCGATCTGTGGCAACAACTGGGTCCGATGTCGCGTCGCGTAGAGGATCTGGCGTTGATCACGCCCATCATCAGCGGTCCCGATTTCCATGACGCGTCGTGTTCGCCGGTGCCGTGGGCTGATCCTGCAAAGGTAGACCTGAGCAAGCTGCGCGTCGCGTTCTGCGTGGACAACCGTGCTACCGGCACCTCGGCGACTGATGAAGATACGAAGAAGACAGTGCGTCAGGCTGCGGCGTGGCTCAAGAGTGTGACCGCCGGCGTCACCGAAGATGTTCCGCAACAGATTCTCCTCGACCTCAATGCGGCGCGCTCGAAACTCACGAGTGGTGATGCCTGGCAGTTCTATCAACGGCTCGCCGACAAGTGGGGCACGAAGAACTATTCGCCATCGGTGAAGGAGCGCATGAAGACCATGACGCCCATCACCAGTGCCGAATATGTTGAAGCCTGGGAAAAGCAGGATCTCGGCAAGTCACTGATGCTCGACTGGATGACGTCCTATGACGTGTTCATCTGTCCGGTAGCGAACAAGCCAGCACAACCGATCGATGCAGATCCGGGTACCGGCGGTTTTGGTGGCGTCGGCACGACGTGGCAATACACCGGCGTGTTCAACAGCACGGGTTGGCCGGCCACTGTCGTCCGTTGCGGCAGCTCTGCTGACGGCAAGTTGCCCATCGGCGTTCAGGTGGTCGCGGCGCCATGGCGCGAAGACCTCTCACTGGCCGTCGCGAGCTATCTCGAGAGCAAGAGTGGTGGCTGGCAGAAGCCGCCGATCTGATCAACTCACTGCGTATCAACGAGTCACTATTCATGCCTCACTACAGGCACTCTGTTGTCATCGCGCTTGCGGCATTGGCTCTGGCCACTACTGCAAGCGCCGCCGAGCCCAAGTTCGATCACGTTGTGAAATTGACGCCGGAGAATTCTGCAGTCGGCAACTTTCCCGCGCAGAAGACCCCGATTCTCACGATCAAGTCAGGCGAGACCGTCAAGTTCGAAACCGGCGGCGGCAATCGTTGGGGAGAGAAGACGCCGCAGCAATGGCTCACCGAGAACGGCATCCAGCTCACCGCAGAAGATGAGCGCGCCATCGGCGAAATAGATCGGGTGGTGAAGGAGACGACGCGGTACGCGGGCATTCAGAACGGACACCTGTTGGTCGGGCCGGTCGCGATCGAAGGTGCGATGCCGGGAGATTCCGTCGAGATCCGCATCCTCTCTGTCGTGCCGCGCATCCCGTACGGCACTGTCGGCATGCGGCCCGGTGCGGGCGGCATTCCCGACGCCGTGCCACAGCCTTTCTCGACCGTCGTGAAACTAGATCGCGTCCGCAATGTCGGCTTGTTCGAGCCGGGCATCGAAGTGCCGTTGAGCCCGTTCATGGGCGTGATGGGAATGTTGCCGCCGTTGACCGATGGTGCGAATCGCAAGAGTGGTCCGCCAGGAACATTCGGCGGCAATCTCGACTGCAAGGAATTGGTCGCAGGCACCACGCTCTACCTGCCGGTTTACCATCCGGGCGGTCTCTTCTACACCGGCGATTCGCACGCGGCCCAGGGAGACGGCGAGGTCACCGTCAACGCCATCGAGACCGCGAATACGGTGATCCTCAAGTTCATTCTGCACAAGGGCAAGACGCTCAAAGCGCCGCGTGCCGAGACACCGACGCACTACATTGCGTTCGGTCTCGACCCCGATCTCGACAATGCCATGCAGATGGCCATTCACGAAACCAACAGCTGGCTGGGCGAACTGAAGGGCCTCGATTTCTATCACGCCTTCGCGCTGTCGAGCATCGCGATCGATTTTCGCGTCACACAAGTGGTTGATGGCACCAAAGGCATTCACTCGATGATGCCGAAGTCGTTGCTGTTCCCAAAGAAGACACCGACGTACTGGTATTCGGGCGCTGGAGCGGCGGCGAAGTAAAGACTGGGCGTAATCACAAGTACACATAGACCACAAAGCGGAGAGGGCGAAGGACAGCTCGATCCCGACAAGTACAAGCATGAAACTGACACGACGCGAATTTACTAGTCTGGCCGCGGGTGCGGCTGCCGTAACGATGATCACGCGAGCGCCGTTTGCGAGTGCGGCAGGAAATGATTTGACGTCGCTCACACTCGTGGAAGCGGCCGCCAAAGTGCGCGCTGGAACCGTGAGTGCGGTGGAGTTGACCGAAGCGACGCTGGCACGCATCGCGATGCTGGATCCAAAACTTGATGCGTTCATCACGGTGTTGAAGTTCCAGGCACTCGTGCAGGCTCGTCAGCTCGATGCGGAACAGAAAGCCGGCAAGCTGCGGGGACCGTTGCACGGCGTGCCGCTGGCCATCAAGGACATCATCGATACTGCCGGTGCACGCACAACGGGTGGCAGTGCACTGTTCGAAGACCGTGTGCCAGAAGAAGATGCGACGGTTGTGGCGCGATTGCGAGCCGCCGGCGCGGTGATCATCGGGAAGACGAACACGCAGGAGTTCGCGATGGGAGGCGGTGAAACCTCATTCTGGGGTCCCGCGCGCAATCCATGGAATCTCGCGCACAACACCGGTGGCTCGTCATCCGGTTCCGGTGCTGCTGTCGCCGCATCTCTGAGCTATGGCGCGCTGGGAACTGATACGGCTGGTTCCGTGCGCATGCCTGCATCCTTCTGCGGCATTGTGGGATTGAAGGCCACCTACGGACTCGTGCCCATCAAAGGCATCATGCCGCTGACGATGTCGCTCGACCACTGCGGGCCGATGACACGTACCGTCGAAGACGCCGCGCTGATGCTCAATGTGATGGCTGGCTATGAGCAGCTCGACATCACCAGCGTGCGTCACGAGAAAGAGGACTACGTCGCACAGCTCTCGCAGCCCATTTCGGGGCTTCGTCTCGGTATACCGGTGGGCTATTTCGACGGCGTTGACGCGGAGGTCAGCGCGGCTGTTGAGAAAGCAATCGACGTGCTCGCAAAGATGACTCGTGGCGTCACCGAGGTGAATCTTCCCGGTGTCACACACATGGGCAATCTCGGGACGCTTGGCGAGACGCTCGCGTGGCACGAACCCTATTTCAAGAACGCCTCGGGCAAATACATGCTCGCCGAGCGCAGGCGCCTGCAGGGCATCTCTGAAGCAGAGCCGAAGGCAGTTGATTACATCCGTGCACGGTGGGAAGTCGAACTTCTGCGGCGCAAGGTCGATGACGCGTTCAAGGATTTTGACCTGGTTGTGTTACCGACGCAGCGCATCGTCGCACCGACACTCGATGAGCTGCTGACGCGTGCCGGCGAAACCGCACCCGCGAACCCGCGAGTGGTTTCCAATTGCCAGCCCTTCAACGTCATGGGCGTGCCCGCCATTTCGATCCCCTGCGGTTTCAGCAAAGCCGGCCTGCCGGTCGGATTGATGATTG
>JBJMWN010000334.1:0-14760 GCA_045810085.1 Povalibacter sp. | reverse complement strand
TTCTCTTCAGGCGTCATTCGCGAAAGCAGATCATCGATGCGCGCATCCATGGTCGCTTTCGAGTCTTTGTAGATCGGCTTGGATTGTGCGCCCGCGGGCGTCGCGATCAGGGGCGATACGAGGAGCAGCATCGAAGCGATGCCTGAGAGCCTGGCCGCTGTGATCCGCATCGATACTTTCATCATGTTTCCCGCTGACGTTCGTGTAGTGAAGGGGATTGTCTGATACGCGTGTCGGTGTCGCAAGCAACCGGTCTCAGCTTTGCGAGTGCGTCTGATATCGAAAGCTCACAAGCACCGACGAATCGCGGGTGCCTGCGGAACATTGGGTGTTCCAGCGCTTTGCTATCCAGTCGTTAAGCAAAGGAGGTTGCCATGCTGCAAACCAAGTCCTATCCGAAACCGCCTTTTCCTGCTCAATCGCAACGGCCGCCCGGTTCCAGCGAAGACATGCAACCCGCGCCTGATTATGGCGAAGACAGCTATGTGGGTTCGAATCGCCTCGCAGGAAAGATCGCAGTGATCACCGGTGCAGATTCCGGCATTGGCCGCGCAGTAGCACTTGCGTTTGCTCGCGAGGGTGCGGATGTCGTGGTCAGTTATCTGGACGAACATCGCGATGCCGAGGAAACGAAGCGCCTGGTTGAATCCGCCGGACGCAAATGCTTGCTGGTCCCTGGTGATATCTCTCAGCCGCAGAACTGTCGCGCGCTGGTCGATCGAGCGGTCAAAGAGTTTTCACGAATTGATGTGCTGGTGAACAACGCCGCGCATCAGATGACGTTTGAATCGATCGAAGAGATCCCGGACGAAGAATGGGACAAGACGTTCGCGACGAATATCTCTGCGATGTTCTATCTCACTAAGGCAGCTGTGCCGCACATGAAAGAGGGCAGCAGCATCATCAACACCGCATCCATTAACGCGGATACTCCGTCGCCACAGTTGTTAGCGTACGCGACGACCAAAGGTGCGATTCAGAACTTCACCGGAGGACTCGCGCAGCTCCTCGCTGAGAAGGGCATTCGCGCGAACGCCGTTGCACCCGGGCCTGTGTGGACTCCGTTGATTCCCTCCACCATGCCGAGTGAAAAAGTGCAGCACTTCGGTGAGCAAGTGCCCATGCAGCGTCCCGCGCAGCCGTGCGAGCTCGCGCCGGTGTACGTCATGCTCGCGAGTAATGAATCGAGCTACGTGTCGGGTGCGACTGTTGCAGTGACTGGAGGCAAGCCACTGATCTGAGTTCGTCAGCAAGGAAACGGCCGGCTAAAGCCGAACCCACAGGGAGAGAAGAAATGGTCTTCGCTCTTCTCTTGCTCTTCTCTTCCTGTGGTACGGCTTCAGCCGTACTCGCGATCAGCGGAAAGAAGCTTCGGCTAAAGCCGAACTCACAACCAGATCAACTGACTCACTGAGTGGGACTATCAGGCTTGCGCTCGGTGGCTCCCGGCGGGTTGCCGCTCGTATCCGACGTGTTGTCGGGTGCGGTGGCGTCATTGCTCTGGTCGGGCGGTGGTTGCTGTGCGGGTGGATCGGTGCGTCCGCCGACTCCATCAGCATTACCGGGTCCATTGCCACCTTGGTCATTGTTGTGACAGGCGGCGCTCGCGAGCAATCCGATCGCCGCGAGCACATGAAGATGGAATCGCATGTTGCTTTCCTCGTGAAGCTTGATCTCGTCTGAGAAAGCAAGCGCACGCGAAGCAGGTTCCGAAGATCGTCGTGCCATTTTCGAGACGACGGATCCACGAGAAAAGGTTCTTCTTGCCGATGCACTCGATTCCCGCCGAGCAGAACTCGTGATCCACTTCCTGAGCTAAAGTCGCGCGGCTCGATCCGACTCCCCGCGTTCCATCTCTCATCCATTTCAGGCAGTGGCGAACATGAAATACCGTCAACTCGGTGGTACCGGTACGCAGGTCTCCGTGATGTGTCTCGGGGCGATGACCTTTGGCGAAGCCGACCAGAATTCATTCATGCACAAGGTCAGTTCGGACGAACAGCAAAGTCATGCCGTTCTCGATCGAGCCTTCGAAGCAGGCATCAACTTCGTTGATACAGCAGATGTTTACGGCCAGGATGGATTGTCCGAGCGTGTGCTCGGCTCGTGGCTTGCTTCTCGCCAGAATCGCAATCGTGTCGTTCTGGCCACGAAAGGAAGATTCCGGATGGCAGCAGGGCCGAATGGAACGGGTGCGTCACGCATGCGCATTCAACAAGCCATCGAGGCGAGCCTGCAGCGTCTGGGTACCGATCGCATCGATCTCTATCAGATTCACATGCAGGATCTGAAAACGCCGGAAGAGGAATTGATGCGTGCGCTCGACGATGCAGTGCGTGCGGGCAAGATCGTCTACGTCGGTGCTTCCAATTACGCGGCCTATCGCCTGATGGAATCTCTGTGGATTGCCGACAAGCGCAATCTGCATCGATTCGTCACGTTGCAAGCTCAGTACAGTCTCGCGACTCGCACGTTGGAGCGCGAACATGTTCCGCTGTGTAACAAGTTCGGGTTGGGGATTCTGCCCTGGTCACCGCTTTCGTCGGGATTGCTCACTGGAAAATATCGACGCGGACAGACACCGCCTGCAGGATCGCGTCTCGCTGAGTGGAAAGACCGTTATCGAGGATTCGATACCGAGCGCAACTGGAAGATCGTCGATGCGCTGGTGAAAGTTGCGCAGGACACCGATCGCGCGCCGAGTCAGGTTGCGCTCGCATGGTTGCTGGCGAAGCCCGTGGTGTCCTCGGTGATCTTCGGTGCACGCACGGTGGCTCAGCTCGATGAAAACATCGGGGCCGCAGATCTTGAGTTGCCTGCAGCGGCACTCGCACAGCTCGATGAGGCCAGCTCACTCGAGCTGGGTTATCCCTACGATTTCATGAAGAGCATCGATGGCGCCTGGTAGTCACGCGTTCGCGGATTCATAACTGCGTCACACATCACGGCGCGCGACATTCATCGCGCGCATCATTTGTTTTCGGTGTGGTCGACCTGCGGACAGGGTTGGCCCGATAGCGCACTGACGCGATCTGCATACACTTGCGCGCGCTGCAGTGCATGTCTGAACATCTCGACAAATAACGCTGCAAGGACACGCAGCAGGCGGGGAAAAACCAAAGTCGGTGCCACGGCGCCGCGATCAGGAATGGGGTGCGATGATTCGTTCGATCAGGTTTGCGATCTATTCGGGATCGGTTGTGCTGGGTGGGTGTGTGTCAGCTCCGCTGGAGAAACAACCCGCTGTAGCAGTCAAGACGGGTGCGCTTTCACGCGACTATTCGTCCTTCAACGCGCGCGTGCTGACTGAGGCGAGCGCCGTCGATGCAACCTTCACCACTTCTCTACGACCGGGTTCCGAGGCGGTAACGCGTCTCGAGTCTGGCTACACGTACAAATTCAACGGTTCCGAAGACCAGCTGCGAGTGGGCGACACCATCAGCACTCCGGGTATGTGGGGCACTGCTGTTCGCTACGGCGGAATGCAGTATCGCTCCACTTCTGAAACGCGCGCCGATGTGATCACTGCGTCCGAGCTTGCGACCACGGGGCTGGCAGTTCTTCCCACTGCAGCCGATGCGCTGTTCGCGGCAACCGGCGATCCAGGTGCTTCCCTCTCACAGCAAAGCCTGTCGGTCGACCGATCCTGGAACACCGGCGGACTGACCGCCAAGGATTCATTCGGGCGTTCCGCTGCTGTCAACGCACCGATCATCGCGAGCACGCGATTGATCGAGTCGGGTTGCTCGGATGTCGCCGTGGGCGCAGGCAAAGTACGTCGCGACTACGCGATCAACAGCAACGATTACGGACCCGCCTTCGCCAACACGACGGTCGCGTGCGGAGTGCCACTTGGATTCACGGTCGAAGGACACGGCGAATTCATCGAAAACGAAGTTGCAGCGCTCGGTGTGGGTCTGGCACGCAATCTCGGTGGGCTCGGAACCGCGTCGTTGTCTTACGCCTCGAGTCGAGCCGAAGGTGGCATGGGTTGGCTCGCGGGCGTGGGCTTCGAGCATCAGAGCGAGCTGTTCAACGTTGCGGTGCGTTCGCGATTGCAAAGTCGGGACTTTCGCGAGGTCGGCAGCGCTGTGATGCAGGATCCTCTCATGCAACGCAATCTCGCGAGCATTGGAGTGAACGTGCTCGATTCCGGCAGTCTGTCGCTCGCGTATGCCACGCAGACCACCTGGGCGCGCGAGCGTATGAACATCATCGCGCTTCAGCAAAGTCTGGCGGTCGGTCGCGGATCGCTGTCGATGAGTGCCGGGCACTCGATGGAAGACAATATCGGCTCGTCGGTTTTCATTTCCTACAAGTTGCCGCTGGGTCTCACGCGGAAGGCGCGCTCGCCTGTCCGGGAATTCGATCCCACCGTGTTCGAGAGCAGCTGGCGCGCTAACGACCAGTAGTTTGACGGGAGTCATCCCCGCAACGGGTGATGCTCTGATGGTGAAGAAGTGACCCGGCCTTGCGAATCGAGGTGAGGGCCCTTATTTCGCCTTCATGAGCCAAGGCAGTCTTTTCGCGACAGATCTCCCGCCGAACTTACCGGCTGGTCTTCGGTATCAGAACGATTTCATCTCGCAGCAGGAAGAGCGCGACTTGCTCGCGATCATCGATGCGCTGCCGTTCAAGAATTCTCAATATCGGCAATACACCGCGCGGCGACGGACCGTGAACTACGGTGCGGGCTACGATTTTCAGCATCTCACGACCACGCCAGCACCGCCGATTCCAGATTTTCTTCGGGATATCCGAATGCGGGCTGCCGCATGGATCGGCATCGAGCCCGATACATTCGTCCAAGCGCTGATCTCTGAGTATCAACCGGGTACACCGCTCGGATGGCATCGCGATGTCCCCGAGTACGAAACGGTCGTGGGAATCTCCTTGCTCTCATCCTGTCGCATTCGCTTCCGACGCTACCCCTGGAATCCGCAGGAGAAGGGCGACATCTTCGTTCTCGAGCCAGAGCCACGTTCAGCGTATGTGCTGAGCGGCGAGGCGCGATGGAAGTGGCAGCACAGCGTTCCTGCGGTGAAGACGTTGCGATACTCGATCACGCTGCGGACCCTGAGAAAGAAGTAGGGATCGCAAGAAGACAACCTCATTGCGCTTCGTTTGATGCTTGGCTCCCACTCATCACGGCTAGGGCTACACCAGATTCCAATAGAGGTTGTACCGCTCGTGCGCGATCGCGGAATAGGGGATCAGCTCGAGTTGCGGCAGATCGCTCACGCCGCGCGCGTAAAACACGAGGGGTCGCTTCGAATCGCGCTGTATCGAGTCCGCCAGCCTGTCGCGATTGAGCTTCCACTTTGGAAGCTCCCGCGGAATATTTAGCATCTCGCCGGACTTGCGCTCGTTCACGATCAAGTCTGCGCCTGGAGTGATTCCATCCCTGCCAAGCCGGCCAGCAAGGACGATGGGCCCATACATCATGGCTGCGATGCTCGTGCTCGTCGGCAATGGCTCAAGGCGAAGCTGCATGTCCAAGTCCATCTCAATGCGATCGCCATTCTTCCAGGTTCGCGATAGCGCGATGTAATTGCCAGCTGTGCGGTGAACTTGCTGCGCTTCGCCATTGATGCGCACGGCGGCGCTCGAAGACCAATTTGGCTGTCGAATGCGGATCGTGAAAGACGTTGGTTTTTCCACCTCGATCGTCAGTTGAGTGCGCGGAGCTTCGGGGAAACTGGTGGCTTGCGTGATGTGCAAATGCTTTTCACGCCAATGCACGCGCGATGCGATGAACAGATTCACATACACGCCGGCATCGTCGTGGAAATAAATAGAGTCGCCGTATTTAGCATGGTTCTCCATCCCCGAGCCCGTGCAACACCAGAACGAATTGGTCGGTGTGCAATAAAGTTTTACGTAGCCCGGCCGGGTCGCTTGGAAATACGTCATCATCCCGGTGTCGGGATCCTGCGAACCGAGGATGGCATTGAACAGCGCGCGTTCGTAGTGATCGACAAACGCCACCGCAGGATCGTGGGTGTACAGCGCGCGTGTGAGCCGCAGCATGTTGTGCGTGCAGCAGGTCTCCATTGTCTTCGCTGAACTCAACCGCTGCACGAATTCGCGTGGCGGAAAGAAATGCTCGCCATCGCCGTTGCCGCCAGTGGCGTATGTCCGGTTCTCGATGATCGTCTTCCAGAAAAATTCTGCTGCGCGACGATGATCCTCACGTCCGCTGAGCTCGTAGATCCGCATGAATCCTATGACCTTCGGGATCTGCGTGTTGGAGTGCAGGCCATCCAACATGTCGCGGCCTTGGCTCAGCGGTTCCAGAATGGCCCGGTGCGAGAACTTCTCTGCCCATTCCAGATATTTCGCTTGATGCGTCAGCTGCGAAAGATCCGCGAAGACTTCGTTCATTCCTCCATGCTCGCGCTCGAGCATCTTCTGCATGTGAGCGTCGCTCAGCGATGCGATCAATGCACCCAGAGCATCTGCGAGCTTTGAGAACACAGCCAGCGCTCGCTCGTTGCCTGCATGCAGATAGGCATCGCGCAGGCCCGCGAGCACCTTGTGCATCGTGTACCAAGGCACACCTGCGAACTCTTTGCCTTGCACGCTGTTGACGAGCGGTTGCGCACCATCGGGAAACGCGCAGACGAGCGCAGTGCCTGCAGCCGCCTGGCAAGCGGCGAGCTCATCGACGATGTAGTCCACTCGCTGTTTGAGTCCGCTGTGTCCGGTCGAAGCGAACATCAGCGAGCAGGCACTCAGGTAATGGCCGAGCGTGTGACCATGGCACCGGATGTCGACCCACGGTTCCTGCGATTCCCAACCGCCATACACGGCAGCTTTGGGTTCAAGACCCGCATTGACGCGGAAATTGTGAAGCAGCCGATCAGGCTGCAATTGCAGAAGGTATCGCTCATCGCGTCGCTGAGCATCGAGGAACGGCCCGTCGCCCAGGCGAACGTCACTCAGCGGAAACGCACGCACCTTCGCGACCGAAGGTGTGTCTGTCGCTGCAAACGATGGCACCAAGGTCTCGCCCGCAAACGCGGCGATTCCCAACGCCTGAACGACTCGTCGTCTTAGAACATCTGGAGGACTGTCTTCGCGCTGCATGGTATCTCCCAAGGTCAGCGCATTAGACAAATGTCAGACAATTAAAATCAATAGCTCGCCTACGAGTCGGTCGCAAAGGGTCGCGATGCAGTGGTCTCACCTACTTTGTCGACTCGCCCCGCATGTACAAGACTGAAGCGCGTGCCGGACCGATGCGGCTCGATGGCTACGATTCTCTGGTTCTCTTCGCGACCAACTTTGTAGACGACAGTGTTCGCTTTGACGTCATCCGAGCTGCATGCGAGCTCGCCCTTCGTTCCCGAAGTCGAGGTTGCTGATGCACCCTCGGTGCATTCGAGGACGTGACCGTATCTGGAAAGTCCGTCCTGATAAAACGCCGCGACACGCCTCGGTTCGTCCCTGGTCTCGAGTTTGAGCGCCACCAGGCATGTTCGAACTGGCGGAGTCGGGGAGGGCGAGGTGCGCCTTACACAGCGGTCATGGGCGGAACTGGGTTCTCGCAGCAGGAGTTGCGTGCAGCAATCAGCTACGAGAACCCCATGCGTGCGCTCACCATCCTTCCGCTCCAGCCCTCGTCGGCGCGACTGGATGAGGTGCCGGATCCTCCGCTGCAGGACGGCCCCTTGCTAATTCGTACCCTCGCGATCGGCGTTTGCGGCACTGATCGCGAACTGGTCGACGGTGAATATGGTGCCGCGCCGCAGGGACGCGAACGGTTGATCATTGGACATGAATCCCTGGGAGTCATCGAAGAAGCGCCCGACGATTCGGGCTTTCAGACCGGTGACCGTGTCGTCGGAATTGTGCGTCGACCGGATCCCGTGCCCTGTCCCGCGTGTGCCGCGGATGAGTGGGACATGTGCCGCAATGGTCTCTATACCGAACGCGGAATCAAAGCGCGCGATGGCTTTTGCTCAGAGTGGTTTCGCATACGTCCGGAATTCGCCGTGAAGGTGAGTCCCACCCTTGGCATTGCGGGTGTGTTGCTCGAACCCACGAGTGTCGTCGCGAAAGCCTGGGATCAGATCGAATACCTGGGCCGTCGCTCGCGAGTATGGAATCCGACTCGCGTACTGATCACTGGCGCGGGTCCGGTCGGACTGCTGGCAATGTTGCTCTCGCGTCAACGTGGATTGGAGACTCACGTCTAC
The DNA here is from genome assembly GCA_045810085.1 of Povalibacter sp. Classification (GTDB taxonomy): domain Bacteria; phylum Pseudomonadota; class Gammaproteobacteria; order Steroidobacterales; family Steroidobacteraceae; genus Steroidobacter. The sequence goes on along the minus strand of JBJMWN010000334.1, from coordinate 6,559 downwards.
GATCGTGCCACTGACGGACTCAAGCCCACGCTCGTTCGCGATGCGGGTGCCCACTATCACAGCGGAGATATCCAAGCGATCGGCGAATTGGATGCCGACGTGATCATTGAATGCACGGGCGCTCCCCCTGTCGTCATCGCAGCGATGGGACGCAATGCTCATAGCGCAATTGTCTGTCTCGCGGGCTTGTCTGCGGTCGGTCGTGAGATGCCCGTCGATATCGCGACGCTGAACCAATCGATGGTGCTGCAGAACGATCTCGTCTTCGGCACGGTCAATGCCAACCGTCGTCATTACGAACTTGCAGCCGAAGCGTTGGGAAAGGCGGATCAGAGTTGGTTGAATCGTTTAATCACTCGGCGTGTTCCGCTCGATCAATGGCGCACTGCTCTCGAGCGAGAGCCGGATGACATCAAGGTCGTGATCGATTTCTCACAGACGGATGCGCAGCATGGCCTCACGCATTGAGGACTATGCACTGATCGGAGATTGCGAAAGCGCAGCACTGATCAGTCGCGAAGGTTCGATCGACTGGCTGTGCTGGCCTCGTTTCGACAGTGATGCCTGTTTCGCGGCGCTTCTCGGCAAACCCGACAACGGACGTTGGTCGCTGTGCCCCGTGGAAGCTGTAATCGAACGTAAGCGCGCATATCGACATGAAACACTCATCCTTGAAACGCGAGTGCGAACGGACAGCGGTTGCGTTTGCATCGTGGACTTCATGCCGCCGCACGGGACCAACTCGGACATCGTTCGTCTGGTTATCGGCGAGGAAGGAACGGTGCGCATGCGAACGGAGCTCACGCTGCGCTTCGATTACGGCGCGACGGTTCCCTGGGTGCGCCGCATCGGCGAGGGTGAGTGGAGTGCGGTCGCCGGGCCTCATATGACGATCCTGCGCACGCCAGCGCCGATGCGCGGCAAGAATCTGCACTCGGTGGCTGAATTCGACGTACGCGCCGGTGAAACGGTGCCATTCACGTTGACGTATGCCGAGTCGCACCTCTCACCACCTTCAAGGATTGACGAACAGATCGCGCTGGCGGAGACCGAACGCTTCTGGCAGGACTGGGCTTCGCGTTGCGAATGTCTGGGTGATCATCGAGAGATCGTCATTCGTTCGCTGCTGACGTTGCGCGCGCTCATCTATGCACCGACGGGCGGCATCGTCGCTGCGCCCACGACCTCATTGCCTGAGCATCTGGGAGGCGCCCGTAACTGGGACTATCGATATTGCTGGCTGCGCGATGCCACTTTGACTTTGCTTGCACTCATGAACGGTGGCTATTCGGAAGAGGCCGGCGCGTGGCGTGACTGGCTGGTTCGGGCTGTCGCCGGAAGTCCTTCGCAGATGCAGATCATGTACGGCGTTGCGGGCGAGCGTCGATTGACTGAATGGCAGGTTCCCTGGCTCGAAGGCTACGAAGGCTCGAAGCCGGTGCGCATCGGCAATGAAGCGCATGCTCAACTCCAGCTCGATGTCTATGGCGAGGTAATGGATGCCTTGCATCAAGCTCGTCAGGGCGGGCTCAAGAGCGATGAGCCTGCCTGGGCGATGCAACTGAAACTACTGGAGCATGTTGCCTCGGTGTGGCGAGAACCGGATTACGGCATGTGGGAAGTGCGAAGCCAACCGCGTCACTTCACCTACTCCAAAATCATGACCTGGGTCGCGTTCGATCGTGCAATCAAGAGTGCCGAGCGCTTCAAGCTCCCAGGTCCGGTGGAAGAATGGCGAAAGCTGCGAGCTGAAATTCACGCGGACGTGCTGCGCCATGGGTTCGATGCGGAGCGCAACACCTTCGTGCAGTCGTATGGATCAAAAGCGTTGGATGCCAGTCTGCTGTTGATTCCGTGCGTGGGATTTCTGCCGCCCACGGATTCGCGGGTGCGTGGGACCGTTGCTGCGATCGAACGTGGATTGATCCGTGATGGCTTCGTTCTGCGCTACGACACAACCGAGTCGGATGATGGGCTGCCGGCGGGCGAGGGAGCCTTTCTTGCGTGCAGTTTCTGGTTGGCAGATGCATATGCCATGTGCGGGCGAGTGCAAGAGGCGAAGGCTTTATTCGAGCGTCTGGTTGCCTTGCGCAGCGATCTCGGACTCCTGGCCGAAGAATACGATGTGAATGCCAAACGTCAGGTCGGAAACTTTCCCCAGGCGTTCTCGCATGTCGCGCTTCTCAACACCGCCTACAATCTGGCTCGCAAGCAGAAGCCTGCCGAACAACGATCGGAACACGTCGTGCCCGCCTGAGCCTCTGCCTTCGTTCAATCCAGTGGCTCATCCAATCACGCGTGAGTGACATGCGCAGACCGTTCTCTGGGAATTCGTCGACACATTGTGTGTCTGCGATCTTCGCGATCCTGATGAGCGCTTCCGTAGCGCACGCGGCTGAAAACAAGCCAGGCGAGTTGCTGCCTCGCGAACGCATTTCCATCAACGAGGGCTGGCGATTTCAAAAAGATGATCCGAAGGGCTTGTCGACTTCGTTGATGTACGACGTGCGTCCTGAAGTCACCGAAGACACAGACGCGAAGGCCGCCGATGCGAAGCCGCAGGAAGCAGAGCGAATTGCGAACGCCAATCGAGCGGTCCTCAAACCCTGGATACTTCCAACCGGCAACGCTTTCATCAAAGACCCGCAGCGCCGATATGTGCGACCCGCAGGTGATCCAGGCAGTGACGTTGCTTACGTGCAGAGCAACTTCGATGACAGCGGCTGGCGTGCGGTCAAGTTGCCTCACGACTGGGCAATCGAAGGACCGTTTCTCACCACAGGTCCTTATGGTGGGATGGGGCGACTTCCGAGCTGGGGTATCGGTTGGTACCGCAAGAAGCTCGACATTCCATCCAGCGATGCGGGAAAGAGCATTTTTCTGGATATCGACGGTGCGATGTCGTATGCGACGGTTTGGCTGAACGGCAAACTCGTCGGCGGATGGCCTTACGGCTACACATCCTGGCGCGTCGATCTGACGCCGCATGTTGTTCCAGGTGGAATGAACCAGATTGCCATTCGCCTCGACAATCCCCCGGCATCGTCGCGTTGGTATCCGGGCGGCGGCCTGTATCGAAACGTCTGGCTCACCAAAACAAATCAGGTTCACGTTGGCCAGTGGGGAACTCATGTCACCACACCTCACATCTCCGCAGAGTCGGCGACGATCAACATGGAAGTGGCTTTGGACAACGACTTGACTGTCGCAGCGAATGTGGAAGTCGCTACTGAAGTCTATGCGTTGAATGCCGAGGGCAAGCGCGAGCGCAATTCAGTCGCGAGCTTTTCGCCTTCGCGCTCGGTGATTTCGCCGAAGGGCAGCCAGACGCTGAAGGCATCGACCGAACTCAAGCATCCGCAGCTGTGGGGACCTCGCCCGGAACAGCAACCGCACCGCTACACGGCCGTCACTACAGTGTCGCTGGCCGGCAAAGTGATTGACCGTTACGAAACGCGATTTGGGATTCGCGAGCTGCGTTTCGATGCCACGAACGGCTTGTTGGTCAATGGGCAACGCATCGCGCTGAAGGGCGTCAACAATCACCATGATCTTGGTGCGCTGGGTGCGGCATTCAACGAGCGCGCGGCTCAGCGTCAATTAGAGATTCTGCAGGAGATGGGTGCGAATGCAGTGCGTCTCAGTCATAACCCACCTGCGCCAGAGCTGCTCGAGCTGACGGACGAGATGGGCATTCTCGTCATGGATGAGATCTTTGACATCTGGCTGTCGAAGAAAAACCCGCTCGACGCTCACCTGATTTATCCCGACTGGCACGAACAGGATCTGCGATCGCTCTTGCGTCGAGATCGTAATCATCCTTCGGTCATTATCTGGAGCGTGGGCAACGAAGTCGGCGAGCAGTACACGGGGGAGGCAGGTGCTGCGGTCGCCAGCGAGCTCGTGTCCATCGTTCGAGAGGAAGATGCCACTCGCCCAACCACCAGCGCGATGAACTGGGCCAAGCCCGACATGCCGCTGCCCGCTGCAGTGGATGTGATCGGTCTCAACTATCAGGGCGAAGGCATTCGCGATGCGCCCGAATTCGAAGGCACTGATCGGATTCGCACGCCGCCGCAGTATTCAGCGTTCCATGCGAAATTTCCCAACAAGCTGATCCTGAGCACTGAAACCGCATCCGCATTCAGCAGTCGGGGTGTGTACTTGTTTCCCGTCACGAAGGACACGAGTGCACCCGTTCGCGATGGTCGGGGAGGGGACTCGCAGATTCGCCAGGTCAGTGCGTACGAGCTGCACGCAGTGGACTTCGGCTCGAGTGCTGACAAAGTGTTTGCGGCGCTAGATCGTCATTCGTTCGTGGCCGGTGAGTTCGTGTGGACGGGTTGGGATTATCTCGGCGAACCGACGCCGTACTACTCATCGCGCAGTTCCTACTCCGGGATCATTGATCTCGCAGGCTTCAGGAAGGATCGCTTCTATCTGTATCAAGCGCGCTGGCGTCCGGATCTTCCTATGGCGCACATTCTTCCGCACTGGAGCTGGCCCGAACGAATAGGGCAGGTGACGCCGGTGCACGTTTTTTCGTCCGGCGATGAAGCCGAGTTGTTTATCAATGGCAAATCGCAGGGTCGGAAAACAAAGCAGCCGTTCGAATATCGTTTTCGTTGGGACGAGACTGTCTACGAGCCGGGGGAGTTACGGGCAGTCACGTACAAGAACGGCAAAGCGTGGGCGAGTGAAGTGATCAGGACGGCCGATTCACCTGCGCGCCTGGAGCTCACACCGGATCGGGCGAGAATCCAGGCGAATGGCACCGACTTGAGTTTTATCACCGTCCGCATCGCAGACAAGAACGGTACCACCGCTCCTCGTGCCGACAATCGCATCAAGTTCACCATCGATGGACCTGGCGAGATCGTTGCGACCGACAATGGCGACGCGACCAGCTTCGAGCCTTTTTCATCGCCGGAGCGCAACGCATTCAACGGGCTGTGTCTGGTGGTCGTGCGCGGAAAATCTGGAGCGACAGGAACTATCACTCTACGCGCCGAGGCTGCATCGCTTCAGAGTGCAAGTACGACGGTGCGCAGCTTTTGAAGGCGGCACAGGGTGTGTGCCGCCCTCATCGTTGCGAACGTCTCAGAAGCGCCCACGCAGACCGATCATTACTGTGCGACCGGAATCGAACTCACTGTACGTGGCGTTGCTGAACTGGAAGAACGTGCGGCGCTTGGCCTCAGTGATGTTGATCACATCGACGGTGAGCTGCGGAACGAAGCCTGACCATCCGAACAAATCCGCAAAGTTGAAGCTCGACGAGAAGTCCCACTGCGTATAGGTGTCGCTGAAGAGCTCCGCACCCGTGATCTGACTCTGGTTACTCGCGGGACCTGATGCCTGCGAGCCCTGGCCCGAGGTGACCGAGATGCGTGCGCTCACGCCGCCTTTGTCGTAGTAGAGCGTGCCGTTGTAGGTCTCAGGTGGAACGCCGATCGCGATCGCAGGTGCCGCACCTCGGCCGACCTGATCGATGATCGTGTAGTTCGCCGTGAATCCCAGACCCGTCACGCCGAAACGTTCGAGCAGGAAGTCGAGTGGCTGTACCCAGTTGAACTCGAGACCATTGATCGTGAGACGGCCGCTCGCGTTCACGGTTTGATTCAACTGCACCGGTGCGGTGGCACCGCCACGATTGATGATTGCCTGCTGCTGTCCCGCGCCGAGCGAGCCGAGCGTGATGCCGTATTGAGCGAGATCGCTGAACAGCACAGTCGTGGTTTGTCGAGTCGTGAAGCCTTCCAGACCCTTGCGGAACGCTGCAACGCCGAAGTAACCCTCGGCGCCGGTGTAGTACTCGAAACCGAAATCGAGATTGTCTGAAAGATACGGATCGAGTTCCGGGTTGCCCAGGTTGACGCTCGACACATCCGCATTCGGAATGCTGACGCCCAGCAACAAATCAGACGGATTGGGGCGGGTCATCGTGCGCGACAGTGCAGCGCGGACGATGAAGTCTTCCGTTACGTTCCACGAGAGGTTGGCTGAAGGCAGCCAGTTCTCGTATCGCGTTCCCAACTCGACCTGATTGACCACATCGGGATAGCGCGAAGCATCTGCAGTCGCCACGGACGGTGTCGTATTCGGGACCACGTTGCGCGGATCGGGTGCTGTGAGTCGCGAGATGACGGATTGATCCGTCCTGACCCAACGCACTCCAAGGTTGTAGCGCAACCGATTATCACCGACGCTCGCATCACCGCTCAGCTGCGTGAACAGACCGGTGACATCCTCTGTGATCGAACCCCAGCTCGCGGTCGTCGGTGTCGCGGCCGTCTCAGTTTGCAATGCATGGATCTGGTCGTAGTTCGATGCCTGCTGAAACGAGTTCCAATCGACCGATGCGAAGCCATACTGAGTCGGTCGCAAGAATCCCGGCAGGGAAGCGTTGGTAATGAGCGAGCCTCCATAGGTGAGCGAGCCCATTCCAGCCGAATAGCCGGAGCCAAGACCCGGGTAGGTCGGATAACCGTTTACTCCCGCGACGATTTCACCTGCCGTCTCGCCTCGACATGCAGGCTGCGTATTCGGTGCTGGCACG
>JBJMWN010000333.1:0-28952 GCA_045810085.1 Povalibacter sp. | reverse complement strand
CACGCCTGGCTGAGTGCTGAACTGCTGCCTCAAGCTGATCGCCCGCCCGCGCTCCATGATCTGCAGCGCACGTTGCAGGTCGTCTGACGATCTGCTTGTGCGATAACGATCGATCTCAAGCAGCGCGAGTTTGTCGTAGATCTCCCGCGTACGACCACTCCAGGCGGGGCCAAGGCGCTCCGCATCGAGATGTGCATGCAGGGCCTCGATATCGTTCAAGGCCCGCAATCCGTACTGCATGGCCGCATCACCGCGTCCTTGTTGAATGCTGATACTCATCGCAGTCGCGAGCGCATCGACTCGCGCAGTCGGGTATCTCGCAGCTTCAGCGGCATTGATCGAGAGATCTGCAAGTCGTGTCGCTTCCTCGTGCATTCCTTGCTGCTGAGCCAGCAACGCATGTTGCGCATGAACCTTTGACTCGAGATCGCGATCCTGAACTTCAGACAGCAGGCTCGATGCGCGAACGATCGGGATCATCGCGTTATTCGGATCGTGCTGTTCGTAACCATCGACGGACAGTTCGTACAGCGCTTCGATCTCATCGCGCACCAACTGCGTAGCGCGTGCCTGCTTCTCGCAGATCGAATGCTCGGCCACTGCTTCCTGAAGATGATCGCGCAGCCGATAGATCGTGCCTAATCTGCAATGCAAGCGAACGGCTTCGTTGGGCGCTACGCTTTCGGAGATTCGAACGGCGGCGGTCGTGAACCGTTCCGCTTTCTCGTAATCGCCCAGGTACTGATCGATGTGCCCCAGATTCCGATATAGCAGCTGCAGTCGCAAAGGATCGTCGCTGTTGCCGATCAAACGCAACGCCTCTTCGTAGTGCTCGCGCGCCTTGCGCAGGTCGCCGACTCTTTCGAACAGAGAGGCGATATTGTTTTCGATCAGAGCCAGCTCTTGAAGGTCACCAGCGCGCACTGCATGGTCACGCGCTTTGAAATGATTCTCGAGTGAGAGACTCAAGTGTTTCGAACGCTCCGTGAGCGACGCACGATCTGCACGCAACAGATCTACAAACCCCAGATTGTTGTGAACCATGCCGAGCAGTTGATGATCATCGGCGCTCTGCGAGCGCGCTTGTTCGACGAGCGCCGTTCCACGCGCAATGTTGCCCGCCGAAAGATAGGCCTCACCCAGAAGATTCGTGATCTCGGCGAGGTCGCGTCGCAGCGGCCGTTTCATCTGCAGCTGCGCTTGCCGCGCCAGATTCAGCGCCGTTTCCAACGCCTGAATACTGGCCGGAAGCTCGTTGCGTCGATTGGCGATCGCACCATCGAGCCAATGCGCGTTGTAGCGAACAACATTCGACTCGACAGAACCGTGATTCAATTTCTCCAGACTCTGGATTGCTGCGTCGTACAGGTAGCGTTGCATCTGTGCGGCCGCTGCATAAAGCAGGGCGTACTCGCGAAAGACTCGCGGTGATGAAGTGCTGCCGGCGACCGACTCATAGAGCGCGATAGCTGTGGATCTCGCAGCCTCGGACTGACTGGCCCAAAGCGCACCTGCCTGACTCAGCTTCGATGCTGACTGAAGACTCGCCGCATCCAATCGCGCGACGTCGGTCGTGGTGAGTCGATAGGCATCGGCTGCCTTCTGACCGAACACGGCGTAGAAGCAAACTTGTGCGCTCGACCCCCGAGCCAGCAAGACCCACTCGATGCCGTTGCGCCCGCCCGGCGAATCGTAGACGACGAGCTGGTTGCCCTGCCGAACGACCACCTCGACGTCGAGATCCTGTTGCTGAATCGTGAGCAGCGTTTCGACAGCACTCGTCGGCACATATTCGCCGAGCAAAGGTCGGCGCGAGTGTTCCTCGGGACAGGTGGCCGCAGACGCCGGCATTGCCAGCGTCAAGGCATACGCGAGAAGACCGATCACCCATCCTGGGGCATACGAACGCATGCCCGAGTTTAGCAGGCATGCTCGCGGCGACGATCGCAGCGGATACGATCAGGTCGTGCCCTGCCGTCGGCAAATCCAGCGGCCGGTTTCTCCGTCGGAAAATTGAAGCGAATGCACCATGTCGCCCGCGCGCAGGGTCAACGTTTCCGTCAGAAGCAATCCTCTGGACACTTCGATGTCGCGAGCGACCAGCGCGCCGCCTTCGACTTTGTAGACAGCATCTTCGATGGCGACCTTCGCAGGGAAAGCCGAGGCGCTGTCATCGATTACTTCCTTCGCATACGAATCCTTCGTACCGAGGATAGATACTTCGAACAGTTCGAGTTTGACGCCTGCTCCTGGATACCAGGATGCGTGCTTGTTGCTGCTGATGGCCTCGATCGTGCCGTCGCTCACGAAATGGCCGACGAACTGGATGATGATGTCGTGATCGCTCATGAATTCTCCCGCTGTTGTTGATCAAACTTGATTACGCGATCGAGCCGAGCAGATCGCTCATTCGCAAATATGTCGGGCCGCTGTTCGATGTGTAGCCTGTGGCTCTAATGAAGCGGTCGTTGCGCTTCTCGTGCAGGACCGAAGGATTGCTCGCGGAGGTCAGTCCCCATAGCACCTCGGCAACGATGCGGCTTCCGAGAGGACCCAGCTGCAATCCATCGCGACGAGCGTGTGCCTCGGCGAGCAGGTAGTAAGCGAGCGGCGTATTCGATTCGAACGATCGGCTCGACAATTCCAGCAGCCCTGCTTTGCGCACACTGCTTTTTTCGATCACATGAATCTCAGGGCTGAGTTCTTCGGCCGTCAGCGGATCGATCGCAAGATCTGCGTGCTGGTCGTGAAGGCGCGCGACGATGCTTTGTGCATTGGGAAGCAGACAGCGAACGCCCGTTCGGAATGTCTTCGCGCTAAGCGCAGAACCGTCAGGCGGCGCTTTGATCGACACCGCCGGATCGATGCGCATCGCGAAATTCATGAACCGCGGGTCGCGCTTGGCCTCGATCGGAAAGAACAAACGCCAGTCCACCACGTGCGATTGCGAAAGCGCGCGTTGAGTTCGTCCTATGCGTCCGTGTGCGGTCATCCCGAAGAGCGTTGGCAGGCTCACCATCGGCAAGCGATGGTTCAGGCTGTAATGCTGCCGCACCATCGAATGTCCAAACCGAAATGCCGCAGCCGCGAATTCCACCGGCATGCGAGCCGGTGAACCGCATCGAGAATCCCAGAGCACGAGCTCCTGATGTTCCACAACGCTGTTCCACGTGTGGGAGTCAATCACCGCTCGCAGGAAATCGTAAAGAACGACTTCCTGGTAATGCAGGATCAACTGGCGGCGCGCAGCGTAGAAGCATTGCTCAGCATCCAGCCGCATGCGTTCGTTGAGTCGCGTGCAGAAGAAGTTGTGCAGCTTGATGAAGACAACATGCAGTTGACCGATGAGCAGATTTTCCTCATCGCGATCATCTGGAATGTGGGCGATCGAATTCTCGTGTCTGGGCAGATCATCGAACGAGCCTTGCTCACCGGACTCGGTGAGAGTGCGTCCAAGCTCGAGATAGCCGGTGTCGCGGTCGACTGCGAGAGCTGGATCGTCGAACCCCTGGCCATACACATTCTCGAGATTCAACGCCGGGGCGCGCAGCTGCCGCACATCGGACACATTCGTCACTGCTGCCTGGCTGGAATCCAGGAGGCTGAGGTCATGTCCTATGAACTGGCCGAGATACACATACCCCGAAGGCGTGCGGGACGCAGGAAGGGTCGCCAACGCCATTGCTTGTGCGAGCTGGTCGAGCGAAGCGAGATCGAACTGCGCCGCTGGAAGATCGAACAGGGAGCACGACCGGCTGACCGTGCGATCGAGAGCTGAGTCGGTCATCTTCAGCGGATCAACCGCGCGTCAAGGTGACAGTCTCGATCCATTGGGCGTGGCAGCAAGCTCATCGAGCGGAGGTTCATCACGTCGTAGTACCGATTCGGTACTTAGCGACCTGTGTTGGTTTGCAGCCCTATCTCAGCGACGCGCCTTCGCGCGCGGTGGTGATCGAGGATTCAGCGATTCACCTATTCGTCAGGGTCAGGCTGCACAAGGCAGCCCGAGGTGCGCTACCTTAGCCACATGAAGGACTCTGGCTCAGTGGACATTCAGGATGAACGCAAAGCGACACTCAGTCCCGCCGATATCGAACGTCTGATCGCTCATCAGTACGGCGGTCTGAGGCGGCTCGTCACCCAGCGCACGGGCGATCCTGACGTGGCGAGCGATGTGTTGCAGGACGCGATCGCGACTGCGTGGGAGCATTTCTTGTCAGGGCGGGTTTCGCGACCCGAACAGATCGTGGGTTACGTTTTTCAGGTCGCGATGAATCAGCTGCGGAACCGCCGCCGCAAGTTCGCCGAACGAGCTGATCGCAGGGCCGACGGCGATGCTCTCGACCTGCTGCCCGCCCTCGAGCCGCCCGCCTCGATCGAGCTTGGCACCAATATCGTCAAGCAAGTCCGCGATCTCATCGCCGAACTCCCGACTGAACGCGACCGACAGATTGTCAAACGCTTCTATCTGGATGAAGAAGACAAGGACGTCATCTGCAATGAGCTTGGGTTGACCGCGCTGCACTTTGACAAGGTTATCTTCCGTGCGCGTCAGCGAATGCGGGACAAGCTCGAGCACCGCGGCTTCAAAAAGAGCGACTTCTTCAGCATTCTGCTGGTGTGTCTGCCATGACAAGCCAGCCATGAAAGACACAAGCCGCGCCCGAGTGCGACATGTCGAACTTTCGACACAGCTAGAGTCGGGGATGGGCCGAGTCCAGGCACTCACCGGACGGCACCATGCAGATAGATCATAAATACATCGACGACCATCATGTCGTTCCGCGATATCTCGCGGACCAGCTCTCGGACGCGGAACTCGAAGCGTTCGAGGCTTACTACCTCGCGCATCCGGAAATCCTCAAGGACCTGGAAGCCGTCGCTCGCCTCAAAACCGGGCTGAGTGATTTGCAGCGCAGGGGCGAGCTGGATGGACTTCTGCGCTCGCGAAAACGTGTCTGGCGGATCGCGGTCGCCGCAGTTGTTGCAGCGACGATCATTGCGGCTTCGATGCTCCTGGTTCGTCCGGTCACCAAGCGAGTTTTGCTTGCCTCAGTTCCCTCAGCACTTACAGATGACGCAGGCAGACCGTTGCCAGTGCTCACCAAACGTTTCGTGATGCGCTTGAGAAGCAACGGTTACGACGTGCAGCTCGCGGTTCCTGGTGATCGCCAGGCAATCGAGTTGCGCATCGTTCCGGAGCAAACGGCGGCATCGCCTTACTCACTCGAGATCTCGCGCATCGACGAAGCGCAACCACCCCGCGTCGTTGGCACTTTGGAGAACATTGCCGCGGACGAAGACGGCTATGTAGACGTCTATCTTGATTCGGCTCAACTCTCCCCGGGCATCTATGAATTGCGCCTGCGCAGCAGCGATACTGCGAATTCGGTAAGCGTGTTTCTGCTACACGCGTTATCGCACTGAGCCGCCTCTGGCGACGCTCGGTGGCTCGCCGACGTCATCCAATCCTCAGGCTCGGGTTGCAGGAAGTTTCACATTGCGCACAATCGCTCGTCTCGCGGTGCTCATCACTACGTTTATCGGAACCTCAATGACCCAGGCTGATTCCCTTGCGCTGTATATCGCAACCCAAAGCACTCCTCCGCAGACCGGTATTGCCTTGGCTCATCTCGATGTGCAATCAGGCCAACTCAGCACGCCGATCCTGGTCGCTCAGACACCCGATCCTGCGTTCATCGCTTTGGATTCGCAGCGCAATCACCTGTACATCTGCAACTCGCAGACACCGGGCGGGCTGAGTGCCTTCGCCGTCCAGACAAGCGGTGCTCTCAGCTTCATGAATTACAAAGTGGCTGAAGGCCGAGGGCCCAGTCACGTCAGCATTGATCGGACCGGACGTTACGTGCTCAATGCCAACTACGGCGGCGGCTATGTCGAAGTTTATGCGACCAATGCAGATGGAAGCCTCGCAGCCCAAACAGCTCACGTGCAACACACGGGCAGCAGCGTGCATCCGGAAAGACAGACCAAACCCTATGCGCATTGGTTCGCGGTCACGCCCGACAATCGATTCGCCCTCGCCACTGATCTAGGCACCGATCGCATCGTGGTCTACCGATTCGACGAACGCACCGGAGCGCTGGCTCCGCATGATCCTGCTTTCATTGCAGCCTCGGCCGGTGCAGGACCGCGTCACATCGCATGGCATCCGAATGGCAAACAGTTCTATCTGATCGAGGAACTGGCCAACGCGATCACGCTCTTCGCCTGGGATGCAGCGAAAGGAATTGGCACGGCGCTGCAAACGATTTCAACACTGCCGAGCAGCTTCAGCGGCACGAACACTGCGGCCGAAATCGCTGTTCATCCCAACGGCAGGTTCCTGTATGCGTCCAATCGCGGCGATGACAGCATCGCGCTGTTCGCACTCGATGCGGACGGACGTATGACGCTGAAGAGCTTCACGCCCTCGCAAGGCAAAGTGCCGCGTTACTTCGCGCTGGATCCATCCGCAAAATGGATGGTCGTAGCGAATCAGGCGAGTGACTCCGTCGTCGTGTTCGGCATCGATGCGCAGAGCGGAGAACTCAAAGCGAGCGGATCGGTGGTGACGCTGCCCAAACCCGGCGGCATCGCGTTCAGAACTTCTGCCAGGAAGTGAAGCGACGACTCTTGCGCTGTTTCAGCGGATGCTAAATCCCCGATCTCGGGCGAGCACGATCGCCTGAGCACGTGAACGCACGCCGAGTTTCTCGAAGATGCGCGTAAGCATGTTGCGCACGGTTTTGTCGCTGAGATGCAGCTGTGTCGCAATCTCCACATTGCTGAGTCCTGCCACCAGGCCTGCGAGCACTTCATGTTCGCGCGGCGACAGCGATGCAAAACTCTCGGGCTCGCTGGAGTCCTGACGTTCACGTCCAGTGAACTCGAGCACCACTTCTTTGAAACGAGTCCATGCCGGCTCGCCATCGAGCAGCACATGATTGCGCGATTCGAGCTGGATGAATTCGGCATTCGGAATGCCTGCTGCAAGATCCCGACTGGCACTGATCGGTGTGACATCGTCATGCAAGGCGTGAATCACGAGCGTTGGCACCTTCACCTGCGCGAGCAGATCGCGCACATCGATCTGTGCACGGGCCAGCATCAAATGCGCAGCAATCTCCGGTGTGCTGGTGCGTCGACATAGATCGTTGAACCAGTCGAGCTGCTCGGGCGTCGCATCCGGTACGAAACGCGAAGTGAAGATCTGTCGAAAGGCGGTGTTTTCACTTCCCCACCCGAGCCGCACCAGCTCGACGATGGCTTGATATTTCCGCCAGCCTTCTTCGTCGCCGCGATACGCCCATCCCGTCGGATAGCCGCCGTAGAGCACGAGCTGGGACACGCGCTCGGGATGCTTCACTGCATATGCAATGCAGGTCGCGGATCCCTGAGAGATCCCGAGCAAGGTCATCGGTCCTTCCGGCGCCGCCGCCGAGATCACCGCCTCCAGATCGTCCGCCCACCGTGGCAACGAGACTTCGGGCACCTGCCACTGAGTCATTCCACAACCGCGCTCGTCGTAGCGAACGAAACGGAAATGCTGCGAGAAGAAACGAATCCAGTGTTGCCACACCGGACTCTCCAGATCGTATTGCAGATGAGTCAGCCAGTTGGCCGCTTTGACCAGCTGTGGTCCTGAACCCATCGTTGCCCACGCGAGCTGCACGCCATCCGTCGTTTTCAGGTACCGAATGGACTGATGCAATGAAGACGCACTCACAACCCGACCTCACCGAGTTGCCCGAAAGTACAGTGCCCGCGCGCGAAAGATAGGTAATCGCGAAAGACAATCTGGGTGATGCGACCGATGTGAGGCGGTCTTCGCATACGTAACTTAGACGCTACGGAAAGAAGTGATCTGCCATGCACGCCAGGCGTCAGGTTGCCTGCTTCTGACCCGTATTCGAACGATGTGCTGAACGGGACAAACGTCACACGCCACTTACCTGATCGGTTCATTGCTCGGGACATTCTTCATCTGGTGTGGCGGTCGTGCTGAACCCATGCTGCCGCATCCACTCATTCAACGACTGCAGGGGATTTCCAATGAAACGTTTGCTCGTCTTGCTCTATGGCGTCGTGTGCTACGCCGTGTTCTTCGCCAGCTTTCTCTACGCGATCGGCTTTCTCGGTAACGTAGCAGTGCCAGCCCCCATCGATGCGCCCCTCACGGGAAGCATGACTCGGGCACTCACGATCGACATCGCCCTTCTGGGCCTGTTCGCCCTGCAACACAGCATCATGGCGCGACCGGCGTTCAAACGTTGGTGGACGCGCCTGGTCCCCGTCGCGGCGGAGCGTAGCACGTACGTTCTGTTCTCGAGCCTGGCCCTGATCCTGCTGTTCTGGCAGTGGCAGCCCATCGGCACCGTGATTTGGGATGTGCAGAACGAGATTGCACGGATCGCCATCTATGCCGGTTTCGCGTTCGGATGGGGACTCCTCCTGCTCGCGACATTCCTGATCAATCATTTCGATCTGTTCGGCCTTCGGCAGGTCTGGCTCTATTTTCGCGGTCGCCCCTACACGGAAATTCCGTTCCGCACGCCAGCGCTCTACAAAGTGGTCCGACATCCTTTGTACGTCGGTTGGCTGTGCATTTTCTGGTGTGCCCCGACCATGACCGCAGCCCATCTTTTGTTCGCGGTACTGACGACGGCTTACATCCTGATCGCCGTGCAACTCGAGGAACGCGACTTGATCGACGCCTTCCCGGAGTACGCGACGTATCGCAAACGCGTGCCAATGTTGATTCCGTTCACGGGCAAGCGTGATCGATCCACGGTGGCAAATACGCGAACCGCGGTGAGATGAGGGATCTGGCACTAGGCAAGAGGCACTAGGCTCTAAGTCCGACTCAGAGCCTAGCTGACTAGAGCCTAAAGCCTGCTGTCCGGCCAGAGAGGCCAGCAGCAAAAGAAGGGGGAGCGAAAACTCGCTCCCCCTTCTTCTTTACGCCGCCACCTTGATGCGCTTGGGTTGCGCCTGGGCTTGCTTCTGAATGCTGATTTCAAGCACGCCATTGCGACCTTTCGCGACAATGCGATCCGTGTCCACGCTCTCCGGCAGAATGAACCGGCGGTGGAACTGACCCTGGCCGCGCTCGAGACGCATGCGGACATCGCGGTTGTCGCTGCTTGCAGCTTTTTCCGACTTCCGCTCGCCGCTCAATGTCAGCACGCCACGATCCAGCGTGATCTCAACGTCATCCGGGTTCACTCCCGGCAAGTCGACCGCGAGCTCGAACCGATCCTCGAATTCGTAAATGTCGACGGCTGGAACCCAGCTTGCGGTCGCGCCGCTGGTGTCGGTTTCATCAATGGTCTTGAACAGACGATTGATCTCATCCCTCAGCTGGCTGAAGGGCATCCAGTCTCGATAGGGAGCGACTGCCATAAATTCATCCTCCTGTTACTCATGAACTTTACGTAGCCGGCGCGTACAGACGCGCTCGAGACGGAAGGTAGGGACGGCCGTTGTAAGTTCAAGGGTCCAAAAACGTGAAGGTGAATTTCCGAACGGCTCCTTGGGGTACCACTTCGCCAGGTCCGGCAACTCGTTTGAGGACGGATTCAGAATCGATAGCCCAGGCCCAGTTGAGCATGCAGAGCAGGGTTGCTGATGCTGAATTCGAGATCAGGATCGCCGCTCGGCTGCGACTCGATGTATCCGAAAGTCGCGTCGACCTCCCCGACCACAAAGAACCGTGAGCCCAGTGAGATTGTCTTGTCGACGCCGATCAGCACGGCTGCACCCGCCAGCTCATAGGGTCCGTCGTAGTTCGTACCCGCGATCGACGCCTCTGCGTGCGTGATTACGGGACCGGCGCCCACCCGGAAGCGCCAGTCACGTGATTCGAATGTTCGATTCACGGTAACTACATTGAAGCCATGACTCACGGACAGCCACTCGACACCGGCAGGGCGATTCTGCAAAAAAAGCTTGTGATGCATGAGCTGCAGCTCCCATGCACGCGAGTCCGTCCAGCGTGAGATTCGCCACACGTAGTGAAACGGGCCTTCGAGCCCACGCGTGTCGTAATCGCCGTCGAATGCACTGTCGTCAACGTTGGGATGATCGATGCGCGTCTTGCTATCGAAGTTGTACGCATCACCCAGCAGTCCTTCGAATGTCCATCGAACGGATTGCGCTTGCGACGCCCCTGAAACAAACGCAAGGCAGATACAAGCGATGCGCCTGGCGAAATCATTCATGCGATCGCAACGAGAGCGTCTTGCGTACGGTTCCGATCGCGCAGGAGAGACAGTTCTGGCCCTTTGTACGTGCAGCCGTACAACTCGCAACAGGGCTTCGGTCTCTACATCGCAAGACAAATTGCGAGCTGCGTGCCGGAACATTGATCCCGGCGTCAATCGAGGACGGACTCGATTTACGTTTCGCCTGCCGCTTGAATCCTGAGCAGCATCGATTCAATTGAGTGGCAAACCCTCGCCCGATGGCCCGCTTCAAGTGGCCATTGACGTGCATCGGCGGGACTGGTGACATGGCAACAGGCCGCATTCACGAGGATTCCCATGAACGCCGTCGCGCAACCTATTGCGAGTGATCATCCATGGCCGGTCAGGGCCATTCTGACGGGTGGACTGCTGGCCGGACTCGGCGACATTCTGTTCGCGATGTACATGTGGTCATGGCACGTGCCTCGGGTCGTCGCGGCCGGAGTGCTGGGACCTGACGCCATGAAAAGCGAGGCGTGGGATGTCTGGTCACTCGGGTTGATGCTGCACTTCGCGATCACTTGCGCCGCCGCCGCCATTTACACATTAACGAGCCGCAAACTCGGATTTCTCAAAGAGCACGCGCTCATCTGTGGCCTGTTCTTCGGCATCGCCGTGTGGCTGGCCATGAATCTGATCGTAGTTCCTGTCTCCGCCCTGCATCGGACCGGCCCCTTTACTTACGAATCGATGGTGCAAGGCCTGCTCGCGCACATGTTCCTGGTGGGATTGCCGATCGCGTTCAGTGCAAAGTATCTGAGCAAGTAGCAGTGTTTCGGAGCTCAGTTCGGAACCAGGCCAGCGAGCTCAAGTGTCTTTGCTCTTGAGGGCTGCGATCTCACTCGCAAGTGCTTCAGCCAGTTGATCGACCGTGTTCGATTTGTACACGAGTTGATTGATCTGCAGTTGCTGCGCGGCCTGACGATCTTCTGCGCGGATGTAGCCCGAGGTCATGATGATGGGGACGTCAGGACGAATCTCGCGCAACTTCTCCGCGAGATGCGGCCCCGACATGCCGGGCATCGCAAGATCCGTGATGATCACCTGGAACGCTTCAGGCCGGCTCGCGAAATCCTTCAACGCTGCCGCTGGATTGGAATGACCCGTGATCACATACCCTTTCTTGGCCAGAGCTCTTTCCATGAGCAGCACGAGCGCTTCCTCATCATCCACGTACATGACGTGCTCACCGTTTCCGGCGATCGGAGTTTCAGACTGCGCAGGAGTCTGCGACGCCTGTGACGCAGGCAGAAAGACGTTCACGGAGGTTCCGAGTGCAGGCGCACTGTCGATGTGAATCGCGCCATGATGACTTTCAACGATTCCATGCACGACCGACAGACCCAGACCCGTGCCCTCACCCGGCGCTCGAGTCGTAAAGAACGGTTCTAAAACACGCTTCAGGGTGGCGGGATCCATACCGCAGCCGTGATCTTTGACCCGAAGTCGCAGATAGGTTCCAGCGGGCACCAGCGTTCCCGTATCGCGTGCGATGTCATCTTCCGTTGCGCAGTCGAGGTTGACTTCAATCTCACCGCCTTCACCGCACGCGTGGGCGGCGTTCGTGATGAGGTTGATCAGGATCTGATGAAACTGAGTGGAGTCTGCTTTGATGAATGGCGTGTTATCAGCAAAGCGAGGCCGCAGTTGCAGATTGGGGCGCAGCGTCGCTCGCAACAGTTCGAGTGCCTCCTGCGCAACGACGCGAGGATCGAACACTTCATAAGCGGGTGCAGCGCTACGACTGAAAGTCAGAATCTGCCGAACCAGATCGTTGGCGCGTCGACTCGCCTTCTGAATCTCGAGTAACGGCCTGCGCATCGGAGAATCCTGAGGCACATCGTCCAGCAGCAGATCTGTATTGCCACCGATCGCCGCGAGGATGTTGTTGAAGTCGTGCGCGATTCCTCCGGCGAGCGTTCCGAGCGCCTGCATCCGTTGCGCTTGATGCAGTTTGCTCTGCAACTGAATCCGCTCGCGCTCTCCGACAATGCGTGCGGTGATGTCATGAATGGTGCCGACGTAATTGATGCAGCGTCGCTTGCCATCGAATAACGGCGTCAGCGTGACCTCGCCGTATTTTCGCCCGGCACGCCCCACCATCACCTCTTCCCACACCTGCCTCTCACCCGTCATCGCCGCTGCGGCATACCGCTTCAACACCTGCGCGCGCATCTCCTCCGGCATCAGTTCCTCCACCATGTGGCCGACGATTTCCTCCGCTGTGATTCCGAAAAGCTTCGTGAACGCACTGTTGACGGAAAGAATCCGATAACAGCCTTCTCCTTCAACGCCGACGTAGTAGATCCCATCTGCAACGCTGTCCAGAATGATCGATCGAAGGTGCTCACCGACGCGGACCTGCTCCTCCATTCTGCGACGCTCGATTTCGCTCGATCGAGCACGGTCGCTCAGCAGCGCGACGGACACGAGGTGCGTTGCGACTTCGACCCACTCACGTTCTGAATCAGAGGGTCGTCGCACTTCCCGGTAATACATTGCGAACGTTGCCAGCACGGTACCGTCCACTCCAAGGATCGGTACCGACCAACATGCTCGCAATCCATGCTGCGCAGCTAACTGGCGGTATGACTTCCACGCTGGATGCGTTTCGATGTCCTCGACGATCACCGGCTGACCTGTGAACGCCGCAGTCCCGCAGGAACCCGCCTCGGGACCGATCTGTTCGCCTTCGATCGCACGCACAAATTCGCTTGGAACCCTGCCGCCTGCTGCGTGGCTGATGCGTCCGTCGGCATTCACGAGGACGATCGTGCACAGCATGTCGGCTGATTGGGCCTCGATCAGCTCAACAATCTTTTCCAGGACTTCACGAAGCGGAGCGCCGACGGCGATCGATTCCAGGACGGCGCGTTGCCCCGCGTCGAACGGGTCACGTTGTGGAGTTCGCCTGCCCTTGATCATTGGGTATTGCCAGCGATCGGCTTCGCTGCCGATGCCGGCCCTTTATCGATAAGTGTTGTTAACGACCCGCGGGCGAAGTTTGATCCTTGTGCGCCGCGAAGTGAACCTGAATGCTGTTGATTCAGCATCAGTGGAGTCGAAATGGCCGTTGCCCGGACTCAGTCCATCTGTGAATGCCGTGACGAGTACGAGTCGTGCCCCTGATAGTGATTGTTATTCAGGTGTCGATTGTGATTGCTGACGTAGGAAGCGGGCCGATGTTGAACGCAGCGCTGCTCACATTCGCAGTAGGCGAGCGGCAAAGCATCAGATCTGCTTTGATCGCGCATGATGGCTGAATAGGGGAACTGGAGAACCCAGCGGTCCGCCAGACTGAAGGATCAATCCTCGCCGTGATCTTGTTGTTGTTGGCGAGGAAAGCTGAGACCGACGACGCAAGTCGCCGGCTCAGCAGAGGGCACCCGCTAGTGCTTGGCTGTTACTGTTCCGAGCGATGCGGCTCGTGGGCCGCCATTTTTTCAAACTGTTCGTCAGTGATGGTCATCGACATGGCGCCGGCGATGGTTTGCCACGCCCATTGCTGGCGGCGACGCTCATGGTTCGCTTCATGAGAAGTGCGCGGATCGCTCAGCTGCATCGCTTCTTCGATCGTCATCAATTGCGTACTTACATCGCGATTCATGAACCTCTCCTCGCTGCGAGATGGCGCAGTAACTTCGGGATTGAGTATTGCGCCGCCAGAGACACGCTTACATAGGACCTATGCTGAATTTCCACATCTTCACAAGCGTTAGCGACACTTTGCTCCACGATATGTAGAAAGCAGCGACGACGGCTTCACACTTTCAGTCAGAACAATGCGGTTTGCATCGGCCAAGAGGGTCGGTGTCGGATTCGAAGCCGTTCGCTGACGTTCTTGTAGGCGTTGCGCTTCGCTTGGCGACCAACATTCTCGCGCTGATGACCGCGTTCTATTCCAGCGAGCATCGATGACGATGCATCAGCGGTCGCGTGGTGAGTTCGCGCGCCGCGCTGCTGCAGTAAAGCAGTACCGGTAGCAGTAGCAGTACCGGGCGACCGCACTATTGATCTCACAAGGTCGCACACTGAATCCTCGCCCGAACTCGCGGGCTCGATGACATGCGGCACAGCAGTAACTCCATGGCGGTGGATCTCGTCGTCAGCATTGTGAGTACAAATGCAACTGCCTGGACCTCCACCGTTGTGTTGACAACCGGAATACCGGCCAGTCGGCCCAGATCGCCAGTGAATTTCTGACCCCACACGTCCTAGGGCTCATTCAGGACGGGTCTTATGTCCAAGCGAGCCTGTGTTTTCCCATACTCGTCGTGAGGACTAACCCTCGGGTCACTTGCATTCACGACGACTTCGATGGCCAAAGACTCCGTTCGATTCACAAAAACCGATCCGCGCATTCGACGGCAGGCCAAGGCTGCACGCGAAAATCGCTCGCTCTCGACCACCGGAAGCTTCAAGCGCCGACTCACTGAACAGGAATTGATGGAGCTCGAGGCACTCGAGATGTCCATGCACGATAGCGAAGAGCGCGTCGTGAGTTATTTCGAATGGCAGGAGCGGACCAATCGTCCAGCAAGCGCAACGACCCCGAGTCCGCGAGTCGGCCCGATCAAGCGCCTGTTTTTCCGTCTGACCGGCCGGGGCTAGACGAGTCACCGACTCTTCTCTTCCCTACCGCGTCGATTTGTGAGATGACGCGGGCGCAGATTCCAAGAAGAATTTCATGCGCCCTACTCGTACCCGTTACATCGTCGTAGCGTTCGCAGTGACCCTTGCCATGGTCACTTATCTGGATCGTGCCTGCATCGGTGCGATGGCTCCCAGTATTGCGCGCGACCTTGCACTGGACGAAGCCCAGATGGGCTGGGTGTTCTCGGCATTCGCGTTCGCGTATGCACTCTTCGAAATTCCCACGGCACGCTGGGCTGATCAGCGTGGCGCACGGTCGGTCATTACACGCATCGTTGCCTGGTGGTCAGTCTTCACACTCGCGACGGCAGGCGTTTTCAACTATGCATCGTTACTGGCCACGCGATTCCTGTTCGGTGCCGGCGAAGCGGGTGCGTGGCCCTGCATCGCGCGCGTGTTTTCACGCTGGATCCCGCAGCGCGAACGTGGAACGGTCAAAGGAATCTTTTTCGCCGGAGCCTATACGTCGGGAGCGATCACGACGCTGGTCGTCACGACATTACTTCCACACATGAGCTGGCGAAGCATCCTGGTTTCGTTTGGCTGCATCGGATTCGTGTGGGCCTATTTTTGGCATCGCTGGTTTCGCGACGATCCGGCCGAACATCCAGGCGTGAACGAAGCCGAGCGCGAGATCATCTTCGCGAACCGAGCGGACGAAGCAGCTCACCCATCAGGTTGGGCCTATTGGCGACAGTTGCTGAGCGACCGCAACGTGCTGCTCTTGTGTGTGATGTACATGCCGAACTGCACGACTTTCTATTTCTGCATTACGTGGCTTCCCACGTATTTATCGAGGCAGCATGGATTTGAAAAAGCAGCACTGGGCTTTGTCGCGTCTTTGCCCTTGTTCCTGAGCGTTGCTACGCAGTTCTTGGGAGGTTATTGGTCCGATCGCGTTACCGCACGATCCGGGTTGGTGGCAGGACGACGTACGCCCGGAATTGTTGGTTACTGCCTGGCAGCGGTATTCATCGTAAGTGCGAGCCTCGTCGCCACACCGTTGCTTGCTGCCACCCTGATCGCTTTCGCTGCGGCCACCTGCATGCTGACCACTGCTCCTGCATGGAGTACATGCGTCGATATCGGTGGAAAGCACTCTGCAGTCGTTGGCGCGACCATGAACACTGCGGGACAGATCGCTGCGATTTTCAGCGCACCGATCGTGGGCTACTCGGTCAAATGGTTCGCAAACTGGAATGTCCCGTTCTGGTTATTGGGTGGGCTGTTCGTGATCGGCGCGGCATGTTGGGCCTTCATCGATCCCACACGTCCCTTGTTCGACGCGAAGAGTGAGCCACTGAATCAAAGAGCATCGGTCGCTGCAACTTGATCAGCCTCACTATCCGTAAGTTACGCTCGCGTTTAGACTGCACGCGTCACGGCCGAGGACTTCGTCATGAGAATTGCCCAGCCGATTGCCCTGTTCGCCGCTTTCAGTGCGCTCCTCACCGGGCCGATGTCTGCTTATGCGTCGGATGACACAGACAAGCCTCAGATCAGCACCACGCATCCGCACTTGGCGACAGGATTGCTGGTCGGCGTGGATGCCGATCACGATGGCATTCGCGACGACGTCGCAAGTCTCGTGAACGAGCACAGCGGCACAGAAGCTGACCGCGACAACGGTTCCAAAGTGAAGGCGGAGCTGAAGACGGCGTTGGCGAACAGCGCACCACCGCGCACCACGTCTTCCGGGCCGGGTTGTCTCGACTATCTGTTGCTTGACTCGAAGGACCAGGCTACGGCCGATCGCTACGTTCGAGCACGCACGAATGGGGTGTTCGGCACGCATCCGTGCGATCCGGTCGTGTCGCCACTGCTGGAGCGCCCTTTCGAAACGGACTACGCCCAGCTCAATCTCGGTCCAGTCACAATGAACTACATGAAGCACGAATGAACCGACCTGCTCGCTTCATTCAGCTCGCCTTCTTTTCTCTCGCTGCGATCGCCTTGATTCCTCCCACCGCAAACGTCACGAAGTGATCGGTCAGCGCGTCCGCATCGAGTTCCATCGAAGGCATAACCTTTCCGAGAACCTTCGCGTCGATCAATAACAACATCACGCAGGGGCCCATCAGGTTGAGAATGCATCGACTCACCGCAGGGTGATTCGCTGGCAGTCCCAACATCCCGCCGATCATGCCCATGACCAGCTTCACCTTCGGCGCAACCTGATTCGCGACCATGCGCTCGATCATCGGCGTCGGCGCAAGAATCTCCCGACTCAGCACGCGCATTTCCCACGCACCTTCCTTGTGTCGAGTGATCTCATTCACCAGGCGCGACAAAAACATACGCATGCCTGCGGCCGGATCGGTTTGATCCTTCACAGCAGCGCTCACCAGATCGAAGCTCAAGAGTCGCGCGTGCGCTTCTTCCAGGACCGCTCCATACAAGCCATCCTTGCTTCCAAAGTGATAGTTCACGGCCGCGATGTTCGCACCGGCACGCTCGCAGATCTCTTTGCTGGTCGCGCGCGCATAACCGTGTTCCGCGAACACTTGGCCCGCAACCTCTAACAGCTGCTGACGGGTTTGCGCCCCATCTTCACGCAGGGGCTGTTTACGTTTTTGACGAACAGTCCGGGGAGCGCGTTTCGCCACTTTGCGCATTCGCATCTGCCTTTACTTGTAATTCAAATTTGATTTTGAATAGAATGCGCCCCACTTGCAAGCAGGGCACAGGGGAAATGACGTCGTGAACAAGAAGATTCTTGCGATTGCAGCTGCGCTGGCAGTCGTCATCCTCCTGCTCATCTGGTTCATGCGTCGCGACACTCACAGCGATGTGATCGTGCTGCATGGCAACGTCGATCTGCGTCAGGTCGATTTGCCCTTCAACGACAATGAACGCATCGCAGAAGTGCTGGTGGACGAAGGCACTCACGTGCACGCCGGGCAGGTACTCGCGAGATTGGAGACCGGCCGCCTCGTACCACGTGTTCAACAGGCGCAGGCCAAAGTCGCTGCGCAGTCGGAGATGCTTAACAAGCTGCGCAACGGTGCGCGTCCGGAAGAAATCGCGCAGGCGCGCGCCGCATTAGCCGCCGCTGAAGCGGAATCGACCAACGCTCGCAGTCAGATCGACCGATTGAAATCCATCAGCGATGCATCGAACGGTCGTGCCGTGAGCGCACAGGATCTCGAAGCGGCAACAGCACAAGCACGCAGCAGCGAAGCGCAGTTGAAGAACAGCCGCGAAGCGCTGCAGCTGATTCTGGCCGGCGCGCGCAAAGAAGACATCGCGACTGCGCAGGCACAGCTCGAGGCGGCACAGGCAGATCTGGCTTTGCTGCAACGACAGCTCAAGGATGCAGAACTGCTCGCTCCCACCGACGGCGTCGTCCGCAGCAGGCTGATGGAGCCTGGCGAGTTGGCAACTCCTCAGCGACCGGTGTTCTCGATCGCCATTGCGAATCCGAAATGGGTGCGCGCGTTCGTGAGCGAAACAGATCTTGGACGAGTAAGCCTGGGAATGGGCGCGAAGGTCAGCATCGACAGCGCACCCGATCAGACCATTGATGGATCAGTCGGGTTCATCTCCTCCACGGCGGAATTCACTCCCAAGACAGTTCAAACGGAAGAGCTGCGAACCAGTCTCGTCTACGAAGTTCGCATTTTCGTGCAGGACCCGCAGGATCGTTTACGGCTCGGCATGCCAGCAACCGTGGCCATCGATACTACTCAGCAGCCACGTACAGCAGATCAACCTGCTGCGGCCGACGGCAGCGTGAGATGAATACTCCGCCGATCACGGTGGAAGCTCACGAAGTCTCGAAGCGATTCGCGAGAGGCAAAGCGAACTTCGTGACGGCTGTCGATCAGGTTTCTTTCCAGGCACCTCACGGCTCGCTCACCGCACTCGTCGGTCCTGATGGCGCCGGCAAGACCACGCTGCTGCGCATGGCTGCCGGGTTGATGAAGGCCGATGCAGGAACGCTCACCGTGCTCGGACTCGATGCCGCTCACGAACAGCAAGCCATCCAGAA
Organism: Povalibacter sp.; assembly: GCA_045810085.1. Classification (GTDB taxonomy): domain Bacteria; phylum Pseudomonadota; class Gammaproteobacteria; order Steroidobacterales; family Steroidobacteraceae; genus Steroidobacter. The sequence goes on along the minus strand of JBJMWN010000333.1, from coordinate 10,061 downwards.
TCGCATCAGCTACATGCCGCAACGCTTCGGCCTCTACGAAGATTTGAGCGTTCAGGAGAATCTCGATCTCTATGCGGATCTGCACGGCGTCTCACGTGATGAGCGTGCGGATCGCTATCCCAGACTCATGGAGATGACTGCCCTTGCGCCATTCCGCGAACGGCTTGCTGGAAAGCTCTCTGGCGGAATGAAACAGAAACTCGGGCTCGCCTGCACGCTCGTTCGATCTCCCGAACTGCTGCTGCTGGATGAACCGACCGTTGGCGTGGATCCACTCTCTCGCCGTGAACTGTGGACGATCGTCTCCCGCCTGGTTGCGGACGAAGGACTGTCAGTTCTCGTCAGCACCTCCTACATGGATGAAGCCGAGCGCTGTGCTCACGTCATCGTGTTGCACGAAGGCAAGGTCCTGGCAGCGGGACCGCCCGATCAACTCAAGCAGCGTGCAACGGGGCATTCGTACCTGGCGACTTCGAGTCGACACGAATCTGCACGCTCGTTGCAGGCACGTTTGATCGACATGCCTGAAGTCATCGATGCAGTGCCTTATGGAGGCAATGTCCGCACCGTACTGCACGCGGAAAATGCCCAATCCTTGAGCGATGTGAACCTCGCGCCTACTGAAGCTACGCTCGAGGATGGCTTGATGATGCTGCTTCGCAAGCAGTCGGACGTGGCGCCTGCAGCGGCAGCGGCGATCGAGCTCAAGTCGGATCAGCCGGCCGATCGTTCGACCGTCGTCATTGAAGTGCATGATGTGATGCGCAAGTTCGGCGACTTCATCGCAGTGAATCACACCAGCTTCGATGTGAAACGCGGAGAGGTATTCGGTCTGCTCGGCCCGAATGGCGCCGGCAAGACGACAACATTTCGAATGCTCTGCGGTTTACTGCCAGCCACGAGCGGCACCTTGCTCGTCGCAGGTGCCGATCTGCGTAAAGCGCGCGCTGAAGCTCGGCAGAACGTTGGCTATGTCGCCCAGAAGTTTTCTTTGTATGGCGATTTGAGCATTCGCGAGAACCTGAATTTTTTCGGCGGTGCGTATGGGCTGCGCGGCTCGCATCTGGCTGAGCGAATCGCATGGGCTCTGGACAACTTCGAGCTGAGAGATCGCGAGCAGTCCACAGCTGGCAGTCTTCCCGGCGGTTTCCAACGACGACTGGCCATGGCAGCCGCGCTGCTCCATGAACCTCAGATCGTGTTTCTCGATGAGCCGACCAGCGGTGCCGACCCGCTTGCTCGCCGCGAATTCTGGCGACGCATCACCGCGCTCGCGGAGCACGGCACCACAATCGTCGTCACCACTCACTTCATGGAAGAAGCCGAATACTGCGATCGCATCATGATCCAGGATGCGGGCCGCATGCTTGCCATCGGCACGCCCGAAGAAGTTCGTGCGGAAGCATCGAGCGGTGGACGCGTTGTCGACAGCATGGAAGACGCGTTCATCGCGATCATCGAAGCGTCGCGGCAGCACGCGAACGGCAAGGACAAAGCCGCATGAGCGAGCACAGACAGCAGCTCTCCTGGCGCCGGCTCAGAGCGCTGACGCAAAAGGAAACGCGGCAGCTGCTGCGCGACAAAAGCAATCTGATGGTGGGATTGTTTCTGCCGCTGATGCTGATCCTGATCTTCGGCTATGGATTGTCGTTCGATGTGAAGAACGCGCCGGTGGCTCTCGTGACCGAAGACACATCGCCTGTTGCACAGGAAGTTCTGGCTGGGTTCTATCTCTCGCATTACTTCTCGCCTGTTCCACTGGTGTCGATGAACCCAGCACTGCAACTCATGCGCGAGCGACACGTGGATGCGATTGTCTATGTGCGTTCCGACTTCTCTCGTCAGCTCGCGGCTGGCACAGCAACGATTCAGCTGATCGTAAACGGCGTGGATGCCAACCGCGGTCGTGTATTGCAGGCGTATGTGCAGGGTGCGATCGGTCAATGGGGTGCGAGGCGCGCGGCCGCCGGTAATGCGGGACCTCAACCGGCTGTGAGCATTGAGTCACGGCTCTGGTTCAATGAAGCCAACAACAGTCGCTACTTTCTCGTGCCTGGCTTGATCGTTCTGATCATGACGCTGAACGGCGCGCTACTCACCTCGCTGGTCATGGCGCGTGAATGGGAACGAGGCACGCTGGAATCTCTGTTCGTCACGCCCGTCCACGCGACTGAGATCGTGATCTCCAAGATCCTGCCCTACTTCGTCGTCGGTCTGCTGGGACTGGTGATGTGTTTGCTCTCGGCGAAGTTTTTGTTCGCTGTCCCAATCCGCGGGTCGCTGACGCTGATCGTGTTCACCTCGATGCTGTATCTGCTTGTCTCTCTCGGCACCGGCCTGCTGATTTCGGCCGCGACCAAAAATCAGTTCCTCGCAAGTCAGATTGCGTTGATCGTGGGATTTCTACCGGCATTGATGCTGTCGGGATTCATCTTCGATCTGCGAAGCGTTCCCGTCGTCGTGCGAATGATCAGTCGCGTGTTGCCAGCGACCTATTACGTGGAGGCGCTCCAAACGCTCTTCCTCGCGGGCAATGTCTGGGCGCTGGTCGTCAAAGATTGTGTCGTTCTTGCGATCGGCGCGACCGTGCTTCTCGTGCTTGCGCGCGTCAACACGCGCAAGGAGCTGGCATGAACGACACGGTGTACCGAATCGTGATTCTGATTCGCAAGGAACTCATTGCGATCCTGAAGGATCCCCGCAGCCGGGTGGTGCTGTTCATGCCCATCTTTCTTCAGTCGCTCCTGTTCGGGTACGCAGCGACTTTCGATCTCAACGAAGTGCCGTATGCCTTGCTCGATCTGGATCGCAGCCAGGCATCGGCCGAACTCGCAGCACGCCTCGATGGAACCGGCGTCTTCAAACGCGTGGTCGATCTGCAGAACGCGCACGAAATCGCGCCAGTCATCGGCCGTAAGCGAGTGATCCTGGTCGTGCAAATTCCGCAAGACTTCGAACGTCGCATTCACTCAGGCCGCGGTGCAACGGTTCAAGCAATCATGGACGGGCGCAACTCAAACACAGCCGGTGCAACTGCAGGTTACTTTTCCGCCGTCGTCGAGTCGTTCAACCGATCGTGGAATGCGAGTCATGGCGGATCGACAGGCCCACTGAGCCTCGAAACCCGTGCCTGGTACAACCCCAATCTCGAAACTCGCTGGAACATGATCCCGAGCCTGATCGCGGCGCTCAGCATGCTGCAGACGCTGATGTTGACCGCGCTCTCGGTCGCACGCGAGCGCGAGCAGGGAACGTTCGATCAACTGCTGGTCACACCTCTGCGTCCTCGCGAAATCATGATTGGCAAGGCAGTGCCATCCATTCTGATCGGACTCACACAGTCGACGATCATTCTGCTGGTGGCGCGCCTGTGGTTCGGCATTCCGTTTCAGGGCTCGCTGCTGACACTCTATTCAGCGCTGATTCTCTTCACGACCGCATCGGTGGGTATCGGCCTTGCGCTGTCTGCGTTCTCGGCAACGATGCAGCAGGCGATGCTTTATACGTTCGTGCTTCTGATGCCGATGATGCTGCTATCCGGTCTCACCTCTTCGATCAGCAACATGCCGACGGCGATGCAGTACATCACGCTCGCCAATCCGCTTCGCTACGCCATTGAGATGGTGCAGCGGATCTATCTGGAAGGCGCAACCATCGCGTGGTTGTACAACGACATGTGGCCGCTCGCCGTGATTGCAGCGATCACGCTGCCGACCGCTTCCTGGCTGTTCCGTAATCGACTCGTTTGAAATGAAGGTGTCCTCATGCGCCATCGACTGTTGATTGCCGCTGTGGCGGCGCTTCTTTCCGCGTGTGCCGTCGGTCCTTCGTTCGAGCCGCCCGTCGCTCAGTTGCCCGACCAGTGGTTATCCAAGCCGGCCAGTGCAGGCGACGCGCAGCAGGAGGTGGATCCCGATTGGTGGACACAATTCGGCGATCCCAAACTCAATGAGCTGATTGAGACTGCGCGCAAGAACAATCTTGATCTGCGGTTAGCGGCGCTGCGTGTCGCAGAAAGCCGTGCACAGCGCTCGATTGCGACGGGTGGTCATTGGCCGACGGTGAATGCTTCGGCGGCGTATCAGCGGCAGCGCCAAAGTGAGTTCGGCGTGAACACGCGTCTCATCGACGTCATCAATCCTGCCAGTCGCGACGAAATCATCACTGCGCTGAGCGAACCCTTCGATGTTTATCAGGCGGGTTTCGATGCGTCCTGGGAAATCGACCTGTGGGGTCGGGTGCATCGTGAGATCGAGTCGGCGAGCGCTAGTGTTGATGCTGCTCACGAGCGCTTTCATGAGGTGGACCTCACTGTCGCAGCGGAGGTCGCGCGAACCTATTTCGAGCTGCTTGGCACGCGCGATCAGTTGCGCATTGCACGTGAAGACGTAACGGCCGGCAGCGATCAGCTGGAGCTCACTCGTTTTCGTGTTAAGGGTGGTCTGGTCACTGACCTTGATCTCAACGTGCAGCAGGCAGAAATCGCAAACACGCGCGCGCAGATTCCTCTGCTCGAGCAACAGGAAGTCCAACTGCAAAATGCTTTGGCGTTGTTATTGGGTGCAGAGCCCAACGCGCTGAAAGACACACTCGGTGCACAGACGCCTTTGACTGCGCTGCCGAACTTCGCGACCGGCGTTCCTTCCGAACTGGCGAGACGACGACCGGATATACGCGAAGCTGAAGCAAGGTTGCATGCCGCGACAGCGGAAATCGGCGTGGCGACGGCAGATCTTTACCCGCGGATCTCTCTGACCGGCAGCTTCGTCCATCAGTCGCTCGAGGCAGCGGATTTCGGCAACTGGGGCGCACGGCAATGGGTCGTCGGTCCAAGCCTGAGCCTTCCGATATTTCAAGGGGGACGATTGCGCTCGGTCGTCGAGTTGCGAGAGCTCCAACAGCAGGAAGCGGCGGTCGCTTATCAGCGCACAGTGCTCGGCGCCTGGCATGAAATCGAGAATTCGCTGTCTGCCTATGCAGCTCAAAGGCGGCGCAACGATGAACTCGCCAATGTGCTTGCGGCCAGTCGCAGTGCTTACGAGATTGCGCATGTTCGTTACGAGCATGGACTCACAAACTACCTGGTCGATCTCGACGCTCATCGGACTCTTCTTCAAGCGCAGCGCGCTTACAGCGACAGCAGCACTCAAATGGGCGTGCAGCTCGTGTCGCTGTGCAAAGCGCTGGGCGGCGGTTGGCGCGAAGCACCTGCGGAATGAGCGGTGGCTCGCGAACTGCGATTGAGCAATCAAAGCGAAGCGGCCAGAATGGCCTTACAACAACGATCGAATCCGGGGAAAGCGATGCGAAGAGGCCTTGCAGCCGCGATTGCGGCAAGCTGTTTGATCTGCGTCGCCTGTGGCGGTGGAGGCGGTGCCGGATCTCCGACGCCGCGACCAAGCACTCCGACTCCGACCCCCACTCTGACTTTGACGGTGCCGCTGCCGGATCCGTCTTCGGCACCTGAGTTGAAGACGACGTTCGCTCCCAACTTTCGGGTCGGCGCAGCAGTGCTCATCGAGCAGATCGATCCGGCGACTCACGCTTCCGATGTCGCGCTGCTCAAGAAACACTTCAGCAGCATCACGGTCGCGAACGCAATGAAGGCTGACACGCTCGGCGTTGCGGAAGGTCAGTACAACTTCACGCCCGCAGATCAGATCGTCGCATTTGCTCAAGCCAACGGCATTGCGGTTCGCGCACATACGCTCGTGTGGCACTTCACTTCGCCCGTATGGTTTTTTGCGGGCGATCAGAGCGATCCCGCGGCATATCACCAACAAGTCCGTGGTCGATTGCAGAAATACATCACCGATGTGATCACGCACTTCAAAGGCAAAGTGTACGCGTGGGATGTCGTGAATGAAGTCGCTAGCGATATCGCGGGCCAGACCTATCGCACCAATTCACCCTGGTATCAGGCGTACAGCATCGGCGGCAACGGCGCTGACTACATCGAAGATGCATTTCGATTTGCGCGCGCAGCAGATCCCGACGTGAAGTTATTTCTCAATGACTACTCGACGGAATGGAGCGTCAAACGCACAAACGTGCTCGCCATCGTCCGCGACCTGATCAATAAGGGCGTGCCGATCGATGGTGTCGGCCATCAGATCCACACCTCGATCGCAGTGAATTCGACCGAGGTGGATAACGCGCTCACCGCCATCGAGCAATTGAATCTGATGAATCAAGTCACCGAGCTTGATATGTCCGTGTACAACGATCCGACGACGAACTATGGCGATGCGGGCCCACCGCAAGCGATCTTGTCGCAGCAGGCCACTCAGTACCGTTCACTGTTCGCAGTGTTTCGCAAGCACGATGCCAGCATCGATGCGGTGACTCTCTGGGGCATCTCGGATGCAGAGACGTGGCTCGATAACTGGAACACGCCGCGCAAAGATCGACCGTTGCTGTTCGACACGAGCCGCAATCCGAAGTGGGCTTTCTGGGCCATTACGGATCCGGCATTGACGTTGCCTTGAACGCAGCGGCGGCACACAAGGCCGCCGCTACGGTCTCACATCAGAAGCTCACGGCATCGATGGCCACACTGCCGGTGTATGTACCGTTGGTTGTGAACTCGACGCCCAGCTGAGACAGGAGCGATGCATTTGCCGGCACTTGCACCTGGATCGTGTTCCAGGCCCCGAGCTTGAGAGCACTCACAGCTTTGTAGTTACCGGTCCACAAATACTGGCCCGCAGCATCCTGCTGCACGAAGGGCTGAACTGCAGTGATGCGCGCATCCGCAGGCAGATACACATGGAAAGTCACAACCTGACCCGCCTTGGCGGCAGGATTCGCCACCTTCACGATGCCCCGGCCCGTTCCGCCAAAGCGAACCGTCAGAGCGCGAGCACCTGAGTAACGGCGAGTGGTTGTGGTGCCGATCGCAGCGACCGGCGCACCGCCAGAGACCCATCCCTGCACACCGCTTTCGAAGTCGTAGTCAGCAGTGCCGGGGGTCGGCGTTGGTGTGGGTGTGGGTGTCGGTGTTGGTGTTGGTGTGCCTGCGCCACCTGGAATGGGCAGACCACCCGCATTGATGAACGCTCCCACACGGCTCTTCATGAAGAGCTGACCATCGGTGTACGTATCGTTCTGGTATGAACTCTGGCCCGAAGCGCCCGCACCGAACAGAAGACCGAACACACCGCTCGAGGCAAACCTCTCCAGATGCGCTCGACTGTTCGCGCCGAAGAAATACTCAGGGCGATTGTCCTTGTAGCCCTGTCGCGATCCGCCATCGTTGTTGACGTTCAGATGATTCGAATTGCCGAGCGGAATCTGCCAGAGCAGCCAGCGCTTGGCGGATTTCACGTTCCACAAACGCAGCCACTCCGCGTAGCGATTGAAGCTCTTCGAGTTGATGGAAGCGGAATCGGAGGTGTCCCACCAACGATCGGAACCCTGAGTGACTCTGTAGAAATCCGCATCGCGATCGAGCGGATCGCCGACCAGGAAATCGTAGGTCGATCCGGTGACGTTGCTTGCCAGGCCGAACGGCGCGAGGAAGTTGTAGACCTTATCAACCTCGGGCTGCAGCGGAACGGTTACGGAGTAGTACGCGATCTCTTGGTTGCTCGCCCAGCTTGAAATGTGCACACCGAGGATCACATTGTTCGCACCTGCCGCTTTGCGAAGCTGCAGAAATGCCAGACCCCATCCTGCGACCGTATTCGGCAGGCCTGCGAGCTCTGGAACATTCGATGCGGCGATGGCGGCATACGTATTCGGGTTCGAGTTCGCCTGCTGCTGCAGGAATCCGAAACCATCGGCTTCGAGCATCACGACGACGGGTTTGCCAAACGCCTTTGCTCGCTGCATGAGCAATTTGAAATCGCCGAAGTACGAGGCCATCGTGCCTGCGTTCTGCACTTTCTGCAGAAACTGTCCTTCACCACCGCCCGCCTCACCGTTCATCTGGTAGTACTGCACGGCTGGGATGAATCCGGCAGCACTGCTTTCGTTGAAGAAGTTCGCCGCCATCGCACCGTCACGTGCGCCCCAGCCCCAATTGTCGGCCCAGCCCTTGGTGAAATAGGCGTAGCGCACATCCCAGCGCACGCCACTGTCGCGCATCCAGGTGCCGCCCCATCCTTCGAACAAACCCACCGTCATTTTCGCTGGCATTCCGGTCGGCACCGGTCCCGCTGGTGGCGTAATTGCAGCTTGCGCGACAAAAGGCAGTAGTGCGATCAAGCCCCACGTGAATCGAACGAGTAATCGAGAACGCATCATAATCCCCCACGAAAACACAGCGCGCGCAGCCTAGGCGCCTGTGTTTTCCAAAACCAGTGTCTCGATTTCGCGCCGTGGGCCGAACTATTTCAGGGATCGGCTCAACAATTCACGATCGCTTTTTTTCATCGGACGCAAAGCGTGAAGCACGCGAAGAATGGCGCGCGGCGCGCGAGTGAGGGAGAATTCCCTCTTCTCAATTTCAGGACGAATACGATGCGTCAGCGCGCAAAGGCTTTGCAGGTTGGCTCTGTGACTCTTGTCCGAGTATGCGTATGGGCGGTCGCGCTTTGCGCATCGGGCGGACTTGCTCACGCACAGCAAAGCGCGACTCCGCCGGCACAAGGCCAGTCAGCGGCATTCAAGTTCGACGGAAATATCGATGCACTTGCCGCGCGTTCACCCGATGCGATGGTTTCGGCGACAGCCGAGTTCAAAGACAACACGACGGCGGAGCAGATCTCGGAGCTCGTGAGTACTGAGAAGATCCCGGCCGTTTCGGTATTGATCCGCAGGCCGCGCGCTGGAGGCGCATACGAGTCGATCGGCTACAGCTTCAGCGCGACCGAGCCTCGAATGGATGAGCAACTCGCACGCGCGCGTTGCGTCGAAAGTTATCCGGTACTGGTACCGATCGGTGCGGCAGCCGCATTCAACGCAAGCATCGTCATGTCTGCGGCTCAGGCTCAACGCTGGTCGAAAGCGCCGCCCGCCATCATCAGACACTCAACCGTGACGACAGTGATGACCGATGCTCAGGTGAAACGTGCGCGTGAGCTCATGCATAACGTGCTCACGTTGCGTCTGCCCATCGCCACCGACAAACCTGTCTCGAAGGAATGTTCGCGCTTCATCGCGACGAAGTAGGTCATGAGCGGTCGAGCTTGCGTGCCTGGATTGATTCAGCCTTTTCCATGTCATCGAGCACGATCGTAAGTGCGTTGGTCGACAACAAAACCTCGATGAGTGACAGCACCAGCGACACCGCGAGCGCCAGCAGACTGAGTCCGAAAAGGATCTTGCCGATCAGATGACTGTTGACGAAGATCGCGAACATCGAGATCGCACACAAGAGGAAGCTCAGCACCCCGCCGCTCTGCATGTGACGAATCAGCTTCACCCGATAGCGCAGACCTGAAATCTGTCGGCGCGCAAGATCGCTCGGCTCCTTGCCCTCGCCCGGATGCATCTGGCGGATGATGGTAGCCAGTGTCAGAAACCGGTTCGTATACGCAAGCAACAACAAAGAGATCGCCGGGAATAACAGTGCCGGCGTGGTCAGCGACATGATTTCTGTTTCGGCCATAAAGTAAGAATCGGCTGAGAACTGCGACGTTGTAACACCCTGCCGGCATCGACCGCCAGATCAGCCATCGCTGGCAGCACATCTCGAAGGTTACGCGTCGTCACGCACCATTCACTCGCACACGCTCGCTCGGGCGTCTCGACCGACTGCTCGCCGGAACTTCGCCGAAGCAGCGGCACTTAGACTTGTGATCCGCACTTCCCTTTCGCGACCGAGGCTCCTCATGTCAGATCAGACTTCGGATGATCAGGCCGGCCTGGTTTTCAATGCTCTGAATCGCCGTCAATTCCTTACGCACGCCGGTGTTGCAGGTCTCAGCGTCGCAGCACCACTCGGTGCGAAGGCGACGAATCTGAGTGCCGAACCGCAGGCCACAGAAGCTCCAAACACGATTCCCGTGACATTGAAGATCAACGGACAGACGCATACGGCGCGAATCGATCCGCGGTCGACGCTGCTCGACACGCTTCGCGAAACGCTGCATCTCACCGGGACGAAGAAGGGCTGC
>JBJMWN010000332.1:0-7256 GCA_045810085.1 Povalibacter sp. | reverse complement strand
TGGACGGTTGAAAATCAATCCAATCGACTGTTGGCCATCGCACCGAAAAAGGACAGCGTATTGCAGATGCAAACGCAGGCGCCGCCCCCGAACATGGGCCCGAAGGAATTCTTGTCCAGATTGCTCGCGCGTTCGAATGCGGGTCAGGGCGAAGACATCGAAGTGAATGGTCTTCAGGGATACACGGCCGTTGTGCGGTCTGCGAACACGGACTTCGGTGTCGTGCCGGCTCGCTATGCAGTGATCTACTACAACAATCTTGCTTACGTCTTTGCCGGCGCGAGCCGCGGGCAGGGTGCGGTGCCCACCGGCGATGCGCTCTTCATGTCGACGGTGAAGACCTTCCGCCGACTCAAAGAAAACGAGTTTGCGCTTGCGGAGCCCTACAAAATCCGCACGATCAAAGTGGGCGAGAACACCCACGTTGACGATCTGGCGAAGCTTTCCCCGATCAAGAAATACCCCGCGGATCTGATTCGCCTGCTGAATGATCTGTATCCAAACAAAGAGCCTGCTACGGGTCAGTTGCTCAAAATCGTCCAGTAATTCCTGAGTTTCCTCGACACGGACCCGTGTGCCTTCCGGCTTGATTCGCCGGCGGGCTCGTGTAAGTCTGCGCCTCCCCTTGCACCCTGTATCGCGCCGCTCTGCCGGCGCTCTCACGTTTGCGGAATCAGCCCATGTCCGAGAAGAAGTTTGAACTCACCGATCTGTCTACGGGCAAGAAGTCCATTGCTGATGTGCGTAGCGGAACACTCGGGCCGGATGTGCTGAGCGTTGCAAATCTTACGAAGGAGCACGGACTCTTCACGTTCGATCCGGGTTTCATGGCTACGGCCTCGTGCGAGAGCAAGATCACGTACATCGACGGTGAAGAAGGTGTGCTGCTGCATCGGGGGATTCCGATCGAGCAGCTGGCTGAGAAAAGTAATTTCCTGGAAGTCGCGTATCTGTTGATCAACGGTGAGTTGCCGACGAGTGATCAGATCAATGAGTTCACTCACGCAATCCAGTACCACACGATGATCAACGAATCGCTGCTGCGATTCTTCAACGGCTTTCAGTACAACGCGCATCCCATGGCGATGCTTTCGGGCGTGGTCGCTTCGATGGCGGCGTTCTATCACGACTCAATGGACATCCATAACCCGCGGCACCGCGAGATCTTTGCTCATCGAATCATCGCGAAAATTCCAACCATCGCTGCTGCGGCTTACAAGCACGCGCTCGGGCAACCTTTCATTTATCCGCGCAACGATCTCGATTACTGCTCGAATCTGCTGCACATGTTCTTTGCGGTTCCTTGCGAGCAATACAACATTGATCCGGTGACTGCGCAGGCGTTGGATCTCCTTTTCATTCTTCACGCAGATCACGAACAGAATGCGAGCACGTCGACCGTGCGCCTGGCTGGTAGCACCGGCGCGAATCCGTATGCCGCAATTTCCGCGGGCATCTCAGCGTTGTGGGGTCCTGCTCACGGCGGCGCGAATGAAGCGGTTCTCGCCATGCTCGAGCAGATTGGGACTGCCGATAACGTGCCGAAGTATCTGGCTAAGGCCAAAGACAAGAACGACAACTTCCGTCTGATGGGCTTCGGGCATCGCGTTTATAAGAATTTCGACCCGCGCGCGACGATCATCCGTGCGATGTGTCACAAGGTGCTCGCGAAACTGGGCAAGTCTGACAATCCATTGTTCGAGCTGGCGTTGAAGCTCGAAGAGATCGCGCTGAAGGACGAGTATTTCGTCGAGCGCAAGCTGTACCCGAATGTCGATTTCTATTCAGGCATCATCTACAGCGCGATCGGTATTCCTCAGTCGATGTTCACGGTGATGTTCGCGATTGCGCGGACCGTCGGATGGGTCGCGCATTGGCAAGAGATGATTTCAGACCCGACGATGAAGATCAGCCGACCGCGTCAGCTCTACACCGGATCCACGCGCCGCGACTACGTCGAGATGTCCAAGCGCGATTGACGTCCCGGCCTTCATCTTCAGGCGAGACTGAGCTTTAATTCCATCCTGCGCGCAGCGGGACCGGCTCGTCGATCAAGGCCTGAACCTCGTTTCGATCCGCACGTCGCATCGGCTTACCGTCGACCGGGCTCGCGGGAGCCTGTCGAATGCCGTTGACCGGAAACACCACGGCATCGATTTCGCGATTGCCTGCTACGAATCGAAACACCGGATATGAAACGACTCGGTCCGGTTCATAGCGAAAACGACGTTCGGCAATTTCGTGCGGAATGCTGTTCTCCATCAGATGCAGCGCGACGCTTTCCGCGCCTTCGGCGAACAGATGAAGATTGATCTCTGAATGCGAGGAGGCGGTACCGCTCAGCACTGGACCGACCAGTCGCGGTTCGAACTTCTGCAGCAATCGCATCGCTTGCAACGCGGTCCGGCGAGCGGATTCCAGAATCGACGAATGTCGATCGGCCTCGAATAATCTCTGATGAGCCTGAAGAGCAGCTTCGATCTCAGTGTTCTTGGGAAGCACTGCGATGTCGGTGGCACCAAGACGCTCGGCGGCTTTGCGCTTGGCCAATCGATAATCATCGATGCCCTGTTCAGACATGATGCGAGCCGCTTCTTGCGCGAGCGCCAGCCTGAGGTGCTCCGCACGCGGATTCATTCGCTTGCTCATCTCGCCTCCCGCAGCCAATCACAGGAATCTTCTTATCTGTCGAGCCTACTGTCAGAAGATTGGCTCGTCACTACTCTGTTCACCTGAGGTGGCGTCAGTGCTTGCAGGACTGCCGTCACCTTCAGCTTCAGCTGGAAGGTGCCCAGCCATGAAGCTCTCGAAGATGGCATTCGGTTCCCCTGGTCTTGCAGCGAGACCAGTCTCCGCAGAGATACGCATCGTCACGATACCGGCTGGTGGCACCCGGCGCTGCTCGGGCACGCCCTGCAATGCCTCGCCCATGAAATAGATCCACATCGGAAGCGCGGTTCGACTTCCTTCCTCTCCAGGACCGAGTGAGCGCTCCTGATCGAAACCGATCCATGCCGTCCCTACTAGCGTCGGTGAGAATCCACAGAACCAGGCATCGCGGCGATCGTTCGTCGTGCCTGTCTTTCCGGCGAGATCGTTGCGTTTGAGTTGCATCGCGCGGACTGCGGTGCCGCGTCGAACCACGTCCGCCATCATGTCGGTGATGACGAAATCATTCTGCGGCGAGATGACGCCGGGCGCGATCAGCTTCTCTGGCAGGTAGCTGAGTCCACCCCAACTGCGTTCGTCAACGGTGGGCGGCGCTGTACCTTCACCCTGTGTTCCCTGGGCCGCACTGTCGCCACCTTCTGTTGAAGGAGGTTCGACGCATTCTCGGCAAACAACGCGCGGCTGCGCTTGGAAGACAACATTGCCATCAGCACCTGCGATTCGATCGATGTAGTAAGGATCGATCTTGTAACCGCCGTTCGCGAACACTGAGTAGGCACTCGCCATCTCAAGCGGAGACACCTGCGCTGTTCCGAGTGCAAGCGTGAGATTGTGCGGTAGCGTGTCCTCGGGAAATCCGAAGCGAGAAATGTACTTGGTCGCGTAGCTCGGACCCAACGCATGCATCACGCGAATCGACACCAGATTGCGTGAGCGAACTAATGCTTCACGCAATCGCATTGGGCCGCGAAATTCGCGCGTGTTGTTCTGCGGTCGCCAAGCGGCTTCGAGGGACGCATCTTCGATGACAAGAGGTGCATCGTTCACGATGCTCGCTGCAGTGAAGCCTTGATCCAGCGCTGCCGAGTACAGAAATGGCTTGAATGCCGACCCTGGCTGTCGTTTCGCTTGTACTGCGCGATTGAAGTTGCTGGAGAAGTAATCGAAACCTCCGACGAGTGCTGCGACGCCGCCATCCTGTGGATCCATCGCGACGAAAGCACCTTGTGCCTCGGGAACCTGCACCATGCGCCAGTTGCCGCTGCGCTCCTGTGCGACATACACGATGTCGCCAACCGAAACGACGTCGGTAGCTCGCTGCACTGCTGGCCCGACACCTCCATCGGCAAGCGGAGGCCGTGCCCAACTCAGTCCTGTCCAGGGCAAATTGATGCGACCGTGAAAACGTGACCATGCGACGGCACTGCGATCATCCACCGTGCGAATGAGCGCAGGCTCGAGCCCACCTCGCAGTGGATATTCTTCGAGGAATCGCGCCCATTCGGTCTCATTCGATTGCGCCGAGAGCGTGACGCGACCTGCGGGGCCGCGATACCCATGTCGCTGGTCATAGTCGATCAACGCTGCACGTACCGATCTGACCGCGGCTGCTTGCAAGCGGCTGTCGATCGTTGTGACGACTTCATAACCCGCCGTGTACGCATCGGTGCCGAGCCGATTGAACAGATCCGCGCGCACCATTTCCGCGATGTACGGTGCTTCGATCTCAACGGCTGGTCCATGGAGCTTCGACTCCACGGGCGCAGCATCCGCCGCCTGCTGTTCTTCTGCGGTGATGTAGCCCTTCTCGTGCATGCGTCGCAGTACGTAGCTGCGACGATGCTTCGCGAACTGAGCATTCGCGACTGGGTTGTCACGAGACGGTAGACGAAACGTGCCAGCGATGAGTGCGATTTCCGGAAGCGTCAACTGATCGATGCTCTTGCCGAAATAAACTTCAGCGGCAGCGCCGACGCCGTACGCACGTTGGCCCAAGAACATTTTGTTCATGTACAGCGTCAGGATTTCCTGCTTGCTGAATTGCTGTTCGATGCGCAGCGTGAGGAAGATTTCCTGCAATTTGCGGCGATAGCTCTTTTCTGGACTCAGAAAGATGCCGCGCGTGAGCTGCATGGTGATCGTGCTTCCACCTTCGCTCTTCTCACCTGAGACCAAGTGCCGCAACGTCGCGCGGATAAGGCCGGGATAGTCCACGCCACTGTGTTCGAAGAACCGGTCGTCTTCCGCTGCGAGCAAGGCATGGATCAGCGGTTGCGGCAGAGCTTCATAGGAAACAGGAATGCGTCGCTGCTCGCCGAATTGCGCGATCAACTTGCCATCGCGGCTGTAGACGCGCAGCGGAAGCTGCAGGCGGATGTCGCGGATGGCTGCTACATCCGGCAGTGCGGGCTCTAAGTATTGGTAAGCGCCCGCCATTCCAAGGAGGACCGAGCCAACACCGATAACCAGTGCAGCGAGCCCATATCGCACGGGCGCTGGAAGATAACGTCGCATGTGAGGTAGTTGACCTAAGTCCTTGCTTTGAAAAATGCGGGTATGCAATAGTACCTACGATTCAAGTGGGCAAACTCATCGAAAGGTGAGGACGCAAAGCTTCCGGTCTACGGGTTTACCCTCGAGATGACGAGGTGTAACTCAGGGCAGCGGGGTCGCCGGCAGGATGATACGGGCATCAGACATAAAGCTCTGTCCTCATTCGTCGCCGAAAAAACAGGGGCACTGGCCTGCCTTCGTGTGGTCCCAAGTCCTTGATCTCTGACGCAAGCTTTCGTTCCCACTAATTAAAACCGCCTGGAAAACAGGCCAACGAGAGCAGCGGATCCGAAATTGCCGCGATGGTATTTCGTGAGACTCCTCACATTCAACTTAACGCGCGCCTGTATATATTTGCGACCCGTGTTTCGTGTCCGATCTGAGTTTCTCCCGTAAATATCTGATGCATAAAGGGAACTAGCGTGCTTTTCACAGCCAAATCCCGGCCACTGCTCGGACTGGACATCACAACGTCCTCAGTCAAGCTGATTGAGATCAGCATGAGCGGCGGCCAGTACCGAGTCGAGTCTTACGCCGCCGAGGCGACACCACCGAATTCCATCAACGAGAAAGCCATCGTCGATGCGAACGCGGTAGGCGATGCCATCAAGCGCGCTGTGAAGCGCTCAGGCGCTCGTGCCAAGGAAGCTGCGGTCGCGATCAGCGGCGATGCGGCCATCACCAAGGTTATTCAAATGCCACGCACCCTGAGCGAGAACGAGCTCGAGGGTCAGGTGGAGTTGCAGGCCGATCAGTACATCCCCTTCCCGATGGAAGAAGTGAGCTTCGATTACGAAGTGATCGGTCCTTCCGAAAAAGATCCAGACATGCTCGACGTGCTGCTCGTGGCGACACGTAGCGAAAACGTCGAGCAGCGCGTGGCTGCTTGTGCGGCCGCTGGCCTCACAGCTCGCATCGTTGATGTCGAGGCCTTCGCGCTGGAGAACGCCTGCCGCCTGTTGACTCATCAAATGCCAGATGGCGGTCTGGGTCGTGTGATCGCGGTCGTCGACTTCGGCGCGAGCAGCACCACCTTCAGCGTTCTGCGCGATCTCAAAGTCATCTACACACGCGACTTCGCTTTCGGCGGACAGCAGCTGACCGAAGAAGTCATGCGCACGTACGGGTTGAGCATGGAAGAAGCCGGCCGCGCGAAAAAAGAAGGCGGCTTACCCGGCAACTACGAAACAGAAGTGCTCGGCCCATTCATTGATGACATGTGCCAGCAGGTTAGCCGGTCGTTGCAGTTCTTCCTCGCAAGCGGCGCTGGTCGCGAACAGCCCGAACAGATTTTGATCTGCGGTGGTTGCGCAAACATCCCAGGTGCCGCCGAGATGATTCAGAGCCGTGTCGGCATCGAAGCGCAACGCGGTGATCCGCTCGGTCAAATGAAAGTCAGCCAGAAAGCCAAAGCTCAATCCGTGAAGAAAGATGCGACGGCACTGCTGACAGCTTGCGGTCTCGCGCTACGGAGCTTCGACTGATATGCCAAGAATCAACCTAGTTCCCTGGCGCGAAGCCGAGCGCAAAGAAAAGCGCCAGGAATTCGCCGTCGGTGCAGTGGGTGCGCTCGTACTCGCCGCCGCCATCGCGTTCACGGTGAATCTGCAGATGAGCTCTGCCATCGATCACCAGAACGAACGCAATCAGTACCTCAAAGACGAGATCGGCAAGCTCGATAAACAGATCGCCGAGATTTTAGATCTTGAGCAGCAGAAGCAGCGACTCCTCGCCCGCATGCAGGTCATTGAGCAACTAGAGCGGAGCCGTGCAGAAGTGGTTCATCTGTTTGATGAGTTGGCGCGTACGTTGCCTGATGGCATCTACCTGACGTCTATCAAGCAGAATGATCGAAAGGTGCAGATACAAGGTGTTACGCAGTCGAGCACGCGTGTATCGAGTTACATGCGCAATATTGATAGCTCGAGTTGGCTGGCCGATCCGGCTCTCGAGATTCTCGAGACCAAGGGCAACGACGAATCGGGCGCGAACTTCACGCTAAACGTGAGTCAAGAGAGTCCACCCATCAAAGC
>JBJMWN010000331.1:0-3894 GCA_045810085.1 Povalibacter sp. | reverse complement strand
CTGTTTATCACTCTCACGAATGGACTGTCGGTGGACCGATTTACTACTACGGGTTCGCAGCCGTATATGCGCACATGTTGTTTCTCTCCGGTGAGGTAGCGCGCGGACGTCAACTGGCTAAAGCGCTGTTAGTGCGGATGGATGCCGACGAAATCGGCAGACCCGCACACTGGTTCTCCCGGGATCGTGCGGCGCTGTTGGCTTTATTGGGTGAGAACGATCGCGCGCTTGAGGAACTCGCTGCCAGCCAGGCGCTGAATCAATGGACTCACTGGTGGTACACCGCGCAGATGGACCCGATCTTCGAGCCGTTGCACGATGACCCGAGATTCAAGAAGCTCGTTGACGCGGCGAGCAGACATCGTGCGGAGCAGCGCGCTCTGCTCGATGACATGCGACGGCGCGGCGAGGTGCCGGTGCGCGTGTCGGCACTCGCTCAACTCAAGTCGAACCCACAGTGAGGAAGTGAGCTCAAGTGCGTTTCTGTTGTAGGTCAGGCTTCAGCCCGACGGCTTCTGTTCGACTGAAGTCGAACCCACAAGCAGAAGAAAGCCGAGCACGTTTCCCGTTGTGGGTCAGGCTTTAGCCTGACAGTTTCTGTTCGACTGAAGTCGAACCCACAGTGAGAAGGAAGCTCAAGTGCGTTTCTGTTGTGGGTCAGCCTTCAGCCTGACGGCTTCTGTTCGACTCAAGTCGAACCACAGTGAGCAAGAAGCGTCGTCGAATAACGAAGTGGGATCGGAGGCAGCACAGATCGTCCTCTGCCGTCATTGCGGCCGAGATGCCGGAGTGTTTCCGTTCCCGTGCTCAAAGGGCCAGTCCTATCGTTTTCGTTTGTATCGCACCTGCAGGAGGCATTGTGGATTCACGCACAATGAGAAAAGGCTTCACGACGGGTCTGCTCGTCGGATTGAAGATCGTGTGGCCGATCCTGTCGCTGCTGCTCGCAGCAATCACTGTGCTCGGTTTGATTGTGGGCCTGCTCGAACACTGGTCTATCCACGAGTCAATTTACTTCGCGTTCGTCACAGGCCTGACGATCGGCTATGGTGACTTTTCACCCACAATGCTACTCACGCGCATGCTGGCGATTGCGATCGGAGGGTGCGGCGTGTTGTTGACTGGGCTGATCGCCGCGATTGCTGTCAAAGCACTGACTGCAGCCACAGACGCTGAAAAGCACTGATAGCGCTGGTTTCGCTCGCCCAGTGAAGGGGCTTGGACTCTGAATCGGGCAGCCCTCCCTAAGCTTTGGGTGATCTGCGTGTGCTGAAGAGATTTTTCAGCGATAGTCACGCATCGGCACTTGGCCATGAGGATCTGCGCCGGCCATGTTCATTCACTTCGACGCTGACCGAATCTCTGACTCGCCCTTTGTCGAGCGTGTGTGGCGGTGCCACAGCGAGGACGGCGGAAAATTCCTCGCTGTCGCATCCAGCCATTGGGAGTTGGTTGTCACACGGCTCGAAGGTCAGGTCAGCGTGACATTGCACGGGCCTGAAACTCGTGTGCGCGAGGTCGACTGCCCTGCAAATGGCGAGTGGTTCGCGATTCGTTTCAAAGCGGGCACTTTCATGCCGCGACTGCCTGTCGCGAATCTGCTGAATGGTCGAGATGTGAACCTGCCTTGGGCGTTCCGCGGAAGATTCCGATTCGAAGGCGATGCCTGGGAAATTCCGAGTTTTGAAAACGCGGAAACCTTCGTGTCACGGCTGGCGGCACGCGGGATCATCAAACAAGATGCAGCCGTGCAAGCCGCATTGATGGGTGACTCGTTTGCATTGACGAAGCGATCCTCGCAGCGTCACTTCCTTCATGCGACAGGAATGAGCCATACCGCGCTTCGGCAAATCGAACGCGCTCGTCACGCAACGCAACTGTTACGTGCCGGTGTATCTGCAAGCGAGACTGCATTTGCGACTGGTTTTTTCGATCAGGCGCATCTCAACCGTTCACTCCGTCGCTTGATCGGCCTCACCCCTACGCAGATCGCGCGTGAGGAACGGCAGCTGTCGTTTCTGTACAAGACGAACGCTGAAGCCAACTTCTAGCATTCTCCTCCCGATCGGAGAGTGACGATGAGGCGAGAGAAAATGTTGTGGCTTGGTTGGGCGATGACTGGGCTCGTGATCGCGTTTCTATTACTGGACGCGGGTATGAAGCTCGCTGCCGTGCAGCCCGTTCTCGATGCAGGAATGCAGATCGGATTTCCGGGCGTGGATATGGCTCGAAAGCTCGGAGCGCTCCTGTTGATCTGCACAGCGCTTTATATTTTTCCTTCGACCAGTGTGCTGGGTGCCATCCTCGTTACCGGATTTCTCGGCGGTGCCGTGGCGACGCATGTGCGACTCGGCAACCCTCTCTTCACCCACGTGTTGTTTGGGGTGTATGTGGGCGTGTTGATGTGGGGCGGGCTGATCCTGCGAGAGCCGCAACTGCGTGTGTTGCTGCCTGTACTGAACGGTGCGGGATCGGATTAGCAATGGCAGCTGACGAAAACCATCGATGCATTTGATCGGTTCGTCATCCGATCAAAGTCATGGCCGACCTCCGGAGAATGACTGTGCGAGAGAGGCCTGGTGTCGAAGGCGTGCGTTGCGCCAGTGTTCAAGGACGTGGATCGTTCCCCACGCGTACAAGGCGACGGCCACGAAAAGTGCCGTGCGAACCAGCGACGCCTGCATGACGCTCTTGCCAGTGGCGCTGTCTTCGATCGCCGGGCCGAACAGAATCAATGCAGTGATGAGTGCATTGCTCCAGAAAGAGGGTGGATACGCAGATCTGCGGGCGCCGAACAGCCGCGCGCCTGTCCACAGCGCAGCGAGGATCATCCACAGCATCAGCATCCATAGGTTGGGAAGCAGCGAAAGGCCCATCCACAATACTGCCGCAATCAGTGCGCCCATGAACGTCGAGCCCACCAGCTCTCGACCCGCATCGCTGGCCTTGGTTTCTTCGGCCTGCTGACTAAGTGCCACCGTTTTCATGATGGTGGCTACATAGAGCGAGGGATTGGTGAGTGCCAATACAAACACTGGCATGACAATCAACGTGGCACGCAGCGCAATCCACTGCGCGCTCTCGTTGCGCAACGGCGTGACGGCAGGTTGTACGCGAGGCGGCGTGGGCGAATCGGGAAACAATGCATGCGATACTCCGCCAACGAGCACGCCGAGCAGAACGCCGACGGCAATCGTGATCGCGAGGGTACTCACGAGCGCCTGCTCCGCAACGCCTGCAACCGGCATGAGCACAAAGGCCAACGCCAGGATGGTAGTGATCGCGCCATTGCTGCGCGCACCGAGCAGGAACACGACATACAAAACGGCGGCCGTGAGCACAATGCCGGTGAAGGCATAGTTCTCCAGCACTGGCACCATCAGAACACCCGCAGTCAGAATCGCCGCCAGCACCAATGCAATCACGATTCCCTTGGCCAGCGGCAGTGGCGGACCCGGCTTGCACAGGAAGATGACGACCATCACGCACACCGCAAAGGGCACCGGCAGCGCCGCGCCATAGGCAATCAGCACAGCCAGACCCATGCCGACCGCGAGCCGCAGGTTTGCTTTGTCGATGCGATGCATGTGCGTGCTAGTAGAAATAGGACAGCCAGCTCATGACGTGGATGTAGATAGCGGCGAAAAAATTCATGATGCTGCTGTCGCCCGCGTACACCAGTACGTCGGCCTGTCCACCCACACGCGCACCCTTGAGCCGCGATACTTCTTTTGGATCGAATTCGATCACGACGGGGATGCGCTGCGCCTGCCTCAGCCAGTCGCGATTGTTGTCGACGGTGGGCAGCGTTCCGGGCGTGCCGCTTTGACCTGACGAGACGCCGCCGCCCACGCTACGCACCCGCCCTTTGAGTACCGTTCCCGGTAGTACATC
>JBJMWN010000330.1:0-4661 GCA_045810085.1 Povalibacter sp. | reverse complement strand
GAGGCGCGAAGGAGGCAAGGAAACCAGCGACTGGCTGCCTGCCAGACTTGGAATAGGCTGGCCACCAGAAAAGCGCAAAAGCACACAGCCGGAGCAGGCAGGTCCAGGCCTACTTCCGCAGACATGCGCCTTGTGGGTTTTTCGGGGCTGTTCTGTTTTCCGAGCCAGTATCGGCTACCCAACTTTCGTGTTCGGCGGCAAGCCCAGCTCCACATTCCGCAACTTATGGATTTCGTCTCGCAGGCGGGCAGCATCTTCGAACTCGAGATTGCGGGCGTGCTTGTGCATCTCCTGCTCGAGCTTCTTGATCCGGCGCAACGCCTGCTCAGGGGTGAGCAATCGATAGTTGACGTTGTCGTCGGCTACTTTGGCTGAGCGCGCGTCTGCTGACGCTTCTGAGTAAGCGCCTTCCAGAATGTCCGAGACTGCCTTCTTGATGCCGCGCGGAGTGATGCCGTGCTCGAGGTTGAATTCGACCTGCTTCTGGCGGCGTCGATTCGTCTCTTCAATGGCCCGCTGAATCGATCCGGTCATCCGATCGGCATAAAGAATCGCCCGACCGTTCAAATGCCGCGCAGCGCGACCGATCGTCTGGATCAATGAATTCTCCGATCGCAGAAAGCCTTCCTTATCCGCATCGAGGATCGCGACGAGCGATACCTCCGGCATGTCGAGACCTTCGCGGAGCAAGTTGATCCCGACCAGCACGTCGAACTTGCCCAAGCGCAGATCGCGAATGATTTCCACGCGTTCGACGGTATCGATGTCCGAGTGCAGGTAACGAACCTTGACCTTGTGCTCATCGAGATACTCGGTCAGATCTTCGGCCATGCGCTTGGTGAGCGTCGTAATGAGTACGCGCTCATCCTGTTCCACGCAGAGCCTGATTTCCGAGAGTACGTCGTCAACCTGTGTTCGCACCGGACGAATCGTGACCTCGGGATCGACCAAGCCAGTGGGACGGACCAATTGCTCGACCACTTGTCCTGATCGCTGCAGTTCGTACTGCCCTGGCGTGGCCGAAACGAAGATCGCCTGCGGCGCGAGCTTCTCCCACTCATCGAATCGCAGCGGGCGGTTATCGAGTGCCGAAGGCAAACGGAATCCATATTCGACGAGCGTTTCCTTGCGGGAGCGATCGCCCCGATACATCGCACCGAGCTGTGGAACGGTCTGGTGACTCTCGTCCACCACGAGCAACGCATTGCCTGGGAGATAATCGAACAAGCACGGCGGTGGCTCACCGGGCCCACGACCTGATAAGTACCGCGAGTAGTTTTCGATCCCGTTGCAGTAGCCCATCTCGCGAATCATTTCGAGATCAAAACGCGTGCGTTGTTCGAGTCTTTGCGCCTCCACGAGCTTGCCAGCGCTCTTCAGCTGCTGCAGGCGATCGTGCAGCTCATCACGAATCTCATCGACGGCGCGGACCAAGCGGTCTTTCGGCGTCACATAGTGCGTGCCTGGAAACACCGTATAACGCGGCACCTTGCGCAGAATCTCACCCGTCAACGGATCAAACATCATCAATGATTCGATCTCGTCGTCGAACATCTCGACGCGCAGCGCTTCGCGCTCAGATTCCGCGGGAAAAATGTCGATCACATCGCCGCGCACGCGATAAGTGCCCTGCGTCAAATCCATCTCGTTGCGCTTGTATTGCATATCGGCGAGACGGCGCAGCAGTTTGCGTTGATCGATGCGATCGCCGCGCGAGAGGTGAAGCACCATTTCCAGATAGGCAGCAGGATCACCGAGGCCGTAGATCGCCGAGACCGTGGCAACGATGATGGCATCCGGTCGCTCGAGCAGCGCCTTCGTCGCCGACAAGCGCATCTGCTCGATGTGCTCGTTTACCGACGAGTCCTTCTCTACATAAGTGTCAGAGGACGGCACATACGCTTCGGGCTGGTAGTAGTCGTAGTACGAGACGAAATATTCGACAGCATTGCTGGGGAAGAACTCTTTGAATTCGCCATAGAGCTGAGCTGCCAGCGTCTTGTTGTGCGCCAACACCATCGTCGGCCGCTGAATGCGTTCAATCACGTTCGCAATCGAGAATGTCTTTCCCGATCCAGTTACGCCCAGCAAAGTCTGATGAGAGAGCCCCGACTCGATGCCATCGACGAGCTTCGCGATTGCAGCAGGCTGATCACCGGCGGGCTGGTAGTCCCCGGTCAGTCGGAACGCTGCGTCTTTGCGAGTTACGTCATTCATGGACTGACTGTATGGGCGATGAGACAGCGAACAAGCATGTCAGTGAAAGTTGCCAGAGGCTGTCAGGGACTGGCAATGAGCTCAGCGAAATGAGGGCTTCGCCGTTAGAATGCCGGCAATCCCAGCCTGGAAAACCGCCATGAGTCTAGCAGTCTCGAAGCGCGTGCAACGCGTGAAGCCCTCGCCCACTGTTGCCCTGACGGGCCGTGTCGCACAGCTCAAAGCGGAAGGCAAAGACATCATCAGCTTGGGTGCCGGCGAGCCTGATTTCGATACACCTACTCACATCGCAGACGCAGGCGTCGAAGCCATTCGCAAAGGCCTGACCCGCTATACAGCGGTGGACGGGACCGCAGATCTGAAGGACGCAATCATTGCGAAGTTCAAGCGTGAGAACGAGCTCGACTACAAGCGCAGCCAGATCGTTGTCTCGACCGGCGCCAAGCAGACGATCTTCAATCTGATCCTCGCGCTCATCGACGCAGGTGATGAAGTCGTCATACCCGCTCCTTATTGGGTGTCGTATCCCGACATGGTGCTGCTTGCCGATGGTGTGCCCGTCAGCGTGTTCGCCGGACCCGATCAGGGCTACAAGATCACGCCGTCGCAGCTCGAAGCAGCGATCACCCCCAAAACACGCTTGTTTATATTGAACAGCCCAAGCAATCCGACGGGTGCGGCTTACACGCGCAGCGAACTACGCGCGCTGGGGGAAGTTTTGCTGCGCCATCCGGCAGTCGTGATTTGCACAGACGACATCTACGAACACATTTACTGGGGCAGCGAGCCATTCGGAACGCTGGCCCAGGTCTGTCCAGAACTGTACGACCGAACGATCACCGTGAATGGCGTCTCGAAGGCATACGCCATGACTGGATGGCGGATCGGGTACTGCGGTGCACCGGCAGAAATCGCCACCGCCATGGCCACGATTCAGGGCCAGAGCACGTCCAACGCATCAACGATTGCGCAGCGAGCGGCGGCGGTCGCGCTAAGTGGCGACCAATCAGATGTGCGCGAGATGAACAAGCACTTCAAGCAGCGTCACGATTTTCTGGTCGATGGGCTGAACAAGCTTCCCGGTGTGTCGTGTTTGCCCGCTCCCGGTACTTTCTACGCGTTCGCTCAGGTGCAAGGCGCGATGAAGATCCTGGGCGTTAAGGACGACAATTCCTTTGCCGAATACCTTCTGAACCACGCGGGCGTGGCGGTGGTCCCAGGCAGCGGCTTTGGTGCTCCCGGCCACATGCGTCTGTCGTTCGCGTGCAGCATGCAGACATTGCAGGAAGCGCTGCGCCGCATCGACAAAACGTTACGAGCGTCGCAGGCGGCGTAGTCGAAGGTACCGCCTCATTCGGTCATCAGGGTTTGGCCGCACTGCGGCCGGCTGCCTTGACACCCGCCGGGTGGTTTCCGCAGAATCGCGCGCCTTCGATTCCCGCCTTTAAGCGTTCCCCGGTAGCTCAGTGGTAGAGCGACGGACTGTTAATCCGTTGGTCGCTGGTTCGAGTCCGGCCCGGGGAGCCATCCTCACATCGTTGATGCTTAGCGGCTGCATCGCGACCAACTCATAGAGATCAGTTCTTCGCTGCGGCCTGGGACAATTTTGCGGGCAAGCGGCTCCAGCGCGGCATCGCAATCCCAGCAACACAGTGCTAACAGATGATCGGGACTCGGCTGTAGCTGCCAGAAGGTCCATCTAGCTGCTTCATCATCGAATTCCGGGTTCACACACAATTGCACCGAACGTGCGGTTCGGAATTCGAAACTGAATCTATCTAGTGGCATCGACAATCCCAGCCCGCGCGCCTTCAAGTAGGACTCTTTGAAGGTCCAATACTCGAAGAAGCAGTAGGTTTGCGCTTCTCTCGGCTGTTGCCGAAGTGCAGCAACTTCGCTCGGTGCGAAGAAACTTTCCGCTATGTTCAACGCGCGCTCTCTGAAGCCGATGTGCTCGGCATCTATACCCACAGGTCGACTCTGTGTGACAGCCATGGCGATCAGCCCTCGCGTGTGTGCCACGTTGAACGACAGGTTCGCTCCGCTGTTGGCATTCGCGATCTGCGGCCGACCATGTGCATTGGTCGAGAACTGCCATTCTTCAGGCGCGAGGGGCGCGTACCGGGAAAGCACGGTGCGCACCAGCGCTCGCGTCAGGACGTAGCTCTCGCGGTTTCGCGCACGCCGAAATCTTTCTTCGCGCGAGCGTTCATCTGAGCTGAGTAGCCGACGACACGACTCAAGAAGCTCTGGATCGCGCGCTTCGCTTTCGAACAGAAGCCACAAATGGAGATCTTCACTTGTGAGCGGGATGAGGGGCATCAAATGAACTTGCAAGCACTCCTCCCAGCCACCCTCGACTGAGCACTACGGAGTAACGCGCAACGGAACTCAGCGGGAATAAGCCGAATGATACGACGACGTGGTTCTCTATACGAAATCAC
>JBJMWN010000329.1:0-3087 GCA_045810085.1 Povalibacter sp. | reverse complement strand
CAGCACCACGTCGACACCGATGTAGCCCAGTCCTGTGAGCTCGTAACAACGAGCTGAGATGTCCAGAATGGTTTCCCAATCCGGGATCTCCAATCCGGCAATCGCATTACCTGTGTCGGGATGATGAGTGATCACATCCGTACCGAGCACGCCGTCCAGAGTCACGCCGGTTGCGACATCGATGCCCGCCCCCACTGCTCCTTGATGCAGATTCGCTTTGCCATTCGAGATGCGAGTGGGCAGTCGCACCATCGCCATCACGGGGAAGCCTCTGAAGACGATCACGCGCACATCCGGAACGCCTTGAAAACTGATGCGCTCGAACAGTGCCGAGAACCGCACCATATATTCGATGATCACGCTGTCCGGAACGCCGCCCAGACTGAACTGGCCGTTGATGGTGTTCGACAGATGATGTGAGAGGTACTCGGCATCGAGTAATGCGCCGCTGATCGTCCGATACCGCCCTGCACTGCGGCCTGCGATCACGATGATGCCGTCGCCTGCGCTGCCGTGTGCCGGCTTGATTGCGAATTCGCGATGGTCCTGCACGATTTCGGGTAGACGACGAATGTCGTGCTGGGTCGCGATTACTCCGTAAAGCTCGGGCACCGCAATGCCAGCCTGCAAGGCGAGACGTTTAGTCTGCAGCTTGTCATCGACCAGTGGGTACAGCGATCGCGGATTGAACTTGGAAATGTAATCGCCATTGCGCCGGTTGAGCCCGAGCACACCTTCATCGCGCAACTTGCGATAGCGGCCGAACACGCTTCAGTGCCTCGCGCGAAAGATCGGGATCGAACGGCAAATATGACCGGTCATGCTTCGCGTGTACTCGCCTCGGACTGAAACGCCTTGAAGCGTCGCAGTTCGAGCAAGCGGTAGCCGGTGTATCGACCAATGACCAGGGCTGCTGCAATGACCAGAAGCAGGAGTTCCGGGAACACGAACATCAGATGCTCCAGCCACAGAATGCCCATGACCAGGTACGCCACTGCCGCGACGATGAGGCTGCCTACCCCTTCCTGAATCGCCTCGGAAGCACCGCGCTCTTCCCAGACGATCGACATGCGCTCGATCGTCATCGAGATGATCACCATCGGAAACAGGGCAATGGAAAGTCCAGGCTGCAGACCGAGCCGATGACTGAGCACGCTGATCGCAGCCATGAGCAACACCACCACCGTCAATACACACGTCAATCGCGGCACCAGCAAGAGCCGGAGCTTCTCCAGATAAAACCGGATCAGCAGCCCCAACGACACGATGATGGCGAAGAGCAGCACGCCCCACAGCAAGCGCGTCTCACGAAAGGCCAGCGCGACCAGCACGGGCATGAACGTTCCGAACGTCTTAATGCCAATGAAGTTGCGCAGGATCATGATGACCAGCGCGCCGACCGGAATCATGAGCAGCACGCCGTAGACTGCCTGGGTGGCAATCGGCAGCGAGAAAAGCGAGAACTCCGCTGAGTGCGATCCGCTGCGTTCCGCGCGACGTTCTGCGACCAACATCGAATCGAGCAAGCTCTGCTGCACGGCGAGCGTCACATCGAGATTCGATCCGCCCTCGATCTCTGCGATCGATTCATCCCCACGCCACCAGATCAGGAAATCCTCGGGCAATCCCTGCTCGAGCGTTTCAGGATTGAAGTACAGCCATTGGACGCCGTCGTGGACCTCGAGCAGCACCTCCGGCTGCACAGCACCGGAACGATTCCGTAGCGACACTCCATGGGCGATGCGCGCTGGAATCTGGACGCCCGCCAGCAGCACCGTTGCGAGGTGAGCGCGATCCGAAGGTGTCGCAGTCTTGTCGAGAAACAATCGAATGTATTGGTCGTTCTGGCCTTGAGCGATGCGACGCAACAGTTCGGTCGTGAAACTTGCGACGTCCGCCGATTGCCTGCGCACATCCGCCATCAAACCTTCCATTGCAATGCGCGAGGGCTCATCTAGCTTGGGAGGTTCGGGGAAAGGCGGTGTCGTGTCTTCAGCCCGCCGAGAAGCGTCGCGATAAATGGAAGCACGGTAATAAACGGTTTGCGGACCGGTTGCTTCCCGCACAGCCCATTGCGCTTCTCGACCTGAAGGCGCCGGGCGCGTGGTCATTCCGAAACCTCGCGAGATGAAATTCTCATCCATCAGTGCAAAGCCAGGGGTCAGCGAAGGAATTCGCAGCGTAGCTTTGACCGCAGCGGGTCCGGGATCGAAGGAAACGGCCGCCTCTACCGTCCAGATCTGCGTCTGGCTCTTCGGCGCGACGGGGAATCCGAGCACCTTGGCCTTGTACGCGAATAAGGACAACGATAGTGCCGTGAGCACCAGAGCCAGAATGAGCGAATGGCGATTGTTCATTCAGGCGTGAGGTCGCGCATCCGGCGCGCCGCGCGGTATCGACTCGAAAGCAGGATCATTGAGAGCCAACTCCCATGCGGGCGCGTGGCCCGTCCAGTTGGCGCGAGAGCGTAACGGGTTTACAGGTTCGCCTCAAACTGGCGGATGCGGCTCAGGACTGCAACAGACTCCGCGAATCATTCAAATCGATGCGCGCGAGTACATCGAGGGGCAACTGGGCGAACCGTCGTGCCGCGAGCAGCGAGCTGTGATCATGTTCACAGTCGAGCTGCCATTGCGCATGTTCGATGAGCAACATGAGCTGCCAGGCACGCGCGAGTGTAAATGCCATGCGGCGAGCACCTGCCTGCCTGTCCGCAGCATCCGAATGAGCCGAAAGCCACTGTCGCAGCGAACTCAACGCGTCCGCCGACCGCTGCGCGAGCGCGCTCAATTCAGCATTGGACAGAGCGGATCGCATGCGGGCGAGACGTGATTCCAATGCATCGAGACCCGCCGCAAGCTCTCCCCTGAGCAGCGCATCCAGCGACAACACATTGGTGGTACCTTCCCAGATCGGGAGTACCTGAGTGTCGCGTAGTAGCGCAGGCAACCCTGTGTCCTCAACGTATCCCGCTCCTCCGAAAGCCTCGATGCATTCGCTCACGACGGCGACTGCCTGTTTCGCAGTAAACAGCTTTGCAATGGGCGTCAACAATCGCAGCAGCGCGCGACCTTCATCGTCGAGTTC
>JBJMWN010000328.1:0-22521 GCA_045810085.1 Povalibacter sp. | reverse complement strand
ATTCGCGGTATCGGTCTGCGGTTCGCCACGGTCATGAGTGATGAGTTGCATGATCGACACGTGCGCTTCTCGGGCGAAGAGAATGGCCTCTTCGCTGAGGCGGTGCGTGGACTGACCGGATTGCGACGCGATCCAGGCGAGGCCGTACGGCGTGCGCAAATTGCAGGTGAAGCAACGCCGCCGCAGACAACGTTTGCAGAAACGGTGCGCAGCCGGCTTGCATTGATTCCTGCGTTTGGCGACTGGACGCTGCTGCAGCCCAACGCCGATTCATTCACGATTCGCAAACGTACTCAGGCGGGTCACGCATGGCTGGATGCGAATCGTGGGCGTCGCTCTGCTGGCCTGGTTTATGTGGGTGGCCCGAGCGGCGGTGCTGCATTCGGAATTCGCAACTTCTGGCAGAGCCATCCGGCGCAGTTGGATATTCGCGATGCCGCTTCACCCGCGGCGGAAGTGACGTTGTGGGTATGGGCACCCGATGCGCCTGCGATGGACATGCGCTTCTATCACGATGGCATGGGGCAGGAGACATTCGAACAGCAGCGCGAAGGTCTCGAGATCACCTATGAGGATTACGAGCCCGGCTTCGGTACGCCGATGGGTGTCGCGCGCACGAGCGAGATCATGCTCTGGGCATTACCCGCGACGCCGAGCCGCGAGAGATTCGCGCAACTCGCGGATGCAGTTCGCACACCGGCAACGATCGTGGCCACGCCGCAAACGATTCATGAGTCGGGTGTCTTCGCGGGCACTTTCGCACCTCCCGATCGCAGTACGCCCACGAAAGCGCGCATCGAAGCGGGTCTCGACTGGCTGTTTCAGTTCTATCGACAGCAGCAGGACGAACGAGGCTGGTACGGCTTCTGGAACTACGGCGATGTCATGCATACGTATGACAGCGATCGGCACGTGTGGCGTTACGACGTCGGCGGGTTCGCCTGGGACAATTCCGAGCTCGCGACCGACATCTGGCTTTGGCTCTATTTTTTGCGCACGGGCCGCGCGGATGTATTTCGATTCGCAGAAGCGATGACGCGCCACACGGGCGAAGTTGACGTGCATCACCTCGGCCGTTTCGCGCCGCTGGGCTCACGTCACAACGTCATGCATTGGGGCTGCAGCGCCAAGCAGTTGCGCATCAGCACCGCACTCAATCGTCGCTATTACTACTATCTGACCGCAGACGAGCGCGTGGGAGATCTCATGCGTGAGCAGATCGAAGCGGCTCGCACACTACGAACGATTTCACCCGAGCGAAAGCTGCCGGGACGCAAAGAACGTGAGCCTGTGGATCCGCAAGGTGACTATGCGTGGCTGGGCTTCGGTACCGACTGGGGTTCGCTAGCAGGTGCGTGGCTGACCGAATGGGAGCGGACCCGCGACGACAAGAGTCGCAATCGTTTGCTCGCGAGCATGCGTAGCATCGCAGCGCAGCCGAAAGGTTTTTTTACCGGCTCCAGTCGATTGAACCTGCAGACCGGTGAGTTCGACATCAGCTCTGACCCGAAAGTCAGCATCTCCCATCTGAGTGCTGCGTTTGGTCTGCCCGAAGTCTGCGCGGAGCTTATCGAGCTGTTGCCGGACAAGAGCTTCGAACGCGCGTGGCTGCAGTATTGCCAGCTCTACAACGCCTCTGACGAGGAGAAACAGAAAGCACTCGGCGCGAGCGGGCCCATCAACTTGATCCAGGGACATGCTCGATTGACTGCGTATGCGGCACACAAGCTCGGAGATTCCTCACTCGCACAACGAGCATGGCGCGAGCTCATCGGTGGATCGAACGATTTCGGCCACGAAGGTCAGTTCACTTCCGTGCTCGTTCAAGGCCCGCAGGTCCTTACGCCGATTCACGAAGCTGCAGAAGGACTCTCGACCAACTCGTCTGCACAGTGGGGCCTGGCTGCAATCGAATGTCTGGCGTTCGTGCCGCAGGCTGCTCCGCAGAGTTGAGGCCAGAAGGCATCGTTCTCCCGACTCCCGTGAGTCGCTAACGCGACGGTTTGTGCGCGGGATTTCACCTCACAAGCATCACCAGTAGCCCAGCTTTCTCCAAGTTCGGCCTCGAACGAAGAACCCACATTGTGAGCGGCCGTTGCAATCACGGTGTCCCGCCGTGTTGTGCTCTCAACCCTTAAGTGACCTGCCTACCCAAGCTTTCAGCAGAGATCAGCACTCTTTTAAACGCGAGCTGCTCAGCCATGGCGAAGGCAAAAGAGCTGTTGACCAATCCCACATTGTGGGCCTAGTATCAAATCGTGAGATGGCATCGCAGAATTTGAGTATTAGAACTTGGCCAACAACATCCAACAGTGTCGGGGGTTCGCATCGCCAAGGTGCGTAGTCCACGACCTTACCAATTCAGTTTCACATCAGGTCTCTGGGAGTGGCGCCGCCCTGGAGTTTCACGGACTGAGCACTTCGGGAGGCCGGTCGCGATGACAGCCTTCCAGGGTCGATACGCAGGCCAGGTTGCGGTGATCACGGGCGGCGCATCCGGCATCGGTCGTTCAGTCGCAGAGCGAATGATGGCCGAAGGGGCTCAGGTGAGCATCTGGGATATCTCGGAGCCCGCTCTCGAGGAGCTGGGTCGGAGTGTTTCTCACAAAGTCCACGTCGATCAGTCCGACGAGGGTGCAGTCGCGAGTGCGACTCAGGCCACGGTGCGCGCGCTCGGCGGCATCGATGTGCTGGTCGTGAGTGCGGGCATCACCGGTCCCAACACCCCACTCATCGATTATCCAGCAGAAGAGTGGAGGCGGGTCATGGACGTCAACCTCAATGGTGCCTTCTACGTGAACCGCGCAGTCGCGCCGCACATGGTCGCGAAGCGCTACGGCCGAATCGTGAATGTCGCCTCGGTAGCTGCGAAAGAAGGCAATCCCAACGCATCTGCGTATTCCGCATCCAAAGCCGCGGTCATTGCGATGACGAAGTCGCTCGCGAAAGAGCTCGTCAAAAGCGGCGTGACAGCAAACGTCGTGACGCCGGCTGCGGTTCGCACGCCGATCTTTTCGCAAATGACCCAGTCGCACATCGACTTCATGCTTTCGAAGATCCCTGCAGGTCGATTCGGGACGACGGAAGAGGTTGCATCGCTGATCGCGTGGGTCGCGAGCCGCGAATGTTCATTCTCGACTGGCGCGGTGTTCGACATCTCGGGCGGTCGTTCTACGTATTGATGGTCAGCAGGCACACACGTTTTCAGCGCTGGAAATTCAGGAAACGCCAGGATCATGAAACTGCTTCGTTACGGACCGCCGGGTGCTGAGCTGCCAGGACTTCTCGATGATGAAGGGCAGATCCGCTCGCTCTACGGAGTCACTCGCGATCTGAATGCTGAGACGCTGACGCGAGCGGGACTTCGTGAACTCGCGGCTGTGGTGCCTGCGCGATTGCCGATCGTTTCCGGCGCGCCGCGGTTCGGCGCCCCTTATCGCGGTGTCGGCAAGTTCATCGCCGTCGGTCTCAACTACAGCGATCACGCCGCCGAATCCGGGATGGCCGTACCAAGCGAGCCGATCATCTTTTCGAAAGCGACCAGCTGCATCGTCGGTCCGAACGACGATGTGATGTTGCCGAAAGGATCAACGAAAACCGACTGGGAGGTCGAGCTGGGTGTCGTGATCGGTCGGACCGCGAAGTACGTGACCGAGCAAGCGGCATTGGAGTACGTGGCTGGTTATTGCGTAATCAACGATGTGTCGGAGCGCGCGTATCAGCTCGAGCGCGGCGGCACCTGGGACAAAGGCAAGGGCTGCGACACCTTCGGGCCGATCGGTCCGTATCTCGTCACGGCCGATGAGATACCCGATCCGCAGAATCTGGACATGTGGCTCGACGTGAACGGCGAGCGCATGCAGACGGGCAACACGCGCACGATGATTTTTTCAGTCGCGTTTCTCGTGAGCTACATCAGTCAGTTCATGACGTTGCATCCGGGTGACCTGATCACCACGGGGACACCTCCAGGTGTCGGTATGGGCCTGAAGGGCGGCCCGCGATTTTTGAAAGCCGGCGATGTGATCGAGTTGGGCATCCAGCATCTCGGTCAGCAACGACAGAAAGTTGTTGGGTGGTCCGCGTGAACACTCCACCTGATGTGTGGTTCGCAGGGGGTATCACCATGTGAAGCCCTGTCCTAGCAACGTACTCGATAGGGACGAGATGGATGTGAAGGCATCCAAAGGAAGTGGTCTCGTTCCAGGCGTCTTAACCGACGGCTCGATTAAAAATTGTTTTGGGGGATTTCAATTGTGAACAAGCTCGCTCTCACGGCGCTTTTGTCGGCGACTAGCGCTACGGCCTATAGCCAGAACGTTCCTCAGGAAAAGCCAGAGGAAGTCGTTGTCACCGGTACTTTGATTCGCGGTATCGCACCTATCGGCGCGCCCACATCGACAGTCGATAATGCAGCGATCGTTGCCACAGGCACGACCAACACTGCAGATCTGCTGGCGACGCAACCCGCATTGAACAGCTTCAACACATTGCCGATCGGCGGCAATCAGGCATATCGCAGCACCGCTGCGACAGTGCCCGGCATGCGCGGTCTTCCCGGCACCGCGGTGCTGGTGCTGCTCGACGGCCATCGTCTCGTCGGCGATTCGCCATTGCTGACCACTGCGGATCCATCTGCGATTCCGGCAGGCGCGATTGATCGCGTCGAGATCATTCAGGACGGCGGCTCGGCCACCTACGGTTCCGACGCAGTCGCGGGTGTCATCAACATTATTCTGAAGAAGGATTTCGACGGCGCCGAAACTTCAGGCAGCTTCACCAGTGCTGATGGTTACGACCAATACAATCTCGGTCAGACGTTCGGCACCACATGGGGCGGCGGCTCGGCACTCGTCTCTGCATCCTTTGAAAAGAATTCAGATCTGCTGAACAGTGATCGCGACTACTACACGCAGGATCTGACGCCGTATGGTGGACGAAACGGTCTGAGCACGAGCTGCGGCGCCTCCGCACCGGGCACGGATCCGGCGCTCAATGCGCTGCTGGACAATGGTACGTGGTTCAACTCGGCCAACGGCCAGCCGCTGCCTGTCACGACAGGTGGCGCTCTCACACCGACGACACCAGCACGCAATACGCCGCCGGGACTCACACAAGCGGTGACCTGCGATCCTGCACTCAACAACCAGCTCATCAATCCAGTGGAGAAGTGGGCGGTCGTCGGCAACGTTCGTCACGATCTCAATGACCGCGTGAGTCTGTTTGCGGATGCCAAGTTCTCGACCGTCAAGACGGATCAGCGTTATCAACCAACCAATCTGGTGGTGAACGATCCGACGCTGAACTCAACGCCCGGAAGCCGACAAACCTCGGGCACGTTGATCATTCCAGGAACGAATCCGTTCTTCCGTGCGCCGGCGGGCTACGCAGTCACGCCGAACTCGGTCGAGCAGATCTTCGTCAACTCGCGCACGTTCGGCCCGGCAGGCGATGTGTATAACCACTTCAAGTCCGAGTCATACATGCTGGATGTCGGCGCCACCACAGATTTGTGGGGCGACTGGCAGATGACGGGCGACATCAATTTCGGTTACAGCACCAGCTATGCGCTGAATCTCAACAGCACGGGTCCGAATCCGAACGCGCTGCGAGCCGCAGCTTATGGCACTACTCCTGACACCGCGCTCGATCCGTTCGGCGGTCAGACGAATCCAGATGTGGTCGCAGCGATCATGGACTGGCCGTTGTTGTTCGATGCGCAGCAGAGCATCTACGACATCAACCTGCGCGCTGACGGTTCGCTGTTCGATCTGCCCGGCGGTACGGTGAAGCTGGCGGTCGGTATCGCGAATCGTCACGAACAGTACCAGGGCAGAAATCCGATCGGCGTGCCGGGTCAACCGAACGCGCTGCCTGACAACGCGCAGGATGCGAGTCGCATGATCAATGCAGTCAATGCCGAACTCGCGATTCCAGTGTTCGGCAATCCAAACGCGCTGCCTGGTCTGAATGGTCTGCAGTTGTCCATCGCTGCGCGTTACGATGACTACAGCGACGTTGGAAGCAGCACGAATCCGAAGTACGGGTTGGTGTGGTCACCGTTCGAGGATTTGAGTTTGCGTGCCAGCTTCGGCAAATCGTTCCATGCGCCGCAGCTCGCTGACAGCTTCGCCATCGACACGCGCGCAACCGCAAACGTCACGACTGGCGGCACGATCGTGCCAACCAATCTGCCGGTGGGTGTACCGACGCTGGGCTTCGCAGGCGGTCATCCGGATCTGAAATCGGAAACGGCAGAGACATGGTCATTCGGTCTCGACTACAAGCCTGAGTTCGTACCGGGTCTCGCGGTGAGCTTGAGCTACTTCGATATCGACTATCGCAACCAGGTGATCATTCCGCAGAACAATCCGGCGTCGGTCAACAACCCGGCACTGGCAGGTTCGGTGTTCATCTACAACCAGATCTCCGCAACAGGTTGCGGTCCGACGGGGGCTCCAGTCGCAGCGGGAGCAGGTGGACCGTGTTACGCGCCGATCTCGCAGACGATCATGGAAGAACTGACGAATGGTGTGCGTGCCGTGAATTACGCAGGCACTCCCACCACGTACTTCGTCACGGACCTCCGACGTACGAATCTCGGTTCGAACCTGATCAACGGCTGGGACTTCGATTTCAGCTATCGCCACGATGTGGGAGCGGGCAGCCTGTCTGCGAGCTTGAGCGGCGAATATCTGACGAAGTTCCTGATTCAATCCGCACCGGGCGGTCCGTACAACGACGCACTGACCAGTGGCTTGCAGTACTTCCAGAACGACGCGGGTGCGCAGAGCATCATTCCCTGGCACGCACGTGCGAGCGTTGGCTGGCAGCAAGGCGATCTGAGCACTCAGGTGGCGGTGAGCTACACGGGTGACTACGATTACCTGTACACGCCGGTTGACTACTCCACGAATCCGAATGGTGTCTCGCTCCCGAACAAGATCCAGAATGTGGACGCGTTCGTCACTGTGGATCTGAACGCCATCTGGGACTTCCCGAACGAAAGCGGATTCCTGCAGGGAACCCGTTTGCAGTTGAACGTGTACAACATTCTTGACGAAGACCCTCCCTTGCAATTCTCGACCGGTAACTACGGCGGGTTTGCAACGCCCTCAGCCAGCCCACTTGGACGTACATTCAGATTGAGTCTGACCAAGCGCTGGTAATCTGAACGCACCCGTATTGGACGCTGCCATGTCCAGTACGGGTGCTTTTTTTTCGCCCGAATTTTCGCAAGGCCTCGTCTGCATGCCTAGAACTTTGTCTGTCTGCGCGTTTCTCACGTTGTTTGCGGCTGCCGGTTCATGGGCTGCCGAATCTTCGCCGCAAACGCCGTCGGTGCCGCAGCCGGAGATGTTCGGAACGGTGTGCGCGGTGTGTCACGGCGGCGATGGCAGCGGTACCGATCGTGCGCCTGGCCTGTTGAACAATCGTCGCCTTCGCACGCAGAGCGAAGGCGATATCGCGGGGATCATTCGAAACGGACGCAACAACATGCCTTCGTTTGCAGGATTGCCCGACGAACAGATTCAGGCGCTTGCAGCTTACGTGCATTCGCTGAATGCCTCTGCGATCGACATGAACGCCAGTGGTGATGCTGCCGCAGGATCAGAAATCTTTTTCGGAAGCGGGCAGTGCGTCCAGTGCCATACCGCTGAAGGGCGCGGTGGTGCAAACGGTCCTGATCTGTCGTCCATTGGACGCCAGCTCACCCTCAAGGATCTGACTCAAGCCATCGATCATCCGTCATCACGAGTCGTCAATGGCTATGGACGTGTGCGCGTGACCATGCGCGACGGATCGACATTGCAAGGCTTCGCGCGCGATCAAGCGACGCACGCGCTCGTGCTGCAAACGACGGATGGTCGTCTGCATTTGTTGCGCGATGCTGATTACACCAGCGTCGTTGCCGATACCTCGACATACGCGCCAGCGTTTTCCGGAAATGAAACACAACGCCGCGATCTCATCGCTTATCTCAGTCGCCTGGGTGGGATCACGGTGGGCCCAAACCCTGCGGCTCGCGAGTCACTGAGCACAGAGACGATCAACACCGTCTTGCAACCCAAGCCTGCTGACTGGCCGAGCTACAACGGCCGGCTCGATGGCAATCGCTACAGTGAACTCACGAACATCAATACCCAGAACGTCGCTCAGCTGCGATCGGCGTGGGTTCATCCTTTACCGTACTCACCACTCGAGACCACACCGGTCGTCGTCGATGGAGTGATGTATGTGACTGGACCGAATCAGGTCTACGCACTCGATGGTCGATCGGGCAGTGAAATCTGGAACTACTCGCGACCGCGCTCGTCTGCCGAAGGTATTTCCGGAGATGCATCGAAAGGTGCGAATCGCGGTGTGGCAATCCTCGGTGATCACGTTTTCTACATCACCGACAACGCGCATCTGATCTGCTTGCACCGACTGACGGGCGCATTGCTGTGGGAAGTGGACATCCCGGGCCGGCCTGGAAAATACGGCGGAACGTCAGCTCCGCTCGTCGTGAACGATCTCGTTGTCGTCGGCGTGTCCGGCGGCGATGAAGGTATTCGTGGATTCGTCGCTGCATTCAAAGCGACCTCGGGTGAGGAGGCGTGGCGATTCTGGACGGTGCCTGCGCCCGGTGATCCGGCGATGAAAACCTGGACCAACACGACGGACCCGCAAGGCGGAGCCACATGGACGACGGGCAGCTACGACAAGGAAACAGGAATGCTGTTCTGGGCCACGGGTAATCCGTATCCGGATACTGATGGCGATGATCGTCAAGGCGACAATCTCTACACGAACAGCGATGTCGCGCTCGATGCGAAAACGGGAAAACTGAAATGGTATTTCCAGTTCACGCCACACGATCTGCATGACTGGGACGCGAATCAGCCGATCGTACTGGTCGATGCGCCATTCCAAGGTCGTGAGCGAAAGTTGCTGTTGCACGCGAACCGCAATGGCTTCTTCTATGTGCTCGATCGCACGAATGGCAAGTTCCTGCAGGGCACGCCGCTGGTAAAACGACTGACGTGGGCGAGCGGTATAGATAAGAACGGCCGGCCGATCGAGCTGCCCGGCAACGGCACAACCGAAGGTGGCGTGAAAACGTGTCCTGCCGTTCGTGGCGCGACGAACTGGTATTCCACCGCGTTCAGTCCGGTGACGCAGCTGTACTACGTCATGACGTCCGAGGACTGCACGATTTATCGCAAAGCGAAGAACGGCGGTTACGCACCCGTGAGCGATCAGAGCGAGCCGCCGATGAAGGTATTGCGTGCGCTCGCGCCGGACTCCGGGAAAGTCGTGTGGGAGTTGCCGATGAAAGGTTCTCCAGAAAAGAACTATTCCGGCGTGCTCGCGATGAAGGGAGGAATCGTTTTCTTCGGTGAGACAAATGGTGGGTTCATCGCTGCCGATGCCGCGAGCGGTCGAGTGCTGTGGCGTTACGAAGGCAATCAGCCGATCAAAGGCTCGCCGATGACGTATGAGATCAACGGGCACCAATACATCGCAATCGCATCTGGCCCGAACATTCTGTCGTTCTCGCTGCCGGACGAAAGCGAACAGGAATAGGAATGAACAACAATCAAAAGACATCGCGTCGTAACTTCATCGCAGGCTCAGCGGCAGTAGGTGCCAGTGCCGCATTCATGGATGCAGGCGCGCTCGCTGCACAAACTGTCGGAGTCAAACGCAGCGATCTCACGGATCTCGTCATCAAGGAAGTGAAGATCTACGTCACCGATCTCAAAGATATTCGCAAGCTGAATACGACTGAAACCGGTGAACTCATTTCCGTCGTGACAACCAACGGCATCGAGGGCAACTACACGATCGGCGATCGCAATCGTACCGAAGGCTGGCTTGCTTGGGCCAAGGCGAATCTTCTCGGGAAGAATGTTCTCGATCTGCTGCCGACGATTGCTTCGACGAGCGGCATGAAAGCGCCGCCGCCTCGCGGCAACGGCAACAATCGCGGAACGTTCGGCAACGGCGATGCGGGCGGACCGGGAACTTATCCTGCGTTCGGCGGGCCTGCGATTACAGGGTCGGGACTCATGCCGCGTGGTGGTGGTAGTTGGCCCAACTGGTACACGGCCGCAGCGGACATCGTGTTGTGGGACATTCTCGGCAAGTACGTGAATCGTCCGATCTATCAGCTTCTGAACGGTGGCACGCGCAGCAAAGATCGAATGCTGGCGTACGCGAGCTCATTGCATCTGCCGAACATTGAGGACTATGTCCCCGATGTGACGAACGCAAAAAAGCAGGGCTACAAGGCTTACAAGATTCATCCCGGCCGCGGGCAACCCAGAACCGGGGCCGAGATTCCTTCGTATCACGGGCATATGGAGATCATCAAACAAGTACGCCAGGCGGTGGGCAACGAATTCATCCTCTCGCACGATCCGGTGCAGGCCTACACGCGCAGCGAAGCACTGGTCGTTGGGCGGTTGCTCGATGAGCTCGAATACATCTTCTTCGAAGATCCCATTCGCACCAGCGACAAAGAGGGCCTGATCTGGCTTGCATCCAAGCTCGACGTTCCGTTGCACGTCGGTGAATTCATCTTCTCCATCGCCGACTTCGCTGAGTACATCAAGGACGATGCGCTGCACGGTGTTCGCTTCATCGCCGACAACGTGGGTGGCATCTCCGGATCGATGCGCCTCGGTCTGCTCGCCGATGCGCATGGCCTGGAATGCGTGCCTCATAACTGGGGCAACGTGCTCGATCTCGCAGTGCATTTCCATCTCGAGCTCGCACTTCCAAACGTCTACTGGTTCGAGATGCCATTCCCCGCTGAGCTCACGGATCGCTCGTATTTCAAAGACAAGATCCGCATCGATGACAAAGGTTTCGTGCACGCACCGACGGAACCTGGGCTTGGCTACCCGATCGACAAAGATGCCTTGGACAAAGTGACCGTGCGGATAGATCGCTGAAGCGACAGAGGCAAATGAAATGAAAGATCGCGAAACCGGACTGAGTCAGAACAGAAGAGCGTTTTTGCAAGCGGCAGGCGGTGTGGCTCTTGCCGCCGGTCTTTCTCGTCTCTCTTTCGCCGCCGATATCAAAGGTGCGCAGCTGGAAACGCCCAGCGGCAAACCGTTGCGTGGTCTGTATCCGATCTTGCAAACGCCTTTCACTGAAAAGGATGAGCTCGATACCGATGCACTTGCTGCAGAAATCCGCTTCATCAATCGAGGTCGCGTGGCGGGCATGATCTGGCCCGTGTTTGCAAGCAGTTGGTCGACGCTCTCGGATGCAGAGCGGATCCAGGGTGCCGAGACGATTCTCGCAGCAGCGAAGGGCGGCCGCTCCGCTGTCGCCATCGCCGTTCAGAACACGGCATGGGACACCGCGACGTCTGTCCGCTATGCGAAGCACGCGGCAGCCCACGGAGCAGATGCGATTGTTTCCATCCCGCCCAACAACGGATGGAATGTGAGCGATCAAACGGTCATCGACTATTACAAGGCGATCGGCAAAGCGACAGATCTTCCACTCGTCGTCCAAACGCGCGGCACGATCAGCGTCGATCTCATGATCGAGATGTTCAAACAGATTCCGACCATGAAGGCTACGAAGGATGAGGTCGGGGATCCGCTGGAGCGCGCTCCTGAGTTGATGAAGCGCACCGGCAACAAGCTTGCGATCTGGAACGCAGGCGGCGGCACGGGAAATCAACTGCTCGAGATCCTGCCGCTGGGCTTCGCCGGCCTGTGCCCAACGCCCCAGTACTCAGATGTGCTGCAACAGGTGATGGAGCTCTACTGGAGCGGCAAGAAGCAGGAGGCGTTCGACATGTATGGTCGCGTGCAGGCGTTCGCGACCATCACGGGTGCGACCGACTACATGATGGTGGCTCGTGGTGTTTTCAAAGAAACCACTAAGCTGCGTCAGCAACCCATGGAGCCCGAAGCGAAAGCGGCGAATCCGGGTGGCGGTGGCGGCGGCCGACGCAATGCGCCTCTGACGGATACGCAGAAGCAGTACATCCGCGAAGCACTCAACACTTATCTGAAGCCTTATTTGCGAGCCTGACGCGCGAACACTTTCAGATCGATCGCGTCCGCCATTGCCTGATAGCCTGCGTCGTTCGGATGCAGATGATCGCCGCGATGCAGCTCTCCGCGCACCTGCGTGGGATGCTGCGGGTCGCGCAAGGTCGCATCGAAATCCACGACGGCATCGAACATGTGAGTGCTGCGGATCCAGGTATTCACATCCTGCCGAATCTGTTCGCCACGTTGATCGTAGTAATGTGAGCCCTCGAAGGGAGGGATCGTGCCAGCGATCACGGAGATGCCGTGAGCGTGTGCGCGACTGACGATCTGTTCGTACGCGAATGTGATTTCCTGCGCACTGACGGCCTCAGCAGGTCGGGTATTGCCGTAACCAATATCGTTGATGCCCTCGAGCAGAACGACCGTGGAAACGCCCGGCACCGACAGGACGTCGCGATCGAAGCGTGCGAGTGCGCCTTGGCCTGGATCGTTGTGCAAGAGACGATTGCTGCCGATTCCCGCGTTCACCACAGACCAGTCGCGAGTGCTGCGATTGTTCATCAGGCGCTCCGCAAGGCGATCTGGCCAACTGCGAAAGGTGTTGACGGTGCTGCCGACACCTTCCGTGATCGAATCACCCAGTGCGACGACCACGTGGGATGCCTTGTCGCTTTCGACCTCGATGCGTGTGACGAGCGCGCCGCCGCGAACGAGTTGTGCGGCCGGCATGCTGATGGCACTGGCGACATTGCCTGGAGCGACGTATTCAGAGGTGCGATGTGCGGGTGGCCTCGACTCCTCGGGAAGATAGGTGCTTACGCTGAGTTGCGAGAGCGCAGGCAGTGTCCAGGCAATAGCATCGCTCACGATCACTGCATTGGCGGGGATGGTCACGCCCGCTTGACCTGCGAATGTGATCGCGTGATCAGAGTCCGCTGCGATCGCTCCATCGCTCGTGCTCAGAGCCAGATGCGCTACCCCGATCCTGAGGGGTTTGTCACCGAACTCGTTGCTGAATCGAACTCTGATGCGCTGCGCATCTGCGGCGATGCGCACCAACTGTCGAATCGTGACGTCGCGAACCTCAGGCTGTGCCTGAATGCTCGTGTTTCCAGCACCGCTGACTGGAGCCGAGGTCGACGGAAATCCCCACGCGCCAATCCAGTGATCTGGGCTGCGCGCGGCGATCGAAAGTCCCGCACACAATGCCAGCGCCAGGCAAGCGCCGAGCCTCACGCCGCGGGACACGACGGTGAGAGTCACACGAGTGCTTTCTGAGCGTCCGTGCGCTTGATCCACTTGTAGCAGCGTTCGGAATTTCTCCAGAAATATTTTTCAGCGACGTTGCGCGGCTTGGTTGCGAAGTAATCCTTCACCAACGTGATCACCTGCTCGAACGTCGCTGTACCCACGCTGTTGGGATAGTCGCTGCCGAATAGGATTCGATCTTCGCCGAAGACGCTGACCAGATAATCGAGGCGCTCTCGGTGTGAAGCGAGATCGGTGACGACCTTGCCGTCCACCTTGTGCAGAATTTCCGAGAGCTTCACGAACAGATTCGGGCGACTGTGAATCTCAGTCAGCGCCGATCTGTACGCGGAGAGTTCTTCAGGCTTGGGATCGAGCACCGGCAAATGATCGATCACAATGCGCAGGTCTGGAATCTTGTCGCTCAGACGTACCATCGACTGCAGCAACTCCACGCTTGGATTCGCGGTGTCCATTACGAGATCTGCCTGCGCCAGCAACTTCAATGAGTCCATGGCCGCGTGATCGTCGAGCAGTGCGGGGAAATAGCGCTGGTTAACCCGAATGCCGCGATACAACGGATTCTTGTGATAACGCTCCAGGTACTCCGCGAATTCTGGTTTCTCAGGCGAGAGTCGACCAACCACGCCCACCATGATCGTGTCCGCGTCCGATCGTTCGAGCACCCACAGGTTATCTTCGATCCAGTTGCTGGCTTCCACCACGATTGCGCCCACGACGCCGAACGGCGCGGACATCGTTCGGTATTCGCCCGGCAGCGAAATATGCGAAGTGAATTCCGGAGGACCCTTGTAAGGAGCGCCCTGCGGGCGGCTCGCATCGAACAGATGGATATGAGTGTCGATGATCGGGATAGACGCTGATGCTGCGTGCGCAATTCCAAGCGGATTCATTGCCGCAATGGTTAGGGCACCCGCGCCACCGATGAATTCACGACGGTTCCAGCCGCCCGCCGAATCAGTCAACGACTCATCCTTCATGTTGTCCCCCAAAAAGCGCCATGGGTGCCCGCACGCGCAAGATTTGACTTACCAACGGCGACGAAAACGCCGTGTCACATAGTGTGATGCATTTTCATATGTTATAAAAGCCGCAGGGGGCCGGCATTTGGGTTGCCGCCATGTCTGACGAGCAAAAGCGTTCTGTTCCGAGGAAAAGCAATGAACTTGAAGCCGGTCTTCTCGATTTCCACTTCCCTGCTGGCATTGGTCTTTGGTGGCGCCATCGCGCAAACACCGCCCGCTCAGACACCCGCGGTTCCTCCGCAGGATGCAAACGCTGCAGCCGGCGCTGCAGTTCAACCGATGGATGACAAGGCGCGCTTCGCCGCAGCCAAGCGACGCGGACCTAACGAAAGTTTCAGGCCGCGTGGTCGCCATCTGCTCTACGTCGCCGAACCCGGTTCACTCGAACAGCCCGGCTGGCACAACGGCGTGGGCGTCATCGTTCTGGATGTGAACGACAACTACAGTTTCGTAAAGCGCATTCCGACTTGGGAATACAGCGCCAGCATGAGCCCCGAGCAGGTGGCGGGTTTTGCCGCGAGCCCCACGACCAATCTCATGTATGTCGCCGCTCGCGGCCGGATCGCTGCAATCGACATGGCCACAGACAAATTGATGTGGTCCACCGAGCTCGATGGAAAGTGCTGTGAGCGTCCACAGGTCACCCCTGATGGCAAGACTGTTGTCGTGGGCTCCGATCTGCAAACCTACTGGTACTCACTCGATGCAGTGACCGGCAAATCGAAAGGGATTCTCGATGCACCGGAGAGCCTCGG
This sequence comes from Povalibacter sp., assembly GCA_045810085.1. Lineage (GTDB taxonomy): Bacteria > Pseudomonadota > Gammaproteobacteria > Steroidobacterales > Steroidobacteraceae > Steroidobacter. The sequence continues at coordinate 7,464 of JBJMWN010000328.1, read as the reverse complement.
CTCTCACAATCTGAACCTGAGTGCCGATGGCAAGACGGCGTTCATGTCGCCCAACGGCAAAGTGATGACGATATCGGACGTCGAGACGCGCAAGGCGATCAAGACGATTACCTTCCCCGACAACGTTCGCGTGTTCGTTGTGAACAAGGATTCCACCAAGATCTACACGAACCAGAACAATTTCCTGGGCTTCCTGGTCGCCGACGTAGCAACAGGAAAGATTGAGAAAACCGTCGAGGTGACCAGCGTTAATTGGCGCGATAAGTGGAATCAGGTGCCACGTCCGCGCATCCCGCATGGCTGCCCGAGTCACGGCATTGCGCTCGTCAATGATGAGAGCGAAATCTGGCTGGTCGACGGCATGTTCAACAAGATTCATATCTTCTCAAACACCGACACTCCCAAGGAGATCGATACGATCGACACCAGTGCGGGGGCGTTCTGGATGACAGTCGGACTCGATGGTCAGCTGATCTATGCGTCATCGGGCGATGTTATCGATGCCAAGACACATAAGATCGTTGCGAAGCTGAAGGATGAACTGGGCCGGCCGATCTACAGCGAAAAGCTGCTCGACATCGTGTTCCAGGACGGTCACGCACAGCGCGTCTCGAATCAGTTTGGTAATGGATATGGCGACGCTGTCACTGCAGAGGCACTTGGTGTGGGTCCTCACGTGACGCCGAAGCCCGGTGCCGCACCCATCACGCTGACGGGTTCGAAGTAAAGAGTTGAGCCGCATGTCGTTGAGCCGATCGCAGCGTGCTCGCCGCTCGTGCCTCTTCATCGGGACGCTTGCGGCCGAGCTCGTTCTGCGATCGAGCTTGACGGCCTCAGCAGCGGCATCCGACACGTCGAATGCCGCAGTGCTCGCGCAAGAACGACAATCACTGCAAGCAGTGTGCGGAAGTCAGTGCCACACACTCGATCTGTTCGCGAGTGCTCGAAAGAGTTACGAAGACTGGCACGACACTGTGCAGAAGATGGTCGATCGCGGGGCGCAGGGGACTGATGATCAACTCATGGACATCATGGATTATCTCTATCAGACGCAGACCCTCATCGATGTGAATACCGCCGCCGTCGAGGATCTCGCAATTGTCCTGCAGCTTTCCCCCGCGCAGGCCCAAGCCATCGTTGCGCGTCGTGACCAGAAGAAGTTCTCGAGTGTCGATGATCTGAAGTCAGTACGCGGAATCGATGCGGCAAAGATCGATGCGAAGTCCGCTTTTCTCGTTTTCAAATGACCAGGCAATAAGCATGAGAAACGTCGTTGTGTTCGCGTGCACGCTTCTGATGGCGAGCGCAGCTTCCGCTTTCGAGAAACCTCAAACGACTTTTCAGATTTTTCAGTTTCCGCCCGATCAGATCCCACGCATCGATGGCAACGTCGATGACTGGGCCATGGTGCCGCAGAGCTATGTTGTCGGCATGGATCAGCTGACCGATGACACCAAGCACCATGCTCAGCCGGATCCGAAATCACTCGATGTGCACGTGCGCGTTGGCTGGGTGAAAGGGCTGAACCGGCTTTATTTTCTGTACGACGCGACGAAAGCATATTGGGATTTCGCGCTGCCTGGTCTGCACAACGACACCTTCGAAATCGTTGTCGATGGCGATGCCTCGGGCGGTCCGCTGATCGACAAGCAGCACAAAGAATTCTGGATTCCCGAAGAGGTGGGTCCGGTAGCTGCTGCGCCCGATGATCGGATCAGCAATTCAGAAGCTCATTGGGCGGTGCACGGAGTGCAGGCTCAGAACTATCACATCTTCACACCAGCGCTGAACAAGGATTGGGCGATGGCCTGGGGCGCGCCCACCTGGATCAAAGAATTTCCCTGGGCGAATGCGGCGTATTCCTATTCATTCAAGCCAGGAGAAGCAGGGCATTTGATTCTGGAATTCTGGATCACGCCTTTCGACTATGCGGGTCCCGAAGGACCTTCGCGTGCCGTCGAGTCCGTGCTGCGCGAGAACAAACTCATCGGACTGTCGTGGGCTGTGCTCGACTATGGCGATGTGAATGCAAAATCGCACAATGGATTCTGGAATCTGTCGCCTCGCCACATGATGTATGGCAATGCGTCTGCGCTGTTGGGCTTCAAATTGATGCCGCTCGAGCCGCAGTTCGTGAAACCGATCGAAGCGCGTTGGAGCTTTTCGGTCATCGACATGGACCGAAAACTGGTCTCGTTCAAAGATGAGTCAGTGGGGAAAGTCGAAAGCTGGCATTGGGACTTCGGCGACGGCTCGACGTCCAACGAACAGTCGCCTCAGCATCGATACGAGAAGCCCTCGGCTTACGTCGTCGTGCTCGATATCACCGGACCTGCGGGCACCTCACGGCGCTCAAAGGTCTGGGACATTCAATTGCGCTAGGGCTCAGGCCTTTCGCGGACGTTCGATCGGCTTCGTCGTGTCCGGGTTGTAGCCCAGCGATGCGCTGATCGAATCAGCGGCCTTCTTCACTTCGAAGGTGAGACCGCGCATGCGCAGATCATCCATGTATTGAGCGGCACTCGACACACTGATGGCGCCCACAATTGAGCCGCTCACGCCGCGAATGGGCGCAGCCACACATCGAATCCGGTCTTCATTTTCTTCAAGGTCGAACGCGTAGCCGTGCTTCGCGTATTCGCGCATGCGCTTGATCCAGTCATCCAGCGGCACGTCGTAGCGATTGCCGAGACGCGATTCCTGATCGTAATACTCGCGCCATTGCTGTTCGGTGCAGTCGAGCAGCAACGCCTTGCCCAAGCCGGTGGAACGAAGCGGCTGACGATCGCCAATCTGCGAACTGATTTCCACGCGGCGCATGCCAGCGATCTTGTCGAGGTACAGCGCGCGATTGCCATCGAGAATTCCGATGTGGACGGTGTCGCGAGTGCTGAATGAAAGCGCTTCCAGATGCTCGCGTGCGACGCGCGGCAGATCCTTTCTGCGTCCAGCAATGTAACCGAGTTGCAGCAGCTTCGGCCCGAGTGCGTAACCGTCGTTGCGTGAGTATTCAAGATAGCGCAGCTCCACGAGTGTGGAAGCCAGCCGATGCGTTGTGCTGCGGTTCAGACGGATGGCCATGGCCAGATCGGCAAGTGTCGTCGCGCCATCCGCAACCGCGTTCACGACCTCGAGACCTCGGACGAGCGTCTGAGTACCTGCGAGCGACTGCTTCTTCTCTTTCTCGGCCGGAGCCGCAGTCACCTGAGCGGGCTTAGCCGCTTTCTCCATCGCCCTCACGACAGTTTCCTTTCGTGCGGTTCTTGTCGGTAATTCATTCGCCACTGATCGTTTCGTACTCACGGCCACAGTTCCTGTTCCATTGTTGGCGACGCACTATCTAAACGCAATCCCGTATATTAAGAATGCATTTCACAAGTTGGGTATACTGCCCATCGGATTGGGTTTGTCACCTTGGCACTTATCCGGTGCATAGCGTAGCAGGGGGACAAAAGCCCGACAAAATTTCGGGGGAATGGTATGGCAAGCGTCGATGTCAGTTCGCACGAATCTACAGCCGCGACGACGGGGCACTACCGTGTCGGGCATTACCGTTGGGTAGTCATTGCCTGCACGTTCATCGTCGCAGCGGTCTCCTATCTGGATCGCAATAATGTGTCGATTGCGGCCGCGTCCATCCAGCGCGAATTCAATCTGTCGAACCCGCAGCTCGGCGCTGTCTTCAGCGCATTCATCATGGGCTACGCATTCACGCAGCCTCTCGCTGGACGAATTGCTGATCGCTTCGGGGCATCGCGCGCCATTGCGGTCGCCATCCTGTGGTGGAGCGTGTTCACAGCGATTTTGCCTGCGCTTCCTCCAGCGGTGCCTGGCGCTTTGCTGCTCCTCTTAGCGGTCCGATTTCTGCTAGGCATCGGTGAAGCGATCATCTTTCCAGCCAGCAACCGACTCATCGCAAGCTGGATACCTTCTCGCGAACGCGGTCTTGCGAACGGACTGATCTTCGCGGGCGTCGGCGTGGGAGGCGGTGTGGCTCCGCCTTTGATCACGTTCGTGATGCTGAGCCATAGCTGGCGCTGGGCGTTCTGGCTTTGCGCAATCATTGGCGTGATTGTGGGTGTGATCTGGATTGCCGTCGTGCGAAACAGTCCTGCCGAGCACAAGAACGTCAGCCCTGCAGAGCTCGCCTATATCCAGGCGGGACTGCCGCAGCACTCAGTGCGTTCTCGCAGCACAGCCACATGGCGCGACGTGCTGCTCAATCGCCAAGTCGGCGTACTGACCCTGAGCTATTTTTGTTACGGCTATGTTGCGTACATCTTTTTCACCTGGTTCTTCAAATATCTTTCAGAGGTCAGAGGCCTCAATCTGAAATCGAGTGCGCTGTATGCGACGTTGCCGTTCGTTGCGATGGCCACTGCGTCAGCGCTGGGTGGACTCGTCTCCGACAAGCTTCTGCCGCGCGCGGGTAAACGCATCGCGCGTTGCGGAGTGGCGGGTGTGAGTCTGCTCGCAGCGAGTGTGTTCGTATGGATTGCCACACAAGTCGAAGACGCACGTTTGGCTGCGCTCGTGCTTGCTGGCGGAGCCGGGGCTCTCTACTTCGCGCAGAGTGCGTTCTGGGCGCTCAGTGCCGACATCGGGGGGCCTTCAGCCGGGCTGGTTTCGGGAATCATGAATATGGGATGCCAGTTGGGAGGCGTCTGTACGGCTGCTTTAACGCCAATCATTGCGGATTCATTCGGTTGGACAGCATCATTCGTCGTTGCTGCGGCCGTATGTTTCGTCGGTGCGGTGGCCTGGCTTTTCGTCGATCCGTTCTACGTTCTGGTACCGAAAGAAAAATGACATCACTCAGACGGGCGGCTTCCGTATCTGATTTCAGAGAACTCGCGCGACGTCGTTTGCCGAAGATCCTGTTCGAATACATCGACGGTGGCTCTTACGCTGAAGCCACTCTGCGGCGGAATGTCGCTGATCTGGAAAGTCTGGCCTTGCGCCAGCGCGTGATGCGAGACATGTCGGGCCTCGACATGAAGGTCAATCTGATGGGTCAGCCTTTCAACATGCCGGTCGGTCTGGCACCTGTTGGCATGGCTGGAATGTACGGTCGCCGAGGTGAAGTGCAGGCAGCGCGGGCGGCGGCGCAGGCGGGAGTGCCGTTCTGTTTATCGACCGTGGGCATCTGCTCGCTCGAAGAAGTCACTCGCGCGGGCGTGGCTCCCTGGTTTCAGCTGTACGTACTCAAAGATCGTGGCTACATGCGTGATCTCGTGCGACGAGCGCAGGCGGCAGGTAGTGCTGTTCTCGTACTCACGGTTGATCTGCCGATGCCGGGTGCTCGGTATCGCGATGTGCGTTCGGGATTTCGTGGCCTGACAGGATGGCGTGCACTCGCCAATCGAGCGAAGGATGGCATCACTCATCCAGGCTGGGTCTGGGATGTCTGGTTGCATGGACGTCCGCACACATTGGGCTCGGTATCAGGCGCACTCGGCAGTCGGCAGGACATTGGTGATTTTCTGACCTGGATGGCCGACAACTTCGATCGCAGCGTCACGTGGAAAGATCTCGATTGGGTGCGCTCCGAATGGAAAGGACCCATCGTCATCAAAGGCGTGCTCGATCCTGAAGACGCACGCGACGCCGTTCGCATGGGCGTTCAAGGAATCATCGTTTCCAATCACGGCGGACGGCAGCTCGATGGCGTGCGCTCGTCCATTAGCGCGCTGCCTGTACTGGCAGATGCGGTGGGCGGAGATCTCGACGTTTACTTCGATGGTGGCGTGCGCTCTGGCCTGGACGTTCTCAAAGCGCTCGCACTGGGAGCCAAGGCGTGCTTCATAGGTCGTCCCTGGGCGTATGCGTTGGGCGCCGGTGGTCAGCAAGGCGTCAAGCGAATGCTCGATACGCTCCGTGCAGAGCTCGAAGTTGCGATGACACTGACGGGTTGTAGCTCGATTCAGCAGGCCGGGCGAGAATTGCTCGATAGCTACTAGCGAGTCTCAGTGTCCAATGCTTTCGGTTCGGGCGAGAGGAAGCGCAGCTCGATTGCAGTGATTTGCCCATCGATCTGCTTGTACCAATGAGGCGTATTGGCGGGCACGATGACGGCGTCGCCTTTGCTGATCTTGTGACTTACACCGCCTTCGATACCCGTCGGTGTGCCTTGCGCCGATGTTGTGATCTTGCCTCCAGTAACGAAGGTCGCACTGCCTTCCAGGACCAGATGAAGTTCTGTCCAGCCCGGATGGATCGCGGGTGGTGCAATCTTGCTGCGATGAACTTTGCTGAGCAGATATTGATCAGTCGTTGCCATCGGAGCGGCGGCGGGATCTTTGGATGAGGCGATGGCCTCAGCGAGCTTGGCCGCGACGATGGTGTGATCAACATAAATTCCCGGAGAGCCCGGCGTCGGTGCAGCGGACGGCTCTTCCGCGATTGCGATCGAAGATGCGAGCACAGCGCCCGCACTGATCAAGAAACTCACGCTGCTAATTCTCATACGTCCCCCAAAGAGAGTGTTGGCCGAGTCTGGCAGATACAGTATTCTATGTAAAACGCATTCCCGCATATGGGGAATCTATAGCCAGACGCACATGCAGGGGGTTTTGTGAGTCGCAACGCCAGCATCGATAGAAGGCAGTTTCTCGGCGGCCTGTCAGCCGCGGTTGCTGCTGCAGCCATGCCGAAATTCGTGAACGCTGCGACTGCCTCAGCGCCCGCGAAACGATTGGCAGGTGTGTTTCCGATTGCGTTCACGCCAATCAAAGGTCAGGACGAGGTCAACTACGATGCGCTCGCCGCACAGGTAAATTTCTGCAGGCGCGGCGGAGTTCACGGCCTTGCGTGGCCGCAACTCGCGAGTGGCTGGTCTGTGCTGTCAGAGAAGGAGCGACTCCAGGGTGCCGAGGCGCTGATGTCGGCTGCCAAAGGCGGATCAACGGCCATCGTCATCGGCGTGCAGAGCAAAGGCGATTTCAAAGAAACAGAACGCTATGCGAAGCAGGCCGAGAAGCTGGGCGCCGATGGAATCATCTGCATTCCTCCGGAAGGTGTCGCCAACCCAGCCGAGTTGCTGTCGTACTACGAGAAGGTCGGCAAGCTCACTGCGTTGCCGTTCTTTGCTCAAGCGGTGGGAGATTTCAGCGTCGATCTGTTGGTCGAGATGTTCCATCGCATTCCGACCTTCCGCTATGTGAAGGACGAGTCGGGCGAGCCGCTCGAGCGGGTGTTAGAAATCCGCAAACGCACGAACGATGAACTCAAATGCTTCTCCGGTCGCGGCGTCGCGACGATGATGACGGAGATGGAGCGCGGCTTTTCGGGCCATTGTCCTTATGTGAGTGTGGCCGATCTTTATGCGGCGGCTTACGACTCTTATCACGCGGGCAAAACCAGTCTCGCGTTCGATCAGTTCGGAAAAATTCAAGCGGCCAGCTCGATGTTTGCTCAGAGCGATGTCAATGTGCTGATCGCACGTGGCGTGTTTCCGCCGGGCAC
>JBJMWN010000327.1:0-26134 GCA_045810085.1 Povalibacter sp. | reverse complement strand
CGCCCGCGAATAAACGCGGCCTTCCTGGCGCGCGCAGGGTTATACCCGCAGCGCGCCATCTCCACCCCGGATTGTCTTATGGGGGCACAATCAGCGTTCAGCTGCGCATCCCGAGCGGTCCGCTGCTCGCGCGCGGCTGCAGGCGCTGCCTGCAATGCGACCACGACAGCCAGAACAACGAGAAACAGCGGATATTCCCAACCGCCATTCGGCGCGTTGAACACCCAGCCATTGCCGCTATGCACCCACGTTGCGCCGATCAGAACCGGAATCGTCGCCAGCGCCGTCCAACGCGTCTGAATGCCGAGCACGAGCAGAACACCCGCGATCGCTTCGACGGCGAACACCACATAGGCCAGCGAGCCCGGCAGGCCGATCGACGCGAAGTACTGCGCCGTTCCTGCGAGCGTGAAGGTGAAGTACTTCAGGATCACGCTGTGGGCGATGAACATGAGGCCGAGAGAAATACGCAGCAAGGTATTCCCTGCGCGCTGAGTATCGAACGTAACCATGGAAGACTCCTTGAGAAGAATAGTGAATCGAACAATCGTCTGAACGCGACGGACTGATGCAGCTCGAACGGCTGTGAATCATTCGTCGCGCTGCACCTCGAACCCGTTTTGCTGCCAGCTGGCAAATCCGCCTTCCATTTCAACGACGGGATAACCCGCTGAAGCGAACTCGACCGCAGCCGCGACACCCAGCCTGCAGTTCTGGTCGTAGCAATACAGAACGGTGGGACGGTCTTTCGCGAGACCTGCAAGCGTGTGCCACCTGCCCTGAGACAGATTGATCGCGCCGGGAATATGGCCCGCCCGATAATCTTCGGGCCGCCGCACGTCCACGATCGTGATGCGCTCCTTGCGCTTGATCTGCCCATCCAATTCCCTGGGCCCCGTCGTGTACAAAAGCTTCTGCACGAAGTATTCGCGTGCCTGCTGAGAATCCTGGAGCAACATGACCGGTGCCTCGAACAACCTGATGAGGCACAAGGTAGTGCTCCGAGGCTGCCGGATCATTGGGGCTGGCGGCATGAGAGTTATTCGAAGGACGGCGACTGGCTATGGGCCGCTGGCGATCGGCTAGAAAAGACCGCCTGAAGCGTTCCATACTCACATTTGAACTTCAGATCGATTCCCGATCACCTCTGGCCAATCGCCAGTAACCAGGCGCCAGCAGTCCTCTTATGCAATCCCTCACTGATATCGCCGTCTTCGTCAAAGTTGTTGAGCTGTCGAGCTTCACCGCTGCCGCTGACGCGCTCGAAATGTCTCAGCCCGTCGTGAGCAAGGCCGTCACGCGACTCGAAGAGAAACTCGGCGCGCGATTGCTCAATCGAACGACGCGACGTCTGAGCCTGACGGAAGCAGGGTCGGAGTTGTATCGACGCAGTGTTCGCGCACTCGAGGAAATCGAGAATGCAGAACTTGAAGTGGCGAGATTTCAGACAGAGCCGCGCGGCACATTGCGAGTATCGGCGCCGATGTCTTTCAGCATCCTGCAGCTCGGCGGCAAGCTCAAAACGTTTCTCGAGCGATATCCGGGCGTGAGCATCGAACTGAATCTCGATGATCGACGCGTCGATCTCGTGGAAGAAGGCTTCGATGTCGCTATTCGCATCGCCAACTTGCGCGACTCGAGCCTGGTCGCGCGCAAGATCGTTCCCTGTCGCCAGGTGCTGTGCGCCTCTGCTGACTATCTGAAGAAGCACGGGACGCCCGAACGTCCTGAGGACTTACTCGAGCACAACTGCATCCTCTATTCGTTCCTCAGTCACGCGCGCGAGTGGCGTCTGATCGACGAACAAGGTGAGACACACGTCGTGCCACTGAAAGGATCGCTGCAGACCAACAATGGACTTGTCAACAGAGAAGCCGCCCGATCGGGTGTCGGCATCATCATGCTTCCTACGTTTTATATCGGCGACCAACTGCGTTCCGGCGAACTGATCCCGATCCTCTGCAAATTCCGTCCGGCCGACATTGCGGTGTATGCGGTCTATCCCGAACGCCGCAGCCTTGCGCCGAAGGTGCGCGCCTTCATTGACTTTCTTGCTGAAGCCTTCGGACCTGAGCCCGAATGGGAGAAAGGCTACCCGCTGGATTGAAGAGGCGTTACTTGTCCAGACTCAGCCAGACAACCGACTGTTCGGCTGAAGCCGAACCCACATAAGAAGAAGGAACCGTCGCTCTACTGATGGTCCTGAGTTCGGCCGGACAGTCTCCGTTCAACTGAAGGGGCTTCCCCTCATCCGCACTCCCGTTTGCCTTGCTCTGCACCACGTCCGCCCGAACCCAGCCGCAAACCGCACCACGGCTGAGCAAATCGACACGGGATCCCGCGTAAGTTTCTGATTTCGCGATGGCACTTCATTTGCAGAGATCGCTCGCACCTCGATGGAGCGATAAATGGACGGACGGGCAACACGCCTGCAACTGCTGAGCTTCGCAACGATTCCGATGCGAACGTTCCACCTCGCGTGGATGGCGTTCTTCGTGTGCTTCTTTGCATGGTTTGCCGTTGCTCCATTGATGCCGCTGATCCGGGATGATCTCGGCCTCACACGCGATCAGATCGCGAACATCAACATCGCTGCAGTCTGCGTGACGATTTTCGCTCGGTTGATCATCGGACCGATGACCGACCGCTTCGGCGCCCGTCGCACGTATGCATGGCTGCTCGGGGTGGGTGCGCTTCCCGTCTTCGCGATCTCATTCGCTCAAACGTATGAGGCATTCCTGTTCTGCCGACTGTGCATCGGTGCGATCGGCGCGTCCTTTGTCATCACCCAGGTGCACACCTCGACAATGTTTGCGCCGAATGTGGTTGGTACCGCCAACGCCACAGCCGCGGGCTGGGGCAACTCAGGCGGCGGCGCGACGCAGGCATTGATGCCGTTGATGGTGGCCGCGCTCGTGTCCCTGGGCGTGGAACAGACGATGGGCTGGCGCGTGGCGCTGTTCGTTCCAGGCGTGCTGATGCTGATCATGGCATTCATCTATCTGCGGTATGCCAAGGACACGCCTTTTGGAAATCTCGGCGATTCGGGTGTTCGCTTCAAGTCAGGCCATATCCAACGCAAGAAAGCGCTCGACACCTTCAAGACCGCCGCGCGTGACTATCGAGTGTGGTTGCTCTTTGTTACGTACGGTGCGTGCTTCGGCGTCGAGCTCACGATTCACAATCTCGCGGCGATGTACTACGTGGATCAGTTCGGCGTCTCGCTGACGACGGCAGGTTTGTACGTCGGTGGATTCGGTCTGCTCGCGTTGTTCGCTCGCGCACTGGGCGGCCTTGCTTCAGATTCGCTGGCGCGCAGGCGCGGTCTGGACGCACGCGTCGTGCTGCTATTCACGCTGATCCTTGCAGAAGGACTCGGCCTGCTGACTTTTTCGCAGATGACGCATCCGCTCAGCGCCGTCATCGCCATGCTGATCTTTGGCCTGTTCACGCATATGGCTTGCGGCGCGACCTACAGCCTGGTGCCGTTCGTCAATCGCAATGCGCTGGGCGGCGTCGCTGGCATCGTTGGCGCGGGCGGCAACGTTGGCGCGGTGGCCGCAGGATTTCTGGTGAAAGGTTCCACCAGCACGCAAAGCGCGCTGCTTATTCTCGGTGGCGTCGTCACTGCAAGTGCCTTGTGCGCGCTGGCCGTCCGTTTCACACAGGAACAGAAGTCCGAAGAGCGGCGCCTGTTCGAAGACGCCCTGCTCACACGTTCGCATTCAGAAACTCCGGCGGAAGCATTGCAGAACGCCGCGACGTCCTGATCAGTTTTCGATTTCTCCGCTGCTCCAATGATGGGCGCAGCAACAGTTAGCGGGCGCACCGCGCCCAGATCGCAAATCGCAAAGATGCGGCTGCCATCCTGACTGCTCACACACTGGTTTCTCGGGCACGTATCGCTGCGGGCTCACTTCGATGCATGCATCTGGAGTCTCTATGTCCACACGACAGAGATTGGTCGTCATTGGTAATGGAATGGTCGGTCAGCGCCTGCTGGATCGACTCGTCGCCGAATCCGCTGACTTCGACGTGACTGTGCTCTGCGAAGAGCCGCGCGCCGCCTACGACCGCGTACAGCTCTCGGCTTTCTTCTCAGGCAAATCGGCCGAGGACCTCTCGCTGGTCGCCTCACATTTCTTCGACGATCACGGCATCGCCATTCACTTCAGCGACAAAGCCATCTCCATCGATCGCGCAGCGAAAACCGTGACCACCGCAGCGGGTCGATGCCTGCCTTACGACAAACTCGTTCTCGCGACCGGCTCTTACCCGTTCGTGCCGCCCGTTCCCGGACGCGAACGCTCGGGCTGCTTCGTCTATCGCACGATCGAGGATCTGGAAGCGATTCGTGAGGCGGCGAAGACAAGCAAAGTCGGCACAGTGATCGGCGGCGGTCTGCTTGGACTGGAAGCGGCAAAGGCGCTGAAGGATCTCGGACTGCAGACGCATGTTGTCGAATTCGCGCCGCGACTGATGGCCGTGCAGATCGACGATGGCGGCGGACGCGTGCTGCGCAGAAAAATCGCCGAACTCGGTGTGGGCATTCACACCGGCAAGAACACAACGGAAATCGTCGACGGTGGGGCGACGCGACACAGCATGAAGTTTGCGGACGGAAGCTCGCTCGAGACGGATGTGATCGTCTTCTCGGCTGGGATTCGTCCGCGCGATGATCTCGCGAGATCCGCCGGACTCGCGCTCGGCGAACGCGGCGGCATTGTCATCGACGACAACTGCCTGACGTCGGATCCGGACATCTTTGCCGTCGGTGAATGTGCGCTGTGGAACGGCAAGCTCTTCGGACTGGTCGCGCCTGGATATCAGATGGCGAGTGTTTGCGTGGCACGACTGCTCGGCCGCGATCAGCCTTCTTTCACGGGTGCGGACATGAGCACCAAACTCAAGCTGCTCGGCGTCGATGTCGCATCGCTCGGTGATGCGCATTGCACATTCAGCAACTCGCGTGCCTACACCTTCGTCGACGAACGCAAGCAGGTCTACAAGAAGCTCGTTGTCAATGAAGATGGCACGCGGCTGCTCGGCGGCATTCTCGTCGGCGATGCCGATGACTACGGCATCTGGCTGCAGATGATGCTCGATGGCACGAAGCTGCCAGAACAGCCGGAAGAGATGATCGTGCCCGCCTTCGAAGGCGAAAAGAAATCCGCAGGCACGGGTGTGTCCGCGTTACCTGCAACTGCGCAGGTCTGCTCGTGCAACAACGTCACTAAAGGCGCGATCTGCTCGGCCATCGATGCGGGCTGCACGACCATCGGTGCGCTTAAGTCCTCCACAAAAGCGGCCACCTCGTGCGGCGGCTGCTCATCGCTGCTCACGATGGTGTTGAAGGCGGAGCTCGCCAGTCGCGGCGTCGCAGTCAACAACAATCTGTGCGAACACTTTCCGTATTCGCGCCAGCAGTTGTTTCACCTGGTCAAGCTCGGATCGCTCAAGACCTTCGGCGAGGTCATGGCGAAACACGGTAAAGGCCTCGGCTGCGATATCTGCAAACCCGCAGTCGGCTCGATTCTCGCGTCGTGCTGGAATGAATTCGTTCTCAAGCGCGACAAGGCCGTTCTGCAGGACACGAACGACTACTTCCTCGCGAATCTGCAGAAAGACGGCACCTATTCCGTCGTGCCTCGCGTTCCTGGCGGCGAGATCACACCCGAGAAGCTCATCACGATCGGTGCGGTCGCGAAGAAGTTCGGTCTCTACACCAAGATAACCGGCGGCCAACGAATCGATCTGTTCGGTGCACAGGTGCATCAGTTGCCGCTCATCTGGAAGGAGCTCATCGATGCCGGTTTCGAATCTGGTCATGCGTACGGCAAAGCTTTGCGCACGGTGAAATCGTGCGTCGGTTCAACGTGGTGTCGTTACGGTGTTCAGGACAGCGTCGGTTTCGCGATCGATCTCGAGAATCGGTACAAAGGATTGCGCGCGCCGCACAAGATCAAATTCGCCGTCTCTGGCTGTACTCGTGAATGCGCAGAAGCGCAGAGCAAGGATGTCGGTGTGATCGCAACCGAGAAAGGCTGGAACCTGTACGTGTGCGGCAATGGCGGTATGAAGCCGCGACACGCTGAACTCCTCGCCTCCGATCTCGATAGCGCCACCTTGATTCGTTACGTCGACCGATTCCTCATGTTCTATGTGCGCACCGCAGACCGTCTGCAACGCACCTCGGTGTGGCGAGACAATCTCGAAGGCGGGCTCGAGTACCTCAAGGACGTCATCATCAACGACAAGCTCGGGATTGCCTCCGAGCTCGAAGCCGACATGGCGCGCGTGATCGCCACTTACGAATGCGAATGGAAGAAGGCGATCAACGATCCGCAAACGTTGAAGCGCTTCCGTCATTTCGTGAACAGCGATCGCGCGGATGACAACGTGGTATTCATCGAAGAGCGCGGGCAGATCCGACCTGCAACACGAGAAGAGCGCGAAGAGCGCCAGAAGGAGGCCGTATGAAGTCCCCGACGTCCTGGAAGTTCGTGTGTGAACTCGACGACATCATTCCCGAAACGGGCGTGGCCGCCTGGTTCGAGGGTCGCCAGATCGCCATCTTCCGCATCGGCGATTCGGTCTATGCACTCGACAACTTCGATCCGAACAGCGAAGCGAACGTGCTGGCTCGTGGCATCGTCGGCGACATGCAGGGCGAGCTGGTCGTTGCCTCCCCCGTGTACAAGCAGCATTTCAGTCTGGTCACGGGCCGATGTCTGGAAGATCCCGATCAGTCTGTGCGCGTCTATCCAGTTCGCATGACGGATGGTCGCGTGTGGGTGAAGAGCGAGCCGCTGCGGCCTGCAGCTCGCACCCGCAAGCTCGTCGTCATCGGCAACGGCATGGCGGGCATGCGCGTCGTCGAAGAATTATTGGAGCTCGCGCCCTCGGCGTATCAGATCACTGTCTTTGGTGCTGAGCCGCATCCCAACTACAACCGAATTCTGCTGTCGCCCGTGCTCGCGGGTGAAAAGCGCGCTGAAGACATCATTCTCAATCCGGTGCAGTGGTATAGCGACAAAGGAATCACGCTCTATACGGATGATCCGGTAGTCGCCATCGACCGCGTGAGAAGAGTGGTGCGATCTCGCAGTGGCATCGAGGTTCCCTACGATCGCGTCCTGCTTGCGACGGGCTCGAACCCTGTCATGTTGCCAGTGCCCGGTCACGATCTGCCTGGTGTGGTCACGTTTCGTGATCTGCACGACGTGAGCAGGATGCTCGATGCCTCGCGAACGCATCGCAAAGCCGTCGTGATTGGCGGCGGTTTGCTCGGGCTCGAAGCAGCGAATGGATTGCTGAAACAAGGCATGGACGTGACTGTCGTGCATATTTTCGACACGCTCATGGAACGACAGCTCGATCGTGCCGCAGCAGGCTTGTTGAAAGAATCTCTCGAACGCCGCGGGCTCAAATTCAAGATGCCAGCGAAGACTGCGGCAATCTTGAGTACGGATCATGGGGCTCGGAACCCGAATGCATCCGTCGAGACACAACCCGCGAGTCCCGCATCGCAGATCTCCCGGGTCAGCGCCCTTCTCTTCGACGACGGCACTCAGATCGATGCCGATCTCGTGGTGATGGCGGTGGGTATTCGTCCCAACATCGAGCTTGCCCGCACGGCCGGTCTGCGATGCGAACGCGGAGTGTTGGTCAACGATACGATGCAGACCTTCGATCCGAGCATCTATGCCGTTGGTGAATGCGTGCAGCATCGGAATAGCACCTACGGTCTGGTCGCTCCCCTGTTCGATCAGGCAAAGGTATGTGCCACGCATCTCGCAGAGTTCGGAATCGGGCACTACAAGGGCTCCGTAGTATCGACTCAGTTGAAAGTCACCGGGATCGATCTGTTCTCCGCCGGAGATTTCACTGGCAGCGCGACCAGCGAATCGCTGGTGATGAAGGACGCGCGCCGCGGCATCTACAAGCACATCGTGATCGAGAACAACAAAGTACGAGGCGCAGTGCTTTATGGGGACGTGAAAGATGGCCCCTGGTACTTCGATCTCATGCGGCAAGGAAAAGACATCGGTCCGCTCCGCGACAAATTATTGTTCGGCTCCGCTGTTGCAGGCGTGACCAAGTGAGCAGGATGGCTTCGCTCAACGTCCGACTGAAGTCGGACCCACAGAACAAAAGAGCCTGGCGCCGCAGCCTGGTTCTTCATGCGCGGTCAGCCGATGATTTCAGTGTGCTCCCAATGGGTTCGGCTTCAGCCGAACCTTCAGCGCTCTAAGCTTTCTGACGCTCGATGATGAATGCTGTTCGAACACCTTGTCCTTATTGCGGCGTTGGCTGTGGCGTTCTTGCAAAGCGCACAGCCGCGAATGCGGAACAGATCGAGATCGCAGGCGATCCTGACCATCCCGCCAATCGAGGCCGTCTGTGTTCGAAAGGCTCTGCTCTGGGAGACACACTCACACTCGATGATCGCCTGCTCCATCCGAAAGTCCACGGCTCGCAAGTGAGCTGGGATCAGGCGATCGATCATGTAGCGCAAGGTTTTCGTCGCATCATCGAACAACACGGCCCTGAGTCCGTGGCGTTCTACGTCTCCGGCCAACTGCTCACCGAAGACTATTACGTGGCGAACAAGTTCATGAAGGGCTTTATCGGCACTGCCAACATCGATACGAACTCGCGACTGTGTATGTCGTCTGCTGTTGCAGGTCACAAGCGTGCCTTCGGCGAAGACATCGTGCCGATCTGTTACGACGACCTGAGCGAAGCCGATCTGATCGTGCTCGTCGGCTCCAACACGGCCTGGTGTCATCCCATTATTTTCCAACGCATCACGGCCGCGAAACAGCAACGGCCCGACATGAAGATCGTGGTGATCGATCCGCGACGTACCGCAACCTGCGAATTCGCAGATCTGCATCTGCCGGTTCGCGCCGGCACCGACGTGTGGTTGTTCAACGGCCTGCTCGCATTTCTGGAACAGCACGGGATCGTCGATACCAATTTCGTGGATGCTCACACGGTCGATGCAAAGCGCGCGCTCGTCGTCGCTGAGAATACGGCGGGCGAACTGAAGTCTGTGGCGAAAACCTGCCGCGTCGATGAGAACTCGCTAGCGGAGTTTTATCGATTATTCGCCCGCACGGAAAAAGTCATCACAGTGTTCTCGCAAGGCGTGAACCAGTCTTCGGCAGGCACTGACAAGGTCAACAGCATCATCAACTGTCATCTGCTCACCGGTCGCATCGGTCGCGCTGGCATGGGTCCGTTCTCAGTCACGGGTCAGCCAAATGCGATGGGCGGACGTGAAGTCGGAGGCATGGCGAATATGCTGGCCGCGCATATGGAGCTCAACGTGCCCGAGCATCGCGCGACCGTGCAGCAATTCTGGAAGAGCCCTCACATCGCGCAGTATCCGGGACTCAAAGCCGTCGACTTGTTCGAGGCGATCCATGAAGGTCGAGTCAAAGCGGTCTGGATCATGGCGACCAATCCATTGGTCAGCCTGCCGGATGCCAACAAGGCTCGAGATGCATTGGAGCGATGTGAGCTCGTCGTCATCTCCGATTGCGTGGAGCACACCGACACGAACCTCGCTGGCCATGTGTTGCTTCCAGCGGCAGGCTGGGGAGAAAAGGACGGCACCGTTACCAATTCGGATCGTCACATTTCACGACAGCGCGCCTTTCTCGCACCTGCGGGCGATTCCAAACCGGACTGGTGGATCATCAGCCAGGTCGCACGGCGCATGGGATTCGAGGGATTCGATTACAACTCCGCCCATGATGTTTTCGTCGAACACGCGCGTCTGTCAGGAGTCGCCAATGACAACAACGAGCGTGCGTTCAACATCGCCGGACTGAGCGAGATAGATCGCGATGCATACGACGCGCTGGATCCCATTCAATGGCCCGTTCAGCAGAAGGGACACGAAGGCACGCGACGGCTTCTCGAGAACGGCCGCTTCTATCACGCCGATCGCAAAGCTCGCTTCGTTGCGACTCCGCCGCGCGCGCCTGTGCATCGCGTCGATGAGGAATTTCCGTTTGTGCTGAACACCGGTCGTATTCGCGATCAGTGGCACACGATGACTCGAAGCGGTAAGGCACCGCGACTCACTTCGCATACTCCCGAGCCGTACGTGGATATGCATGCACAGGATGCTTTGCTCTGCGCTGCGCGCGAAGGTGAGCTGGTGCGTGTGACGACGCGTTGGGGTTCACTGATCGCACGCTTGCGAGTGAGCGGTGAAATTCCTCGCGGAATGATCTTCGTGCCGATTCACTGGAGCGGTGCGTTTGCGTCGGACGCACGTGTCGGCGCACTGGTGAATCCCGCCGTCGATCCGATCTCCGGAGAGCCTGAACTGAAGCACACGCCCGCGCGAGTCGCGCCGTTCGTTGTGAGCTGGCAGGGCTTTATCCTGTCACGAAACAAGATCGATGATCTTGACGTGACCTGGTGGAGCCTCGCGCAGGGTTCAGAATTTCACAGATATGAGATTGCGGGGCGACGAGTGTTCAAAGACTGGTCGCGATGGGCTCGACGCTTGTTCAAAGCGCCTGCGCAATGTGATTGGCTGGAATACTCCGATCCCAATGCGGGCGTCTATCGCGCAGCCCTCCTGATCGAGGATCGAATCGCTGCGTGTGTATTTCTCTCGCCTCGTCAGGATCTCCCCGCGCGCACCTGGCTGGGAAGCTTGTTTGCGAAAACCCGCATTACCGATCGCGACCGAGCCAGTTTGCTGCTCGGTCAGTCAGCAGATCGGGGATCCGATGCCGGACCGGTGGTCTGTTCCTGTTTCGGTATCGGGCGCAAAGTCATCTGCGATGCCATCAAGCTGGAACGACTCACCACGCCTCAGCAGGTGGGACAACGATTGCGAGCCGGGACCAACTGTGGATCCTGCATTTCTGAAATTAAGGCACTGATCTCTGAGATGCGCGTCGAGTAATACACGCATCTGCCTGCGCCTAATTCTCTTTGCCTTCGTCCGTACCTGTGAACGGAGGCGCGCTGAAATCGAGAATTGCTCGCCGCCGCAAGTGCTGGGGAACTTCGAACACACCTGGATCAACAGGCTCTGCCTTGATCGATCGCACCCTGAATTCGCAGACGAGTGCGCCATCTTCAAATTCGCGAACGTGCAACGGCACGCCTTCAATGTCATAGGCATGCGTCCAATACAAATGTAGTGAGTCCTGCATCCACGGCATACCTATCATCCCGAAGAAGTCTTTCAACAGTTCGGTGGCTCGCGCGCCTGATTCGACGAATTCCCTGAATGGCGCAGCCGCTGTCGCGGTCGCTACGCAGTATTCGTATCTCAACTCTTTTGAAATGAGCACTCGATAGACATCGCAGTGCAACCCCGCAGCGTCCTGTGATCGGGATGTGCGCTCGATAGTGACTTCGCCCTGTTGCTCGCGAAATGGCGTCGGTGGTGAACTCATGACGCGAATAGAATCGGCACGGCGTTGCGAAGGCACTTCTGCGAGGAGTTGCTCGCGCAATGCAGCTCGTGGATTTTGTTTTGCTTTAGATGCCTCGAGCACGCCGCGCTCGATCACGGCGTAGCTGAATTCGCTCAGGTTCGCATCGATGATGCGTTGGCCGTCATAGATGAATGCGCTGCGCTGCTGCTCTTCATCCACTTGATCCATGCGCAGCTTGCCGTCCTGCACCTGAATTGTCAGTGTCGAATCGCGCTCGCCGTCCTGGTTATAGCGCTCAACCTCGAGTCTCGTGCCGCCCTGGACGAGGCTCGTCGCGAACAGCATCAATCCGAAAGCGAAGAGTGTTCGCATGACATCCGTGTCTCAGTGATCATCCCTGACACCATTCGCCAGCTTGCGGTGGCCCTATTCGAGACCGTTCGCCTTCATGTACGGCAACGCGAGTGCAATATTCTCGAAAGGATGCGTCGTCTCATCTTCGAGAATGAACCATTTGATCTTGTACTGTTTGCCGAGCTTGATCAGCGCAACCTGATCGATCTTGCCTTTGCCCAACGGCGCGAAGGCTTCGTCGGGCAGCGGACCTTTCCACTTGGAACCATCGAACGGAGCCACCGTAAGCGAGGACGCCATGTCCTTCACGTGATACGAGGAGACGCGGTTGCCGTATTTCTGCATGAACCTCACCGGATCCTGACCCGCATACGCGACCCAGAACGCGTCGAGTTGCAGAACCACACAGTCTTTCTCCAGCTCATTCACGAAACGTTCGAACAACTTTCCTTCGGGATCGCCTTCGTGAAACTCATAACCGTGCGGGTGATAGAACACTTTGAGGCCCGCTGCCTTGGCGGCGGGACACATTCCGTTCAAGCGAGATGCAGCAGCCATCAGCTTGCTGCCGTTCACAACGTCCGTATCACTTTCCTTGATCCAGGCGATTCCGACCTGCTGCGCTCCGAGCACCTTGGCTGTACGCACGGCTTCCGCTGGATCGCCTTCGCGCAATTCACCGGGCAGATGGAAGCTCACGACTTTCAGACCCGCTCGATCGAATTCGGCACGCAATTGCTCGGCGGTGAGTTTGTGGAGGCTGTACGGCTCGACACAATTGACGCCAAGCTTCTTGATGCGTGCAAGCGTGCCCGGCAGATCCTTATCCAGATCGTTGCGGAAGGAATAGAGCTGTACGCCCACTTTGCAGCTCGACGCAGTCTCGGCGGCGAATCCGGACACTGGCAATAATGCGAGTGCGGCAGCAATCCACTTGAGCATGAATATCCCCTTGATCCAAGGCGCGGTGAAGTTAAGCAACTCGCCGCTTGCGAAGCAAGCGAGGCCCGATGAATCGGTAAAGCGAAGTCGGCACGCGAGGATCCTTTTCAAAGGACATTGCAGTCTGCCCGGCGAAGTGTGAAACACGCCTGAGATATATCAGCGGAACTTTGGATCGCGGTGCCCGTGGCCCCCTTCGAGCCCAGGATCACGAACTCTCCAGACTGAATTGCGGTTTCCTGGGATCAAAGCGCTGTCGAGCGACGTATGGGAATCGCCGACCTTCAGCAGTGCTGGAATCTCGAATTGCGAATCGCTCGAGCTTGGTTGACCCTATGCCGTGCTGTTCGAATCAGATCAATAACGCATGCGACTCTGACCCGCATGCAAGAAAGAGGGGTTATCGATGAGCGGAACCGATCGACGGACGTTTCTGAGAACTGCGGGACTTGCCGGGCTCGCATCGAGCGTGGCGCCTGAACTCTTCGCGCAGACATCAGGCGGCTTTACTGTAGAGGAAGCCAGCTCCACACCTACGACCAAGCCCAAGTATTCAATCAAGTTCGCCGTCATCGGGCTCGACCATGCGCACATTTACAGCATGACTGCCGCCGTGCAGCGCGGTGGCGGACAACTGGTCGCGGTGTATGCAAGTGACGCGCAGCAGGTCGCGGAGTTTCGCAAGAAGTTCGGCGATGTGAAGCTCGCGCGCAGTGAAGCGGAGATTCTGGACGACAAGTCGATTCAGCTGGTCGCTGGAGCACCGATTCCTGACTTGCGTGCACCGCTAGGCATTCGAGTGATGCGTGCCGGTAAGGACTATCTCTCCGATAAACCCGCGATTACCTCACTGGAGCAGCTCGCGGATGTGCGTCGTGCGGTGAAGGAGACCGGACGCAAGTTCGCCATCATGTATTCCGAGCGGCTCGAAGTTCGAGCGGCGGTGCATGCGGGAGATCTGATCAAGCAGGGTGCGATCGGTCGCGTGATTCAAACCGTCAATCTCGCGCCACACCAGATCAATGAGCCGACACGCCCGGCCTGGTTTTTCGAGAAGGCACGCTACGGCGGCATTCTCACCGACATCGGCTCGCATCAAGCCGATCAGTTCCTGTTCTATACGAACAGCACGAAGGCACAGGTTGTCTCTTCTCAGACCGGCAATCTCGCGCATCCACAGCATCCGCAATTCGAAGACTTCGGTGACATGGTGATGGCCGGCAATGGCGGCACCGGCTATGTGCGAGTCGACTGGTTTACACCCAACGGTCTGGGCACCTGGGGTGACGGCCGGCTGTTCATCGTCGGCACAGAGGGCTACATCGAATTGCGCAAGTACATCAACGTGGCTTCGGATCTGAAAGGCGGAAATCACCTGTACATCGTCGATCAGAAACAGGCTCGCTACATCGACTGCAAGAACGTCGAGCTGCCGTTCGGTCCGCAGTTCGTTGAAGACATCGTGAAGCGAACTCATATCTCGCAGGATCAAGCGCAAGCACTGCTTGCCGCTGAGCTGGTGATCACTGCTCAAAAGAATGCCACGCGTCCCGTGATCAGCTGAGATCGAACACGAAACCTCGACCGCTTCGTGATGATCACCGAAGCGGTCGAGACGACTTCCTACCTCGGTCGCAGTGTTCGAAGCTGATTGCGTACGTCTTGCACGCCGCTGCACGAGGCCACTGCGTCCTCGATCAGGAACTTCATTCGTCGATCTTCGACATTGCCCGTCAAGGTGACGTGGCCATCCTGCACCTCGACGGAAACTTCACTCGCATCGATCTCGTGATCGTCCGTCAGCACATCGTAGATATCTTCTTTGATGCGTTCATCGGAGCGCACGTAGCCTTTCGGTCCTTTGCCGCGATGACTTGATCCGCGTGCCTCAGCCGATCTGTCCATGTGCCTGCGCAGTGAGGCCCAACTCTGATCACCGGCATGCAATTCGCCATAGTGTCCGCTGTCGGTAGGCGTCGCGGTGGGTCGCGGATGCTGACCATGAATGACCAACCCGGCCGCCGGTGCATTGCCTGTATGCGGCGGATTGAAGTCATCGTTATAGCCGCGTGCTTCGTAATCGTCCGCAGGACCGAAGTAGTCGTCGCTGTACTCGTTCGGTTCCGGATTCGAGTATTCACCGATGGCAGCGCCTGCGCGGGGACCCAGATGCACCGGCCTTGCGCGATCATCTTCGGGCCTGAATGCGCGATTGCGTTCGAATACCACGTTGCGTCTCATACCGTTCTCCTCGAAGCGTCGTGTTCTGGAACGCGCAACAGGCGTGCAGGATCCTTAGGCGCACTCAAGTCACGGACACGCGCAGGCAGACGCCGGCTACAATCCACTACCCTTTCCCGATCTTTTCTCTACATGCTGTATCGCGCTGCGCTCTTCGATTTCGACGGCACTCTCGTCCCGTCACTACCCATCTGGCTGAAGTCTTATCAGGCCGCAATGCATCGCTTCGAATGCATGCTGTCGGAAGAGGAAGTGATCAAGCATTGTTTCTATCGCGACTGGGACGTCATTGCCGAGCAGTTCTCGATCGAGGATGCCGATGCACTGCGACACCATGTCGAGACCGGCGTGCGCGATTCGCTCGGTTCGTCAGAGTTGTTTCCGGTCGCGCTGCCCTTGATCCGACGCTGCCGCGAACTCGGAATGCAAACCGCGCTTGTCACAACGACGACCCGCTACATTCTCGAGCACGCGTTGCCGGGATTGTTGTTGCACGATCAGTTCGACTTCGTGATCTGTGCAGACGATGTGGAAAACATTAAGCCGCATCCGGAACCGATCCTGAAAACGTTACACGCACTCGGACGCAATGCGAGTGAGGCCATCATGATCGGCGATTCGACAGCAGATATTCGCGCAGGCAAAGCTGCAGGAACGGCAACGGCCTTGTTCTTACCGGACGATCACGCGCGCTACTATTCGTTCGAGACACTGCGCGCGACGCAGCCGGATCACATATTCAGTGATCATCGCGAGCTCCCAAAGATTCTCGGCGTACAGCTCGCGGACGCAGGCTAAGCCGCGCTCGGCTGCAATTCACGAGCATCGCCATTGAAGGTGGGCGCCGGCGGTAACCTCGCGAGCACCACGAACGGCAGCGCGATCATCATTGCCTGCGGCAACAATGTGAGCACAGCGAGCACATGCGGCGGCAGCCAATCGAGTGGCACGAACACGTTGAGCATCACCCACGCGCCCAATGTGAGCATCAACGTCCTCACCGTAGCGTTGATCGGGGCAGCAACGATCGTCAGCAACCACAATGCCGGGAACACACCGTAAGCAATAGGCAGGAAGGGGCTGCGCAAGGTCGCGAGAATCGTGATTGCGATAAAGACCATGACCTTGTCCTGATAGGTACGTGCACGGCGCGCTAACAGAACGGTGATCCACAACGCCACCGCCGTGTAGATCCAACCAACGACCTTAGCAGCGGCAAAGCCCATCCCGGGAACACCGAACAGCTTGAGCTTGAAGATGAGACCCGGAATGGAAAGATTGATCGACATCGAAGGCGCCATTCTGAGTGCCGGAAACGATTCTCCGCCCATCAATCCGGGCAGGTGCTTCAGGAACGCAATGTATGGCGCGACTCCCACATCGGCGAGCGACACCAACACATAGGCCACGCCCATTGCCGCCGTCCATCCAAGTGCGGTCCACTGTTTGCGTACCAACAGATAAATCACCAGCAGACCTGGATAAAGTTTCGAAACGATCGTGTACGCAAGCAGAGCACCGCCCACTGCATTTTTCTTTTTGTCGAAGCACAGCATCGACGCCACCGCGAGCGCGATGATCATTCCTTGAATGTTCCCTTTCTGCAGCATGCTGAGCGTGGGCAGTGCCATGAAGATCAGCGGCAGAAGCAGCACGGCCCGCGTCGGCGCAGAGCCTTCCAGACAACGGATGGCGAACAACATTGAGCCGAAGATCACAAGAATGTTGAGCCCAAACCAAAGCGCCCGGTGTTCTAGAAACGAAGGTGCGAGCGCGTGCAGGACCCGCGGCAACAACAGGAACGGTGGCGGATACTCGAACTGATCCACGTTGAAACCATTCAGCACGCGTCCCTTACGCGGCTCTCCAGGTTGGGTCGACTGCGAATACAGAGACTCATCGTAGATGTTGGGATTCGTATCGACAGCCTCCACTGCGCAGTAATAGGCAGACAGACAGCTGTGACGAACCTCGAACTGACTCGAGGGAATACTCGAATAGCCGACCTGCGTGGGATCGGTCATGAACACCGTCAATCGACCCAGTTCCACGATCGCGATGAGTGCTGCGATACCGAGCACCCACTTATATGACTTCGGCACAGCGTCGTTCTGCAGCACCACCAGCGGACGTTTCAGATTCCATGCTGTCGCCGCGATGGCACATATAACAGCGATCGCGAGCGCTGCTGGACGCGAACTGCTGAGACCCCAGGTGATTGCGTAAATCGCAAATCCACTCAAGAAGCCGAGTGCAATGGCAAACAGACGCTGCATGCTTCGCTCCGATTGTGCTTTGGTGTTATGGGTACGGAGATTTGCGAGAACGGAAAGTCGTCAGGTGCTTCAGCGCATCAGTCTACTCGCGCGACGACGCATCTTCTGCAACTCACGCCAAGGCAGAAGTTGGAATGGTGCTCACGGATTTAAGCCGCGGTGGGCTGCAGAGCCGCGGAGTTCCCTGTCAACTTGGGCGCTGGCCTCAGCCAGAAGAACACCCAGATGGGCAAGCCGATCAACACAGCCTGTGGAAGCGCACTCAACAACGCCATGCTTCTGGGCGGAAGCAGATCGAGCGCTGAGTAGACGTTGAGAAGGAGGCAGAGCAATACGATCCCCATCAAGGTTCGAATTGTCGGCGCCATGACCGCACCCGCAAGCGTGAGCAGCCAGAGCGGCGGGAACGCAGCATACGCGGTCGGTAGAAACGGGCTTCGCAGCGTCGCGAGCGTAAGGATCGCGAGGAAGACCACCGTTTTTTCCTGCTCCGTACGAACACGACGCGCCATCACTATCGTCATCGCAACGGCCACGACCGTGTAGATCCAGCCGACGAGCTTCGCGGCCGCGAAGCCCATCCCTGGTACGTCGAACAGTTTGAGTTTGAAGATCAGTCCTGGGATTGAAAGATTGATCGCCATTGCAGCCGGGTTGCGGAAGGCAGGGAATGCTTCGCCACCCACCAGACCCGGCAGATGCTTCATGAATGCGAAGTACGGCTGCGTACCGACATCTGCAACCGACAGCAGGAGGTAGACGACGCCCATCGCGGCCGTCCAGGCAAGTGCGTTCCATTGTTTGCGTACAAGAAGATAGAACAGCAGCAAACCCGGAAAGAGTTTGCTCACCACGGTATACGCGAGTAGCGCACCACCGACAGCATTCTTGCCGCGCTCGAAACACAGCATCGCGATCATCGCGAGCGCGATGACCATGCCTTGAATATTGCCTTTCTGCAGCATGCTTATCGTGGGCAGTGCCATGAAGATGAGCGGCAGCAAAATGATGGCGCGGCTTCCTGCAGAGCTACCCAATGAGCGTGCGGCGAACAACATCGCGCCGCCGATGACTAACAAGTTGAGCCCAAACCAGAGCGCGCGATGCGGCAGGAATTCCGGTGCGATCAAGCGCAGCACACGGGGCATCAGTAAAAAGGGTGGTGGATATTCAAACTGATCGATTTTGAAACCGTCGAGCACGCGAGGCTTGCGCGGCTCATTCGGGTTCGACGGCAGCGCATAGATCGATTCGTCGTAAATGTTGGGTTGCGTGTCGACGACCTTGGCGGCGCAAAAGTAAGAGGACAGACAGCTGTGGCGCAGTTCGAATTGGCTGGACGGCAGGTTCGAGTAACCCACCGCCGTGGAGTCGACCATGAAGATGGTCTCGCGTCCGACCTGCACGAGCGCAAGCACACTCGCGATCAAGGCCAGCCACTTGTAGGACCTTGGAACTGCGTCGGTCTGAAGCTTCAGAGATGCGGACTTCTCGCACCAGACCGCCACGATGGCAGCGAACGCGAGGGCACATGCACCAGCGATCGGCTTCGAAGCGGTAACACTCCACCCAATCGCGAAAGCGGCGAAACCGCAGAAGATTCCCAGTGCGATCGCAAATGCACGCTGCATGCTCGGCTCCGGGCGATTGTTCAGATGAAGGATGGCGTGACGCTACTGCTTCCGACCTCAAAAGGCGAGCGACTAAAGTGCATATCATTCACCTGATTCAGCGCGTGCAGCAGCATCGCGGGCAGCGATGTGAAAAGACTCGACAGCGCAACTGAAACATACGCGAGCTGACCACCACGACCGATAACAAAGAGAGCACCAGCTTTCGCACAGGCACCAGAATGACACGGCACACGAATCCAGGCGCTCTGTTCCGTGCTCATCGTGACACTTGCTCCGAGACGACAACGCTTCGAGCCGGTGAGTCAGTTGTGAACGCAATCTCGAGCTGATTTCGGCCACAACACTATGGAACCTACCGATCGCGCCAACCGTCTGCGCCAAGAGTGTCGGAGACGCCAGATCCCGCACGTCCTTCGGGGCCCGTCCTACGGTTCAGGAGCGCAGCATGTCCAGTCAGCCAAGGTCCAATCAGTCAAGGTCAAGTCAGCCCGCCTCGAATCAGCCGGGCCTGGTACCCGCCACCGAGCTGGCAAAACGCAGCAAATTTCGCTGGCCAGGCGAGAGCGAAGAGTATCGCCGCGCACGCGAGGCATTGCTTGCGGAAGAGATCGAGCTGCGCCGACACATCGAACGCGTGGCCGAACAGCGTCGTGCTTTGCCGCCCGGTCCCGAAGTCACGAAGGGCTATACATTTCAGAGCGAGAACGGTCCTGTCAGCCTCGCCGCCATGTTCGGCGACAAACAGAGCCTGGTCATATACACCTACATGTTCGGACCTCAGCGCGAACGGCCCTGCCCGATGTGCACCTCGCTGTTGAGCGCATGGGACGGCGAAGTGCAGGACGTCGAACAACGCGTTGCGTTCGCGATCGTCGCGCGCGCTCCGATCGAGCGCCTGATCGCATTCAAGAATGAACGCGGCTGGCGCAATCTGAAGTTGTATTCAGACACCGCAGGTGATTTCAGTCGCGACTATCGAGCAGTCAGGCCCGATGGCGGAGACGACGCCGGTTATCATGTTTTCACACGTGGCGACGGTACGATCCGTCATTTCTGGAGCGGCGAGATGGGTGGCGAGACCGCGGATCCAGGACAAGATCCGCGCGGTGCACCTGACCTCATGCCACTGTGGACCATTCTCGATACCACTCCTGAAGGACGCGGCACGGACTGGTATCCACGGCTCGACTACAACGACTGAACGCGGCAGCCGAGCGATGACTCGCAACTAAAGGCAGCGGAACTCACTACGCGGGTTCCGCATTATTCCGCTGCGCCGGCGCTCTTCGAGTTCTCGGCGTCCACAAAACAACCTGGCTCAACATAGCGGACCTGCCGTCCCGCAATCGCGTCGTCATGGCTGGCCGATGAAACCCACACTCGCGCCTGCAGCAGAGCTTGCATTTCTCCAGGATGGCGGAGAGATGGGTTCGCTGATGCGCAATCACGACTGGTCCCAATCTCCTCTGGGGCCTCCACAACATTGGCCTCAATCGTTGCGCTCCGTGGTCGGTCTGCTGCTGCATTCCAAATTTCCCATGTTCGTCGCGTGGGGGCCGGCGCTCGGATTTCTCTACAACGATCCCTATTCGGTGATCCTCGGCAAAAAACATCCGAGTGCGTTGGGCGCGCGATTCGCGGATATCTGGGCTGAGATCTGGTCCGACATCGCTCCTTTGATCGACTCGGCCATGTCTGGCATTGCGACGTATCGCGAAAACCTTCCGCTCTTGATGAATCGCAAGGGATTCGATGAGGAGACCTGGTTCACCTTCTCGTATTCGCCAGTGCTCGATGAAACCGGAGAGGTCGCGGGCATGTACTGCGTGTGCACCGAGAGCACTCAGATCGTAATGACCGAGCGTATTCGCGAAGCGGCCAACGCCGGCATGCGTCAGAGCGAAGCAAGACTGCGAGCATTGGTGAACGCGAGCGCGGATGCGGTTTATCGCATGAGTGGCGACTGGAGTCAGATGCTCGAGATCGAAGGTCAGGGTTTGATCGAAGACAAACAGTTACCTCGCGGCTCGTGGCATGAAAGCGATATTCATCCAGACGATCAGTTCATGGTGAAAGCTGCCGTTCAACGAGCAATCGAAGAAAAAAGAATCTTCCAGCTCGAGCACAGAGTACGTCGCGTCGATGGTTCGCTAGGATGGATACTCTCGCGCGCCGTACCGATTATCGATACCAGCGGCAACATCCTCGAGTGGTTCGGCACTGCAACGGATATCAGCGCTCGAAAGGAAAACGAAGAAGCGCTCGAGCGTCGCATCCAGCAAACGTTGGCGGAGCGCAAGATCCTCGCCGACATCGTCGAAGGAACGGATGCGTTCGTGCAGGTGGTTGGTCTCGACTATCGCTGGCTGGCAGTCAATCGTGCAGCCGCCAATGAATTCGAAAGGATCTATGGCGTGCGTCCGGTCGTGGGTAGAAACATGCTGGATGCGCTCGCTGACCGTCCTGAGCACCAGGCAGCCGTCCACGAAGCATGGAGACGTGCGTTGGAAGGTGAAGCACACACCAGCATCGGCGAATTTGGCGATCCCACGTTCACGCGACGCTCCTATGAGATGCGCTTCAACGTCCTGTTCGACAAGGAAGGTCGGCGCATTGGTGCGTATCAGTTCGTCTATGACGTCACCGATCAGTTGCGCGACCAGCAGCGTCTACGGGAAGCGGAAGAAGCGCTGCGGCAGTCGCAGAAGATGGAAGCAGTCGGCCAACTCACGGGTGGCGTTGCACACGATTTCAACAATCTGCTCGCTGCCATCGAAGGCAGCATGAGCCTGATTGAGCGCCGGCTCGCCGATGGCAAACCCGGTATCGAGCGTTACATGAGTGCAGGTCGGGATGCAGTGCGTCGCGCCGCAACGCTGACACAGCGACTGCTCGCGTTTTCGCGCAGACAGACGCTCGATCCGAAACCGGTGGATGTGAATCGGATGATCGCCGGGATGGAAGAGTTGATTCGCCGCACGATGGGACCTGACGTCGATGTCGAAGTCGTTGGGTCGGCCGGACTCTGGCCGACTCTCGCCGATCCATCGCAGTTGGAAAATTCATTGCTGAACTTGTGCATCAATGCTCGCGATGCGATGGCACCCAACGGCGGCAGACTGACGATCGAAACTGCAAACAAGTGGATCGACTATCGCGCATCCTCCGAGTACGACCTGCCGACGGGCCAGTATGTCTCTCTGTGCGTGACGGACACGGGCACCGGCATGACACCCGAAGTGATCGCGCGGGCATTCGATCCGTTCTTCACCACCAAGCCGCTCGGGCAAGGCACGGGGCTTGGCCTGTCGATGATCTATGGTTTCGTGCGCCAGTCAGGAGGCCAGGTACGGATTTATTCAGAAGTGAGCAAGGGCACAACGATGTGTCTGTATCTGCCGCGCTTCGGTGGTCCGATCGAACAACCCGAGCCCAGTCCGCCGAAAGTGGAAATGAATTCGGGAGATGGCGAGATCATCCTGGTCGTCGATGATGAGGCGACGTTGCGAATGGTCATTTCAGATGTGCTGAATGAAGCGGGTTATCAGACGCTACGTGCGCCCGACGGTCCGGCGGCACTGAACATACTCAGGTCGAATGCGCGTGTGGATCTGTTGGTGACGGATGTCGGATTGCCGGGTGGAATGAATGGTCGGCAGGTCGCGGATGCAGCGCGAGCGTTACGACCCGGACTCAGGACGCTGTTCATTACGGGCTATGCCGAAAATGCCGCGGTCGGTAATGGTCATCTCGAAGCCGGCATGGAGATCATGACCAAACCTTTCGAGATGAACGTGCTCGTCAATCGCGCCCGCGAGATGCTCGAAAAGCAGCTGACAGAGAATTAACGGCGTAACTCGTACGCGCACATATTCACTGCGGAGGCGAGATTCAGTGATTCGATCCTGTCACCGCCCGCGATCGTGTACGACTGTGCATTCAACTTGCTGAAATGCTCTGGCGGCAAGCCACGCGCTTCGTTGCCGAACAGATAGCACGAGAACTTCTTGAACTCCGCCGTTTGAATCGGATCGCCGCGCATGTCGAGGCGAGCCACGCGATTGAAGCGACTACGCAAAGCATCGGGTGTCACATCCAGCTCGAGCGGTACATGGAAGATCGCACCCATGCTGGCGCGGATTGCTTTGGAGTTGTACGGATCGACGCTGCCCGGACTCAGCAGACATCGGAATTTCCCGAACCAGGCGAGCGTTCGCAGGATCGTGCCCAGGTTGCCGGGATCTTGAACTTCGTACAGGTAAATCGATTGTTCATCGATCTGCGGCGCCGGTGGCGGCAGCAACGGTACCAGCGCAACGATGCCTTGCGGATTTTCGGTTTCGGCAATCTGATCCATGTGACGATTGCTGATCACATGAACCTCGAACGGACTGGTCCAGTGTTCACGCTCAGCGGTGACGTAAACCTTGCAGTCTCTCAGTCGCACATTGGTCTGCGCCGCCTTCTGCAACTCCAGTACCAGATGTTCGCCTTCGACCAGATAATGGCCGAACTGCTGCCGGTACTTTTTTTGCTGAAGTTTTTTTATTTCGTCGAGTTTCATAGGAAGGTATTAACTCATCCCTGGTGTGCTTGGAATTGCAGCACGCACTTCGTGCATACCCAGCATCGAGTGTGCAACGGCTTCTGCCACTTTGATGCCATCGACGCCCGCGGAAAGAATTCCCCCGGCATACCCCGCTCCTTCACCGCACGGATAGAGGCCTCGCACATTCAGGCTCTGCAGCGTCTCATCATCGCGGGTGATCCGCACAGGCGATGAGGTACGCGTCTCGACGCCTGTGAGGATTGCATCTGCGCGATCAAACCCGCGGATCTGTTTGCCGAATTCGGGCATTGCTTCGCGCATCGCCTCGATCGCATAACCTGGCAGCGCGCTTCCCATATCAACCAGCCGAACGCCTGGTGTGTACGACGGCTCCACCTCACCCCATTGGCTCGAAGCTAGGCCCCGAACGAAATCGCCGACCAGTTGACCGGGCGCGCAGTAATCCTCACCGCCCAACGTATATGCATGCGCTTCCAGTTGTTCCTGAAGCTCCACACCCGCGAGCGGGCTGCCAGGAAAATCCTGCTGTGGATTGATACCGACGACGATGCCTGCATTTGCATTGCGCTCGTTGCGCGAATACTGACTCATGCCGTTCGTCACCACGCGCTTCGGTTCCGAAGTTGCAGCAACCACCGTTCCGCCAGGACACATGCAG
Organism: Povalibacter sp.; assembly: GCA_045810085.1. GTDB lineage: Bacteria > Pseudomonadota > Gammaproteobacteria > Steroidobacterales > Steroidobacteraceae > Steroidobacter. The sequence goes on along the minus strand of JBJMWN010000327.1, from coordinate 2,042 downwards.
AAGCTGTACACCGCGCGACCGTTCTTCGCATGATGAACAAGCTTGTAGTCGGCAGCACCGAGTTCGGGGTGCCCCGCATATTTTCCCAGCCGAGCTTTATCGATCAGTGACTGGGGATGCTCGATACGAAACCCAATCGCGAACGGCTTGGGTTCCATGAAGACACCCCGCCGATGCAGCACGCGAAACGTGTCGCGCGAACTGTGTCCCAGTGCGAGCACGACATGACGACTCGACACTTGCTCACCGTTCTCGAGCACCACTCCACGCATCTGTCCATTTTCAATCAGGACATCGACGACTTTGCTCTCGAAGCGAACTTCACCGCCGAGACTGATGATGTGTTCGCGCATTCGCGAAACCACACCTGTCAATCGAAACGTTCCGATGTGCGGCTTGCTCACATACAGGATTTCTTCCGGAGCGCCCGCCTGCACGAATTCCTGCATCACTTTGCGACCGTAGAACTTCGGATCCTTGATCTGGCTGTAGAGCTTGCCGTCGGAGAACAGGCCCGCCCCGCCCTCGCCGAACTGCACGTTCGACTCCGGCGTGAGGATGTTCCTGCGCCACAGCGCCCAGGTGTCCTGCGTGCGCCGACGTACGTCGCGGCCGCGCTCGAGCACGATGGGCTTGAATCCCATCTGCGCCAGCAACAGCGCGGCAAACAACCCGCCGGGGCCGAAACCCACGACGAGAGGCCGATCCTTCAACCCCGCGGGCGCCCTGGCGACCGGGTGGTAGGAAGTATCCGGCGCGGGCTTCACCTGCGCGTCGCGCGCGAAGCGCTCGAGCACCGCGGCTTCGTCGCGCACGGACACGTCGACGATGCAGACGAACTTGATGGCGTGTTTCTTGCGCGCGTCGTAGCTGCGCTTGAACAGCTGGACGTCGAGCAGGTCGGCGTCGCGGATCTGCAGCCGTTTCAGCACGGCCGCGCGCAGCGCGTCGGGCGGGTAATCGAGCGGCAGCGCCAGCTCGGTGATGCGGATCACTCGAGAGTTCCTTTCCTGGCCCGTCACCCGGGCAGAGGCAGAGGTAGAATGCGCGCCATTATGCCCCGGACCAAGAGCAGCAGTGAATGGCTGCGCCGCCACGTCAACGATCCGTTCGTGAAGCAGGCGCAGATCGACGGCTACCGTTCGCGCTCCGCGTACAAGCTCATCGAGCTCAACGAAAAGGACCGGCTCATCAAGCCCGGGATGCGCATCCTGGATCTCGGCTCAGCACCCGGTGGCTGGTCGCAGGTGGCGGGCCGGCTGGTGGGCCGCAAGGGCCGCGTGCTGGCCACGGATATCCTGCCCATGGACGCGGTGGCCAATGTCGACTTCATCCAGGGTGACTTCACCGACGAGAAGGTGGTGGAGCAGCTGCTCGGATGGCTGGAGGGCGGCCGCTTCGATCTCATCATCTCGGACATCGCGCCGAACCTCTCGGGCATCGACTCGGCCGACCAGGCGGGCTCGATGTACCTGCTCGAGCTGGCGCTCGACACGGTGCGCACGACATTGAAGCCCGGCGCCACCTTCGTGGCGAAGATGTTCCAGGGCTCGGGCTCGGACGACTACATGAAGGAGCTGCGCCAGCTGTTCGAGAAGGTGCTGATCCGCACGCCCGGCGCCTCGCGCAAGGAGTCGCGCGAGGTGTACATCGTGGCGAAGGGATTCAAGGGATAAGCATGGGACACGGCCTCGCCTGCTGGAAATGCGGCGCCTCGCTCGAGGCGCTCACACTGCCGCTGCGCCGGCTCGAGGAGTGCAAGGCCTGCCGTTCCGAGCTGCACGTGTGCCGGATGTGCGTGGAATACGACACGCGCGTTGCCAAGCACTGCCGCGAGCCCACGGCCGAAGAAGTGCGCGAGAAGGACAAGGCCAACTTCTGCGATCACTACAAGCCCAAGGTGGGTGCCTATATCGCGCCCACGGGTGAGGCCGACGCGGCGCGCGCCGCGCTCGACGCGTTGTTCGGGAAAAAGTGAAAGGCCTCGGCAAGTCGATACTGGCCGGGATCATCGCCGGCGCCGTCGCGGGGCTCATCACCTA
>JBJMWN010000326.1:0-9935 GCA_045810085.1 Povalibacter sp. | reverse complement strand
AGCGATTCTTTGATACGACCGAAAGCGCTCATCGCCTGGGTCTTGGTATCACCCCAATACTCGGGAGAGCCTTCAACCGCTTTCGGATCCTGAGGTGCCGGCGTGGTACCACTGTGGAAAATGATGGTCTTGCCAGCGGGCACCTCGACCGCACGTGCGATCGGGAACGTGCTGCCGCCACCCAACGGATGACGAACGACGTCCGCTGCGTGACTCGCGCCGATTGATCCGAATGCGAGCGCACAGCCCAACGCGAGGCGGGACAAAGGCGCAGAACGATCTCGTCTGGTCATAACGACTCCTTGAAGCTCGTTGAGAGCGGGTGATCGAGAAGGATGCGCACCTCACGACGAGGTGCGCCAGTTGCAAGTTATTTAAGCGTGTTGATGTAAGCGACGACGTCTGCGATGGCTTTGTCGTCGGGCAGAGTGGAAGCGATCGCTCGCATCTGCGCACCATAAATATCGCGCTCATCAGCGCCGCGGAGACCTAGTTTGAAATTATTGAGCTGAGTAACCAGATACCAGTCGGTACGTGAGGTCAGCGCGGGCACCTGGACTGCTGCATTTCCTTGGCCCGCCGCGCCATGGCAACTCGCACATGTGGTGTACAACTGCTTGCCGTGCTTCGCGTTGCCAGTCACGGTCGCTGCAGGTCGCTGCGACTTCAGAGAGCCGATGAACTGCACCGCTGCATCCACCTTGTCTTCTTTCTTCAGTCTCATCCCGATCGGACCCATCTCGTGACCGGGCGCATCCTCCGCCGGTGTCCCGCGAATGCCATCTGCGAAGTTCTCGAGCTGGCGCGCGATGTACCACGGCTCCACTCCCGACAACTTCGGCGCGTGAATCGCAAGGTTGCCGTTCCCGTTTGCTCCGTGACACACCAAGCAGTAATCGAACTCGTTCGCGGCCATTGCATTTGCCATCGTCAGCGAGGCAATCGCGGACGCGAGCATCAAGCTGATACGGGACTTCATGCGGCCACCCCTTGAGTTGCACGCACGCGCGCATCGATATCTGCAATTGCGTGATGCGCCGAAGCCATCGCACCCTCCTGCCAGCCGGGGTGATAGCTCACTTGATCTCCGATCAGATAGTGATTACCGACGGGCGTCTGCAATGTCTTGAACCACTGGTTGAACAGCGATTCGTCCCATTGCGCCGCACAGCCGAGCATGTGATTCATCTGATGCCACGCGATGCTCACACCACTCTCCACATACTTGCGATAGTCGGGGTGAATCTTTTCCCCCTGCTGCATGGCGAGTTCCAGACGATCCGCAGGTGCGAGTCGAGCAAACTTTTCGCCCGCTTCAGGTGAGAACGTGTATGCACCGAGCATGACGCCTTTCTTGTGATTGATGCCGTGGGCCGGATACCAGAGCTGCTGGATGTCCTGCAGGGTCCAGGAAATTCCGCCGTAAATTCCTTCGCGCTCCCAGAAACGCTCCTTCATCTGAAAGCCGATCTTGAACAGCTTGCCGCGCGGAATCGATGTAAATCCTGCCGCGTACTCCTTCGGGAAGTTGTGATCGATGCCTGCGAGCAGATGCATCGGAATGCAGGTGAGGCAGTAGTCCGCGCTCGTCGTGACCATCTCACCGTCGCGACGATACGTGACATCGACACCTTTCGGCTTCACTCGAATCGCCTGAACCTGTGAGTTCAATTGCACCAGGTGACCGACCTTGCGCAGAAATCCCGCGACCACGCGATCCATGCCTCCGACCGGCTCCATCATCATGGCGGCCTGATCGTCAGTTTCGCCAAAGCTCATGATCGCCATGAACTTCGATTTGAGCAGCTCACGCCCATCGAGCGGTGCTTTGAGCACTTCCGGACTCGTGTAGTCGTGCTTAGCGAGGCCCGCGTTGCTGGTGCCGACATACTTGAAACCAGGATCCAGTGTTCCAAGATATTTCAGATATTCGCGCAGCCGTTCGTAATCGTCGGCTGTCATCGCCGCGGCGAATTGCTCCGGCCTCATTGATTTCGCCATGAGCTCGGCTACAAAACCGCGCGAGTCCGACATGTATTCGCGAGCGCGGATCGGCTTGCCGCCGAACATCGCATCGTCCTGCACCCACGCGTTGCGGTTGTCGTTGATGAAGGGTTCGAGTTCGACGTCCAGTTCCTTGCAGTAATGAAGCAGATTCACGTGATGACCCGGGATGCGCGCCGGGCCGCAATTGAAGTAGAGGTCCGGGTCCTTGTCGAAGTTGCAGATCTGCGGATAACCCGTCTCGTCGATGCGATCGCCATTGCGCACCGTCATATTGCGGCCACCGGCCCGGAACGAAGCTTCGAGAATCTGGACGTCGTAGCCTTTCTTGCTGAGCTCATACGCAGAGGTCAGACCTGAGATGCCGGCGCCGAGAATGAGCACCTTCGCCGGCTTTTTACCTGCGGCTGCAATCTGTGGACGAGCTGCATGCGAGATCGCGGGAAATAGCCCAAGACCAAGAGCTGCACGATAGACAGCAGTGGAGCCGCCAGCGGCACCCACCATATGCAGGAAGTCGCGACGCGAAACATTTCGGGTCATATGAGTTATCCGTCGATGGATTTAGGAATGTTCTAACGCAGCGCTGCGTTACTCATCCGGCAGGTAGCTGATCCCGCACGATGATGCAGAGCTTACCGCGTGACATTCAAGTCACGTGCCAGAGACGACAGGACGGATTTGGTCGCGTTTGGTGCCTGAAGCACTGGGCGCAAATGCTGCAACTGCACTCTGGCGCTGCTATCGCAGGACTCGGTGCTTCACGAGAGGGCGCCGAACAAATGAAAGCGGGGTCGAAGCCAGCAGCTCGCTATTTGATTGACGAGCTGCTGCCTCACTCCCCTACTGCACGAGGGGCTGACCCTTAGTCTCTCGCAAGAAGAGCGTGCCGATGACGAAGGTCATCACTGCAACAATGATCGGATACCACAACCCGTTATAGATGTTGCCGGTCGCCGCAACGATCGCAAACGAGGTGACCGGCAAGAATCCTCCGAACCAACCGTTGCCGATGTGATACGGCAGAGACATGGAGGTATAGCGGATGCGTGTCGGGAACAGTTCGACCAGCCACGCGGCGATCGGCCCGTAGACCATAGTCACCAGTATCACCAGATACGTGCAGAGCAGGATCAGCATCGGATAGTTGACCTGACTCATATCGGCTTTCGGCGGGTAGCCGCCCGCAAGCAAGACTTCCTTGAGACGCGAGCTGAATGCATCCGATGCGGCTTTGAACTCAGGCTTCGCCAACGTGTTTCCGGCAAAGGAAGCAACCGTCGTCGCGGTTGGGCCATTGCCGACGCGCACTTGAGCAATCGAACCCGCGGGTGCAGCTTCGTTCTGATAAGGAACGCCCGCCTTCGCGAGTACCGATTTCGCCACGTCGCAAGACTTCGTAAATGCCTTTTTGCCCACCGGATCGAACTGAAATGAGCAATCTTCTGGCGCCGCAACGACTGTCACAGGCGCGTTTGCGACTGCATGCTCCAACGCGGGATTCGCGAAATGCGTCAGTCCTTTGAACACGGCGAAATAGGTGACCGCAGCCAGAAGACAGCCTGCCATCACAATCTTCTTGCGCCCGATGCGATCAGAGAGCGAACCGAACACAACGAAAAACGGCGTGCCGATCAACAGTGCTGCAGCGAGAATCAGATTCGCCGCTTTTGCCTCGACCTGCAAAATCTTTTCGAGAAAGAACAGCGCGTAAAACTGACCGCCGTACCACACGACTGCTTGACCCGCCGTTGCGCCGAGCAGCGCGAGAATCACGACTTTGAGGTTGCTCCACTGACCGAACGCTTCACTCAGTGGCGCTTTCGAGAGCTTGCCTTCGGCCTTGATTTCGAGGAATGCGGGCGACTCCTGCAACTGCAGACGGATGTAGACCGAGATAGCGAGCAGGAGAATGGAAACGAGAAACGGAATGCGCCAACCCCAGACTTCGAACGCATCTCCGAGCGTGATGCGACAGAGCAGAATCACGAGAAGCGACAAAAACAAACCCAGCGTGGCAGTGGTCTGAATCCAGCTCGTGTAGAGACCGCGCTTTTCTGCAGGCGCGTGCTCGGCGACATAGGTCGCAGCGCCACCGTATTCACCGCCGAGCGCGAGACCTTGCAACAGTCGCAGCGTGATCAGGATTATCGGCGCAGCAACACCGATCGATGCGTAGCTTGGCAGCATGCCGACGATTGCAGTCGACAGGCCCATGATGACGATCGTGACGAGGAAGGTGTATTTGCGCCCGACCAGATCGCCGAAGCGACCGAACAGCAGCGCACCGAACGGGCGTACGAAGAAGCCTGCGGCGAAGGCCAACAGCGCGAAAATGAAACCTGTCGTCTCATTGACGCCGGAGAAGAACTGCTTGGTGATCACGGCCGAAAGCGAGCCGTAGAGATAGAAGTCATACCATTCGAAGACGGTGCCCAACGATGACGCGAAGATCACCCGCCGATGTTTTGCATCGACGCCCGCCTGATCTCGAGAGCCCGACATTGCCGTGCTTGCCATCGTTCCCCTCATCCTTCTTTGTAGTCGATCGCGAACCGCTGACGCCCCAAAGCCAATCCAAGATCATCGCGTTGGCGTAGAAACGGTCATGCGGTTGCCCGAAGCTGGCGATTCCGCGCGGATGAGCTTAGCAACGCGCGTACGCCGATACCATTGCCCGAAGCTGATGCTTCACACCTATATAATGACCGCGCATCGTTCTTCATTCACCACTCTGCCATTTACTCCGACATGAACCGAATCCCTGCGTATCTGCTCCTGCTCACTTCATTGATCGGTCTTACAGCGCATGCGGCCGATCAGCCCTGGCAGAAGTTGCTCGACAAGAACCTCAGTCAGTGGGACGTGTATTTGAGTTATCCGGGCGATGTCATGGCGTCAGTCGTCGCCGGCACCGCGCCGAACTCATTGAAGCCGGTGGGACTCAACAAGGACAGCAAGCACGTGTTCTCGGTCAGTGATGATCACGGCACACCGATTCTTCGGGTTTCAGGCGAAATCTATGGCAGCGCCGCGACCAAGAAGGAATTCTCCAACTATCACTTTCGCGCGAAGTTCAAATGGGGCGAACTCAAGTGGCAGCCACGGCTCACTGAACTGAAAGACTCCGGCGTTCTCTATCACAGCACCGGTCCGTGGGGTGTCGACTATTGGCATTCGTGGATGCAGGCACAGGAGTTCCAGATCATCGAGGATGGGATCGGCGAATACTGGACGATTGCGAAAGCACAGGTGGATATACCCGCGAGCAAGCCCGAAGGCAGCAAGTTTTATCGCTATCAGAAAGGAGCTCCCTGGCTCACCTTTGCTGCCGACAAGGAAAAGTATGGCGCAGCTGACAACTACTGCCAGATCAGCGACAACACCGAGATCAAGAACGATTGGAATCAGATCGAGCTGGTCTGCTACGACGATCGCTGTATTCACATCGCGAACGGCAAAGTCGTTCTCGCGGTGAAGAACTCACGTCACGTTGTCGACGGTAAGGTCGTGCCGTTAACGCGCGGCAAGTTACAGGTGCAGAGCGAAGCCGCGGAAGTGTTCTACAAGGATCTGGAGATTCGATCCATCAACTCGATGCCGGCCGAATACCAAACCTACTTCCAATAGAGGCAGTGGCTCAGGCCTGCGTGCTCAGCGCGGAGGATTGCACTCCGCGTAACGTGAGTGCTGCGAGAAACGCGGGAAGGACCTTCACCAGTTCATCGGGGCGATTGTGTTTGTTGCGGCCATCGTGCATGAGCACGATGTCGCCCGATTGTGCTCGACGCAGTCGTCCTTCGATGCTCTTCGACTGACCCAGCAGACCCCAATCAACCGCGCTCAGATGCCAGTTCACGACTGACTGGCCGCATTCACGCGCAGCTTCCGTCATGCATGCACGATTGCGTCCGTGAGGCGCTCGGTACCAATTCGCTCGTGCACCGACGATGTCCTCGATGATGGCAGCGCCTTCACGAACTTCGTCGCGCGCAGCCGTCGAACTCATTGTCCACGGATGCCGATGCGTTCGAGTGTGATTGCCAATGCCATGGCCCTGCGCCACCGCGCGGCGTAACAACTCGGGTCGACGTCGCGCCGCGTCGCCAATCACGAAGAATGTTGCTTTCGCACCGGCTTGCGCGAGCACATCGAGAATTCGCGGTGTCCAGTCGGCATCTGGACCATCATCGAAAGTGAGATAGAGCGTGCCTTGAATTTTCCGAGTGCTTAACCCTGGCATCTCAGCGGCTTGCACATTCATACAGACAACTGCGCATTGGTATCGGTGTCTGCCTTCCACTGCCGCTCAGCACTTTTTTCCTTCTTAAGCTTACTGACGTTATTCGCAAGCGTCTGACGAGTGAGCCAGTAGAGCCGGGGCTCGGTGTTTCCTCGATCTCGAATTTTGTTTGCGGGCGCGAATACCCATGAAAGCATTCTGAAATGCGCCGTCAACATACGGGTTCGCCAATTCATCGGCATAGGAGTGCTTACGAAGCCTACAACTTCGCCATGCGAAGGAATCCACGTGACGCCCTGAAAAACCGAGATGCGCTGAAGATCGGGATCGTTGAGCGCAGCGTCATTCAATTGACGCAATGATTCGCGCATCAACTTCGCAAACCTAAATCCCACGCGGTGCATCGAGCCTTCGCCCAATGCCGCAATGCTGGAGTTGTTGAAGTGCAATCGACCGATCGGATCGTTGTCACGCAATACGGTCCCATCGGGAAAGTCGATGCGTGGACCTCGGTACGTTGCATGACCGAGATACAAGACCGGACCGAGCGTGCGCAGCTGATAGCGACGGTAGTACCAGGCATCGACCCACCCGAGTACTTGGCGTGCACAGCGATGCAGCCACTTCATTGCGATTCTTGAGCGATCTGGTACCGCTGGCGTGCAATGAAGTCGAGCGTCATCTCAGCGATTCGGGACGCGCCATCGCGGATGCCGAGCGCCCAGGCGCGCTGCTGCATCTCAGCGAGGCTCTGCGAGTCAGCCATCATCGAGTCGATGCGATCAGCAAGCCCGGTGTCTGGAACCAGAGCGCCGACGCGATTCTGTTCGAGGAATCGAACGTTGAAACCTTCCTGTCCACCCAGTGATCGCGTTGCCAACAACGGTCGACCACACGCAAGCACTTCGGCAACTGAGACACCGCCAGGCTTGCCCACGACGATGTCCGCCGCGCGAATGAAAACATCCATGCGATCCGTCCAATCGAAGATGCGCATACGTTCATCACCCAGCGACGTACTGCGTCCATCGCGATTCAAATGACGCGACAGCGCGACTCTCACGTTCGCATTCTTACCGGGCATCACGATGAATGAACACTTGGATGAGTGACGCTCGAGCAGTCGTGCAGCGATCGCATCGACACTCAGACCCAAGCCACCGCCCAGGATGAGCACATAGGGGCGCTGCGGATCGAGGCTCAACTGACGCTTGGCTTCTACCTGCGAGAGGGGTTGGGTAAAGGCCGGCATGAGCGGCACACCGGTTGCGATCGCCTGCGTGGGCTCATGATCAGCAGTCGCGATCGAAGAATGCGCAATGCAGTAACGATCGACGCCTCGCTGCCGCCAGAAATCGTGAATGCCGTAATCGGTGAGCACGCCGATCAGAGGCACGCGAATACGATTGCGACGCTTCAACGCCGAAATCATCGCGGCCGGAATCATCTGCGTGCCGATAATCACGTCGGGTGCGTACGAATTCACGATCGATTCCAATCGTTTGCTCAGTCGCAGCCACGACCATTTCATGATTGCGAGACGCGCACGCACTCCATTGCCCGCAAGGCTCGCACCGTTGTACGGCAGCGAGTTATACAACAGCGAAAGCAGAAATCGATCGCTCGCGTACTGTCCACCGCTTTTCGCTTCGGCATCCGAGCCGGCTGCGATTTCCGAGATCAGCTCCAGCACTTCGAGCACATGCGGCGGTGGCCCCGCTTCACTTTCGAGAATCTGACGCCAGGTGCGTTCGTCGAGTTGATAAATCCGCTCGTACAGGTCGGGATATTCCTGCACCAGGCGCAGATACGTCTGATGGACGATAGCGGCCGCGCCAGGATTCATGAGCGACCAAAGATCGAGGATGCGTACATCCATCGATCGCTGGAGCAACGCGGCCTCCACAGCCTGCGCTGCGCGCACGTGACCGTATCCGAGACCGGAAGTCAGGATCAAAACGCGATCGCGAGAGGCTTCACGCGGCGATTTCTTACGCAGGGGCGGTGCCAGACGCCTGAGTGATAGGTTGGTCTGTGAAGATTCGCTGTGCATGTTCCATGAGCCCTGGCGAGAGGCCGCCGATCCGTCTCAATGCGTTGTATTCACGTCAGGTTCCGCAGTGCACGAGTGGCGAGCCCGGCGGGCGATCTATATATCTGCTTGGCGCGTCCGCAACAATCCGGAGCTGTCCATGTGGATGGCCGCTGCGGAGCAGCACCCGATTCTGCGTCGACCGTTTTCGATGTGTTTCACGGCGACAGCGAGTCCTGCGACCCTCCCGCCGAACCGACCTTGGATCGACACGCGTACTTCGAAAGGAACCGAGTGAGCCAAACGAAACGAAGGCTTCGAGCTGTATGCGATGGAGCTATTCGTCAAGCGCCACGAACGCGAATGTTGCTCAACGACGGAGCGAGATCCTGATCAGTGCTTGCGCAATAACAGTCGCACACGACGGCTTGCGAGTACGCCGAGGTATTGAGTGATCTTCGCCTCGTTCGCCAATGAGGTCAGTTCATCCTTGTAAATCTTCTGCACCAGCTCGACATCGGTCTCGGTTTCTTTCGCGATGGCTTCGGTAGTCGCACGATCGTTCGCACCGGCGGAATGAGACCGGATGAGTGATGCCATTGCTGATTCTCCAGAAAAGTTTTTTGCAGCGACCCGCTTGACTTCGAATGGCTCATGGGCGTGAGCATCTTTGGACTGACACTGCACGCGTGCTGATCACAGAACGAGCAACTCAACGCGGCGCCAATGATCCGCTGCAGATATGTGAAGTCAAGGCGGTGTTATCCAGAAGTTTTCCACCGCTTCTGTGGATATCTGACGGCGCGTCAGCAATTTCCATTGCTTAGCACATCTACCGAAAGCAATGGATGCCGAAAATATTTTCTCTGGGCCTGTGCAAAATCGAGATCTTCAATCTCTTCTCACATCGACTCGCGCAGATTTGGCGATAGATGCAAGTCAATGAACAACGGCAGTGACTCGTCGACCTGCGAGTCGGGCCGAATGGAAGCGAACGGGACAAAAGAAAGCGAGGCCGTCGCTGCACTTGTATTCCACTTCCAGCTGTGTTGGCACGTACGCCCGGGCTGCGCTTCTGGATTTCGCAGGCGCCGGGATCGAGCACATGGACGTGGGACATCATCCTGGCGGGCACGCGCGCGATTCCGAAAGGAATCGCTGTTCCTACATTGCTAGAATTCGCCGCCTTCACGCGGGCCTGTAGCACAACGGTTAGTGCAGGGGACTCATAATCCCTTGGTTCTGGGTTCGAATCCCAGCGGGCCCACCAACTTTCACAGGAATGTGGCGGCGATGTTGTGCATGAAAGCAAGCCTGCCATTCAAGACTGACGCAACGGCGCCCGCTGATGCCACTCAGTGGCCTGTTCGTACGCGTGTGCCAGTCCCAGGACCGTTGATTCGGCGAAGGGAGCACCCACGATCTGCAGACCTATCGGAAGCCCGGACGTCGAGAAGCCACAGGGCACGGTGATCGCGGGAAGCCCGAACATATCGAAGGGCCACGTGTTGCGCGTGCGGATCGGATCCAGCGCTTGGCTTGCATCGATCGGTTCTATCGGGGACGGCAGGCTAGCGACCGTTGGCATCACCAGCACATCAACGTTGGCGAACACGCTCCTGATCTCACGGCGCAACAGGTCGCATGCACGACGCG
>JBJMWN010000325.1:0-6640 GCA_045810085.1 Povalibacter sp. | reverse complement strand
GCCGACGCATGCTCTGTTTCTCCCTCGCTAAAGCGTGGCAAGACCATCGAAGATCAATTTAAGCGACACCAGGAATAGCAGCAATTGCACGGCTGCGAAATAAATCTCCTGGGGAATCACGCGGACCAGTCGGACGCCTGCCAATGTTCCGATGATGCCGATGGGCATGAGCCAGAGTGAAGTGCGCAGATTTCCAACATTCAATTGTCCAAGCGCCCAGTAAGGCACCAGTTTCACAGCATTGATCATCGCAAACAGAATGGTTGTAGTGCCGGCGTAAACAGTTTTCGAAAGCTGCTGGGGCAACACGTACACCTGATACGGCGGACCGCCCGAGTGCGAAACGAAACTACTGAAGCCCATCACCGTGCCCCAGAACACTCCTCGTGGCACATCGGCAGGCTTCGGTTGCATCGCTCGATGGCGCACGCGCCAGGTATTCACGCAGAAACCTACGCCGATGAATCCGATGATCAGTCCAACGACCCGATCTGAGATGAGCGAGGCAGTCGCCCAGCCGATGCCCACCCCCACGATGCCTGCCGATGTCAGGATGATCAGATTGCGGCGATCGAATTCCTTGCGATAGGACCACAGACCGACCCAGTCACTCACGACGTAGATCGGCAGCAGGAGCGCAGCGGCTTTCACGGGAGACATGACCAGCGCCATCATCGGCACGGCGATCGCGCCGAGCATGCTCAATCCACCTTTGGAAAGGCCGACCATCAATGCCGCAAGCGCGGCAATGAACGCGAACGTGACATCGATCTGTTCGCCCGCCGCCCAGTTCATCACGTAGTTCGAAGAATGCTCAGGGCGCGCTCGGCAGCACTCACCGCTGTGAACCATGCTCCGTGAATGGTCCCGAAGAATTCGACCGAGCAGGCCTCTCCGGCGAACAGAATGCGTTCGCGCAGAGGTTCATTGAATTGATGGCGCGAGTTGGCTTGGCCAGGTAACGCGACAGAGTAAGAACCCAAAGACCAGGGGTCCGTACTCCAGGCGGTGCAAACGGAATCGACGATGTCGTGAGTGAAGCCCGCGCCGAAAATGTCTGTCAGTTCTTTTCGTGCGAAATGCTCGAGTTCGCCGCGTTGCTCCAGTTCGATCGCAAGGCTGCCACCGAAGTACGCGAGAAGGATGTCATCATGACCTGATGGACGCGTGGCATAACTCGCGGTGCGAGCGGTCTGGTCGCTGCCGACGAAATGCGTGGTCCCCGCAAATGGCAGCGTGCCCGGCTTCATGCGAAAGAAGACCTTGTTCGCAACACCGAGGGGAACGCCTGTGAATGCAGCGCTGTAATTCTCTGGCAGGTCCGGCACGAACCGGAGGGTGCCGCTCGCGATAACGTTCGTGGGCACCGTCACGATGATCGCTGCAGCTTCGATCATCCCGTGATTGGTCTGCACTAGAACATCGCGAGGGCGTGATTCGATCTGCAGGACGGGTGTGTTGAGTCTGATATCTAACCCAGTCGCTGCATGAGCGATGATTGCACCAAGACCCGACTCTACGGACCAATTCACTTCCGAATCGGCATACCGCGCGTAGTCGAGACTGGAGACGCGCTCACTATCGGCACCCATCAGCCACGTCATCACAGCATCGAACATCGCTCGATACTTGTCCTGCGGAATCAGATCAGAAACTGCAACATCGAGCCCACTGGCAGCAGCTTCCTGGATCAGTGCATCGTTGCGTTCGTACGCCGCGCCCCACTCCGCTCGATAAGCTTCACTCGGCTCGTCTCGACCGATACGCCGCCGCCAAACGGGCGAGCGTTCGATGATGCTGAAGCCCTGTTCGCGTGCGTAAGTCATCCATGGGTTGCGATCTGCCGAGTGCAGCCATGCGCAACCCATGTCCAGCGGAACACCGAACGAATGCACATCGGTCCACGCACGACCGCCGATCCGTGCGCGAGCTTCCAGGACCAGTGGATTGAAGCCAGCGCGTTGAAGATGACGCGCGGCTGCAATGCCAGCAGCGCCAGCACCCACGACGATGACGTGTGCTTCATTCATGCGGTACGAGCAGCGACCTGCAGCTGATGCGCGGTTTCTTCACCGAGATAACTGTGAATGCCGCGACGAACCAGATAGATCAGCGGGATCAGCGCGAACGCCATCAGCACTTTGTAAGCGTAGTTCACCATCGCGACCGCCATGAACAATGAGATCGGCCACTTCTGTGGACCCAGCACGAAAGCGATATACAGAACGACAAAACTGTCGACCAGCTGTGAAATCAGTGTCGAACCTGTGGCTCGTAACCAGATCCATTTGTCGCCAGTCACGATTCGAATTCGATGAAACACGCCGACGTCGATGAGTTGTCCAAGCAGGAATGCAGTGATGGAACCCATGATGGTCCACATACCCTGGCCGAAGATATTGCTGAAAGCGACTTGCATGTCGGGCACGCCGCGCTTCTGATTGACCGTGACCCAGAAGTCCGCAGGGGCTAGCGCGATGCTCACATACGCCGCAAGGAACCCATAGGAGATGAGCCCTACCGTGAGCCAGGAGATGAACTGCACTCCACGTCGACCAAAATATTCGTTGATGACGTCCGTCATCAGAAAAACGAAAGGCCAGAGCAGTACGCCACTCGTGAACGAAAGCGATCCGCCTTGCCCGAAGAGCGACCAATGAACAGCCTGAAACCCGAGCGTCGGCTCGAGCGCAAATACCTTCACGCCGACGAACTCTGCGCAGAGCGCGTTAACCGCCAGAAAAGAGGCGAGAACGATGAACAAGCGCGCGGAACGCGAGCCCAGGGGACCGACGATGGCTGCAGACATGAAGCTCTTTTGACTCGTTGAATGCACCGGCAGTATGCCGGGCCGACGCAACCCAGGGCTAGTTGTCAGTCCTTCCCAACCTGTGCGCACGGGCGACTTGCCTGAACTATGTAGAGCCAGCCGGTAACGGGTTGTTAGCATATGAACATGGCCAAAATCACCGCGCTCAATATTTACCCGGTCAAGTCGTGCAAAGGCATCTCGCTCGATGCTGCGCCGATCAGCGAGACCGGATTCACACATGATCGTGAATGGCTGATCGTGCGGCCCGACGGGAAGTTCGTCACTCAACGTGAGCAGCCGAAGCTTGCGCTGATCACGCCTTCGCTCACCGGCACGTCACTGCGTCTGGACGCTCCCGGACTCGAACCGCTCGAAGTGCCGGCCTCGCTAGATAGCAACCCTGTGGAAGTCCTGTGCTGGAAGGATCGATGCGCGGCCTTCGATGCAGGATCACCCGCCGCCGACTGGTTGGCTACCTACCTTGGAGCGCCGCATCGGCTGGTGCGTTTCGACGCCGCACGCAAACGCCTTGCGAGCAGACAGTGGACGCACGATGTCGATGCCGCGACGCAATTCTCTGATGCCTTTCCGTTCCTCGTGATCTCGCAGGCCTCGCTCGATGATCTGAATTCGCGACTGAAATCGCCGTTGCCGATGAATCGTTTCAGACCGAACATCGTCATCGATGGAGTGGACGCTTATGCGGAAGACAGTATTCACGAGCTGCACTCGAGCGAGGTCACACTGCGAATCGTGAAGCCCTGCACTCGATGTGCAATCACCACCACCGATCAGACTCGAGGCACGCGCGATGGCGATGAACCGCTCCGAACGTTGCGGTCGTATAGATTCAGTCGAGAGCTGATGGGTGTGTTGTTCGGCCAGAACGCGATTCTGGTGAACGGGCTGGGACGCGAGCTGCGCGTCGGTCAGTCTTTCGAGGCGAGTCCAGCAGCCGCGTAGATCGCGGCTGCACAGTCGATCAGGCGCCCGCTTTCTGCACTTCGTGGGCGAGACGTCGAAGACACTCCGTCTCCCAGCCGAAGCGATTTTCATCGCCGGCGTTCTCACCCACCTGACTCTGCACCGCAGCGACATGCGGAGCAATGCGGCGAATGACAGTGCTCTCCCAATCTTCACGCACCAGCGTGCTGTCGGGATCGAACTCCTCCTCAGTGTTCGACTCGGTGCCTGGCAGCTTCGGCATTTTCACCGTGGCGTCGTCTTCCTCAGGCACAGAATCTGAAATCGAGGGTCGGTGTTCAGCTGTCATAATTCATCACTCGCAGACCTGGCCAATAACGTACCGGGTCGTGCGGGCAGCGGGTGTGTGCCGGATCACAACCGGCAGCTCCGTACTCAGCGGGCAATACCCTACCTGCGCGCAGACACGTCGAGATACAACGATACACCGCGGACGAAGTTCCTCCGAGATCCTGCCCGCATCATGTGCTCGCGCCCACAGTCCGTCAGAGTTTTCACTGCTGAGCGACTTGCCAGCCGATCGCCGCGAACAGTCGCGCGGTTGCGCCGTATTCCATGCCCCGTTGATCGGCCGCGTTGCCTTGTAACGCGCGCGCATAGACGCCTTGCGTGATTGCGGCCATGCGGAAACACGAGAACGCCAGGAAAAAACGCCAGCTATCGATTGTTTCGCGCCCGGCGCACTGTTGATACACGGAGAGAAACTGCTGTTCGGAAGGAATGCCTAACGCTGTCAGATCCAGGCCCTTCAATCCTCCCCGTCCGTCTCGGCGTGAAGGGATGTGATATTGCATGCAGGCGTAGGCCAGATCGGCGAGCGGATGACCGAGCGTCGACAGCTCCCAATCCAACAGAGCGACGATGCGAGGCTCCGTGGGATGGATGATCGTGTTCCCGAGGCGAAAATCCCCGTGAACGATGGACGTTTCATCCTTTGCAGGTTTGTGCGCTGACAACCACCCCATCAGCTCGATCATGTCGGCGTTGTCATCGGTCTTTGAGGCGAGATATTGGCGCGTCCAGCGATCCAATTGACGCTCGACATAGCTGTCAGTCTTGCCGAAATCCTTCAGACCACACGCTCGGAAATCGATGGTGTGCAGTTTTCCGGCGAGCTTGGCGAAATCGTCATAGAGCGCTCCACGTTCGTGAGCGGACATCTGCGGCAAGGTGGGATCGGCGATCACTCGGCCTTCAACATGATCCATTACATAGAAGGCTGTGCCGATGACAGTCGCGTCGTCGCAAAACAAACGCACGGTGGGCAGCGGAATCAGATCGCGCGGCAATGAAGTCAGGATGCGGTATTCACGTTCAATCTGATGAGCCGACGGCAGCAACTTCCCTGGCGGCTTCTTGCGCAAAACGAATTTCGCGCTTGACGTTTCGATCAGAAAGGTCGGATTCGATTGCCCGCCTTGGAACTGCTTCAGCGTGACATCGGCTGAAAAACCTGGAAGGCGTTGCCTTAGATAATTCCAAAGCGAAGCCTCAGAGAACCGATGCTGCGGCAGAACCTCGACGAGGCGCACGTCTGAATTCGCTGCACTCACGCCTGAATCCGTCATTGCAGCGGTCAGCGAGAAATCGTAAGCGCCCCGAACGCAATGCCCAGGTCCCAGCCGCGACCTGTACCGCTCAACGCGAGTGACACTTCACCTTTGGTCATGACCGCCGCCTTGGAAGATTTCACCGCGCCGGCATGAGCTTCCGCCGAAGCATAGGAACCGAAGACTTCTTCGATGCTTTTGACCCCGGAGAACTCACCTTTGCCGTTCTCGATGCTCGATTTCCCCACGGTGAGCCCGCCGCCCTTTGCCTGAAGCTTCACGGACGCGCTCTGCCCGTTGGTGCATGTGATATGACCCGTTCCTGCGGAGGTCTTATAGAAAGCGGACCACCCGCTCATCTCAAATGTCATCTTGCATGTGACTTCCGCGGCAGCAGCAGAGGCAACTGCGGGTACGCCGATAGAGCCCGCGAGAACAAAGAGAGCAACATACTTGTGCATAGGTACCTCTGGTGGAACGCAATCATCGCCGATGAAGCAAGGCACAGCGAAGCGCGGCCGAGCATCGGGTGCACAGACTGGACGTGGGAAGTTTAACAAGCACTGAATGGCGCGTGCGAATCTGCCACTCGGACCTTGTGCTTGAGACCTTTTCCACTCGAATAGGTCTTGAGCCATCGATCGAGCCATTCGTCCTCATGATCTTTATCAACGATCGCTGGCGCGCCCACATGAAGTTGGTTTAAAGATAGCGCCACCATTGCAACTGCATAGCCCATGAATCATCGCCCCGTCTCACTCGCTGAATTTTTCGATAGCCATCGCAGGCGTCAGGCACCCTTGGTGCTGGCGACCGTCGTCGAGACAATCGGCTCGACCTATCGCAAAGCGGGCGCACAGATGTTGATTGCAGCAGATGGCAGCGCTGCAGGTCTGCTGAGCGGCGGCTGCCTCGAGGCCGACCTGATGGAACGTGCCCGGGCTGTACTGGAGAGCGGCGACGCAGTGATCGCGGAATACGACACGCGCAGCTCGGACGACATTCTCTGGGGCATTGGTCTCGGATGTGAAGGCGCGATGCGCATCCTGCTCACCCGCATGGATGTGCAGAACGAGTATCAGCCATTCGCCTTTCAGGAATCCTGCAGAGCGCTTGATCGAGCGGCCAGTGTTGCGGTGGTGATTGCATCGGATGGTTCAAAGCATTCGCTCGGCGAATGGTTTCTGAGCAATGAACACGACGATGCACCCGAACCTATCCGCAACATCCTGTCAGCTCCACGCGCCAAGCCCGAAAGGCACGAAGCGGAAGGTGCGACGATGCTGGTCATCCC
>JBJMWN010000324.1:0-30470 GCA_045810085.1 Povalibacter sp. | reverse complement strand
AGGAGGCGCAGCAAGCGTGACCAGAGTCGTTACACGCAATGCTGTCCTCGATGCGATCGTCTTGGGCCCGATGCGCTATGCGAAAGGCCGTACGATTCTGTCGATTGCCGCCATCGCACTCGGCGTGACGCTCGGCTTTGCTATTTATCTGATCAACCGCGTCGCCGCAGATGAAGTTTCACTTGCCGCTCGCAGTCTGTTCGGTCAGGCCGATCTAGCGATCGAAGGTTCGGGCACGGGCTTCGATGAGAATCTTTATCCGGTGATTGCGCGAGTCGCAGGTGTTCAGGTCGCAAGTCCTGTGGTGCAAGTCGAAGCCAAGCTGGTAGGCCGCAGAAGCGCAATTACGTTACTGGGGACGGATGCATTCCGAGCGCGAGACATGCAACCTGCATTCGCTGCGATGGGCACAGAGTCAAAAGAGTCGAAGCCTGCTGCTGCCGCACACGAACCTGTATTTCTGAGTGCGAGTGCAGCCCGGGGTCTCAACCTCGCTGTTGGCGACACACTGAATGTGCAAGTTGGATTGCAGGTCCAACAGTTCACGGTCGCTGCTGTGCTTCCCGCTGCGATTCTCGAAGACAGAGCCGGCATCATCGATATTGCGACGGCCCAGTGGCGATTCGAACGGCTTGGCAAACTGTCGCGCATCAACTTGAAACTTGCGCCCGGCGTATCGACGGCAGTGGTGCGGGCCCGGCTGATGCAGGTCCTTCCAAAAGGATTGCGTATCGATACGCCTGAGGAAGCTGCGAGTGAAGCCTCGAGTCTTTCGCGCGCTTATCGCTCGAATCTCACGGCGCTCGCGCTCGTCGCGCTGTTCACGGGCGGCTTCTTCGTTTACTCGAGCCAGTCGCTCGGCACCTTGCGTCGTCGTCGTGAGTTCGCGTTGTTGCATGCGGTGGGTGTAACGCGCGGCGAGCAACGCACCTCGTTGTTGATCAGCGGCGCCATCATCGGGCTCAGCGGTGCTCTGATTGGAATCGTGGCGGGGGTCGTGCTCGCGCAGGCAGGGGTCGCTGCGCTGGGTGCCGATCTCGGTGCGGGCTACTTCCGAGGAATTTCACCTGCGCTCGAGTTGAAATGGCCAGAGGCGCTGGCCTTTTGTGCTTTGGGACTCACGGTATCGGTTCTCGGGACACTGCAGCCCGCGCTCGAGGCGTCGCGAACGCCGACTGCCGCTGCGCTCAAGGCCGGTGATGTGATGAGCGATGCTCCTCGCAGTCGCCGTGCGTTCATTGCCGCACTTCTGATCCTTGCCGTTGCGATGCTTTGGCTCCCGCCGATCGCAGGCTTGCCATTGCCTGGTTACGTTTGCATCGCGCTGCTCATTCTCGCCACGGTCGCTGCAATGCCGGCATTACTTGCCTGGCTACTGATGCGGGCGCCGCAGCTGCGAGCAGTCCCCTGGGAGATTGCCATCGCTCATCTGCGCGGCACTGCTCGTCAGGCAACGCTCAGCGTTTCAGCGATCGTCGTCAGCTTCACGCTGATGGTCGCGATGGCAATCATGGTGACGTCCTTCCGCGGATCGCTCGATGCATGGACGCAGCGTCTGCTTCCCGCGGATATTTACCTGCGAGCCGGGTACATCGGGCAGTCGGCTCACTTCGATGCTTCGGATCTCGATCATCTGAGGCAAGTTGCGGGCGTTGCGAAGATACAAGGCAGTCGTTTTGCTGAAGCTACGGCTCGCGATGGGCAACTCACCTTCACCGTCATTGCTCGCGATATGGATCTCGCGCACCCAGAGCGTGTGCTTTGGCTCGAACGCTCGACCTCGACTCCAGTACCGAAAGATGAGCTGCCGGTGTGGCTATCTCAACCTGCCGCGGATTCATTGAAACTCGTCCCGGGCGCCAGCTTCAAGCTGCTGCTCGAAGGTCATGAGGTGAACGTGAACGTGCGGGGAATCTGGCGCGACTACGAACACGTGCGGGGTGCCATCGTCATGGATCGCGCGGCATTCGTCGCGCTGAGCGGTGATCGCTCGATCAACACACTGTGGATTTGGTTGAAAGAGGGTGCGTCGGAAGAAGCAGTTCAGCAGCAGATCCGAGCGCTGCTTGGATCCGGACTTGAATACGACATGCGAACGCCTCGCGAACTGCGGCGTTTGTCGCTTCAGGCTTTTGATCGCGCGTTTGCCGTGACCTACCTGCTCGAAATCATCGCGATCGTCATCGGTCTCTTTGGCATTGCGGCCGGTACCAGTTCGCAAGTGCTCGCCCGTCGGCGCGAGTTCGGAGTGCTGCGGCATATCGGTCTCACACGGCGACAGATCGCCATGACGCTTGCGATCGACGGGGCCGGACTGGGCTCGCTCGGCGTCATCGTCGGATTGATCACAGGCGGATTAGTCAGTCTGGTTCTGATCCACGTGGTCAATCGGCAGTCGTTTCATTGGAGCATGGATCTGCAGATCCCATACGCGGCCCTCGCGCTCTTGAGCTCGGTCCTGATTGCTGCGAGCGCGATCATCGCGATGATCAGCGGCCGTCAGGCCATGCGCGGCGATGTCGTTGCTGCGGTGAAGGAAGATTGGTGAAGAACATGCGAGCAGCGCAGCTTCTTGTCTTGGCCTGGCTGCAGATCGTGTGCTGCTCTGCGAACTCCGACGTGTCATATCCGCCAGTTACGCCCGAGCATCGGATTGAACTTCCCGGTGATGAAGGTGCGCATCCGGAGTTTCGAACCGAGTGGTGGTACGTCACAGGTTGGTTGGAGCGCACCTCCGGCGAGCCTCTTGGATTTCAAATTACTTTCTTTCGTACGCGGCCGGGTACGCAGGAAGACAACCCGTCGAAATTCGCAGCTAGGCAAGTGTTGTTTGCGCATGCGGCACTGAGCGATCCGCGCCGCGGTCGATTGTTGTTGGGCGAACGTGCGGCCCGCGCTGGATTTGGGTTGGCTGAAGCGGCGGAAGGTTCGCTTGATGTCGCAATCGACGATTGGTCGCTCCGTAGGACGGGTGAGCAGCGCTATCAAGCGGCAGCAACCGCGTCAGAGTTCGGCTTCGATCTCTCACTGCAGGTGCAACAACCACCCTTGCTCAACGGTAGGTCAGGATTCAGCCAGAAGAGTGCGGACGCGGCGAACGCGAGTTACTACTACAGCGTTCCGCAACTTCAGGTGAGCGGCACAGTCAACGTCGGCAAAGAGCGTGTTGCTGTGACCGGAACCGCGTGGCTCGATCACGAATGGTCGACGGCGTTTCTCGATCCGCGCGCGCAAGGTTGGGATTGGATCGGATTGAATCTGGATGATGGCGGCGCGCTGATGGCCTCACGCATACGCCGCGCAGATGGGACCGCGCTGTGGTCTTTCGCGAGCTTGCGGGAAAGTTCAGACGCTGCGACACAAACGTTCGAGGGCGATGCGATCACCTGGACACCTGGTCGTTCCTGGCGGTCAGTGCGCACAGGAATCGCCTATCCGGTTGAATGGACCGTGCAGGTGGGTGGACGCAACATTCGACTCGTGCCGCTCATGGACGATCAGGAAAGCGATACGCGCAGCAGCACGGGAACGATCTATTGGGAAGGCGCCGTACGTGCGCTCGATGAACACAATCAGGCGATCGGACGCGGCTATCTGGAACTCACGGGCTATGGCGCTCGACTGAAGATGTGAGCCATAGTCTTCGCAGCAGCTGCTCGTTCTTGGGAGGGGTGTATGTCCCAGCTCTACCATCAAGGTCATCGCGAGCTTCAAGAACAATTCGACTCTGTCCGGCTCGCGGATCGTCTCGAACAGGTCACTTATCGAACTCGGCTCACTCCTGAAGATCGCGTCTTCATCGAGAGTCGCGACATGTTCTTCCTGGCAACCGCGGATGCGGAGGGCAGGCCGAACTGTTCCTACAAGGGCGGCGATCCTGGATTCGTACGTGCGCTCGATGAGAACACGCTCGTGTTCCCTCACTTTGACGGCAATGGGATGTTCTTATCCGCCGGCAATACGCGGGTGAATCCACACGTCGGCATGCTGTTCATTGATTTCGCATCGCCGAAACGTTTGCGCGTGAATGGAACGTGCTCGATCGAGCCTGTGGCAGAGGTCGATCCTCAATGGCACGAAGCGCAATTCGTCATGAAGGTGAAGGTGCGCGAGATCTTTCCGAACTGTCCGCGCTACATACACCAGTACCAACAGGTCGAAAGGTCGAGATTCGTCCCTCGCAGCGGAGTCGAAACTCCAGTCCCTGCCTGGAAGGGATTCGAGTGGGCCAGAGACGTATTGCCCGCGAAGTGAGCAGCGCGGCTGAGGTGATGATGCATGCGCACCATCACCTCGCCTTGATCAAACTTTTGCGCCGGGCTTGAGCGTCCAGACCTTGCACCAGCCGTTCTGGTTCACGAGCTTGCCTGCGAAAATATTGCAGGGACGCCACTCATCGCCTTCTTTCCCGACCAGCTGAACGCAGTTATGGCATTTGCTGCCTGCCTTGTATTGTGGGTTCTTGCTGGCATCGACTTTGGCGGCGTCGTGTACGTAGCCCATCGCCACAGCCATCGGATCTTTTTCGTCGAGATGCGGCGGGGTGCCTTGGGCAGCTGCTTCACCGATCAAGCCGGCTGCGGGTAGCGCCACCAGCCCCGCGAGCGCGGTCTTCAGTAGCGTGCGTCGATCGACAGGCGAATCACTCATGGTGGAACCTCGTTAGCTGGCTTGAAGCTGGCGGATGAATGCCTATGGGTGCTCAGGCCTTCGATCGAGAAAGCACGAGGCCACAGACATATCGCGCGAGGATAATAGGGAAAGTACGGTGAGCTGCCAACGAAGGGGAAGTCCAGCTTCGCAGGCGTGAGTGTTTCAGGTAGGCAGGGCAAAGAGCACGCGGCATTCTGCCCGCACAGGATCAGCTTCTTCTTACTTCGTCAGCTTGCCAACCAGTCGGGAGAGCAGTGAATCGCTCTTCGGAAGCTTGCGAATGGCGCTCTCCGAGAGCCGAACATCGCGGGCTTCGTCCAGCAGCTGCTCCTGCAGGCTCTTCTTCGTCTGTAACGTTTTGTGCTTGCCCGTAGTGGATGTTTTCGGCAGCGGCGCTGAACGCTTGGTTGCCGGTGGTGAGACCTTCGCGGCTGGCTTGAGCGCCTTGTGGCTGCCACTCGCACTCACCTTGAACGAACCCGTCGCGCCAGGTTTGAAAGAGCCCGTCGCCGAGGGATCGACTTCCATGGTCACTACGGGAATGGTCGGCTTGCGATCGCGCGCCTGGTTCAGCTCGATGACTTTGGCTTCGCTCTTGGCGGCTGCAGCAGCCGTCGCTCTGGGCGCCGGTGCGTCTTTGAAGCGCAACTGCTCCGCCGTGCTGATGCGAACGGTGGACGGCGAGGGGAAGAAGGTCTTCAGATAGCCGCTGACAGCTTCGGCAGAGACTTCTTCACGGAAGAATCCAAGGCGTAACGAGTAAACGATCTTGCCGCTGCCGGCGTTCGCAATCGAATACACGCGATAGGCTTCGAAAATATCCAGATGCGGCATCGCATCCAGATTGACTGGCTGCTCCGAGACCACGAGCTGAATCGAAAACCACTTCTCTTCGTCGTTCAGTTCGGCACTTGTGAGTGCGCGAATGGTCTGCGTGCTGTCGAGTTCGGGCGCGCCAGGCTTCGCCGGCGGAGTTGGAAGCGCCGGTGCTTTAGCTGGTGTGGTCGACGTCGTCGGAGCGACAGGCTTGCTTTGAACAGGAGCAGCAGGAGCAGCAGGAATAGCGGCTTTGGTTGGCGCGGGTTTCGGTGCTGGTGCTGCGGCCTTCATGACCGGTGCTGCCGGTTTAGCCGCAGCCGCGGGAGCGACGGGCGGCGGAGCTGCTGCTTGCACGGTGCCAGTAGCCTCAAGGCTCAAAGCACTCGTCGGAATATTGATGCCCTTGCCGACGTGGAACGGCTGACCGGCGGCGGTCGCGTTCGTCGCAGACTGCGGCTGTACAGCCGGAGGTGCCTCTTTCTCGAGTGTGAGTTCCTCAGTCTTCGGGGCCGACATGCTGGCACCGACTTTTTGCTTCGCCGGTTCGGCAGGACGCGCCTTGATCACGGTATCGGTCTTGAACACCGGTGCGACGGTCCGCAAGGAAGCCGATGTATCTGCGGGCGCTGCTTTGGCGGATTCAGACTGCAATGCAGGTGGATCCCACGAGAGTTCGACTTCTTCTGCAAAAGTCTTTGCAGCAGGAACGGGCTTCGCAGGTTCGGGTGAACTCGCCTTGATCTCTGGCGTGCGTTTCACTTCGATCGCTGGAGCGGCAGCAGCAGGCGGTGCCTTTGCAGGCGCTGGCGCTTTCGCGGGTGCAGCGGGCTTAGCAGCAACCGGCGGAGGCGCAGGTGCCTTCACTTCGGCAGGTCTGGTCGGTTCCCTTGCAGGTGATGCGACAGGCGCCGGCGTCTGAACGGCTGAGATGCTGCGCTTCGTCACTGCAGCATCGGGAACGAAGCCTCTGGTGTAGCGACGATCATCATCGGAAAGGCATGCGACGAATGCGGTGGGATAGTTGTCGCGTACGCTCGTGAGGACCTGCTCGGCATCCGCTTCGCTCGTGAAAAATCCGAGGCGCAAACGGTGGCGGGTACGACCGTCTTCGTTGCGTGCGACTTGATAGAGCTTGTAACTCTCGAAGCCGGGGATGGTTTTGCCAGCGGCTTGAATCGGTGCGATTGACGCACACAGATTGATAACGAATAGCGAAGTGCCGGCACCGGGCGTGTTGACGATGAGCGGATCGGTCAGCGCAGCAGCGGATTGGCCGACAAAAACTCTGCTGGTGTTCTCTTCCACGTGTCTTCCCCATCGCGAACGAACGGATCCCAGTGCCAAGGGGAATCACTTCTTCTGCGGGGAAAGTGTGTATGCGCACACACTTGAGATGACACGTTCAGCCGGCAGTTGTTTTTTGACCAGCGATCCGAAATGAGAGCCATCGCGAATCGATATCTGCCTTGCTGAAACAGTCGCACCTGGCGACTCGTGGCAACCCCGCTGTCTTGGGAAATGATTCCGTTAGACCGGTAGCTTTGCGTCCTCGCCTTTCGGCGAGTTTGCCCTTAGCACGACCTGATTCTTCGTAGGAGAGCACGATAAGTCAAGGGTTTAAGTCGCTTTCAGCGGACACGCCACGAAGCGACAGTCACGTGTCTGCCCGCCACGTGAGGTTATGTCGTACAGCGACGACGCTTATGTGAAGAGCAAAGACGCGGAGAAACATTTCACTGTTTTTTGGCGCGGTGCACGCGACTGGAAATGTCGCTGCGAATTCGTCAGACAGCGATTCGCGTCCAGGCTTCTTTGGTGGCGCTCGCGGGCTCACCGGCCATGATTCGAGGTGCGAGCTGCGAGACGATATGAACCTGCGCCGCATCCGACAGACCCAATGCACGCAGGGCACCTTCAAGGCCATCGATCAGTTGACGGCGATCAGCTTCCGCCGGACACGCATCGCGCGCGAGCGACGCCAGCTCATCTCCCACGCTCTGGATCGTTTCAGCAATAGATGGCGCAAACTCGCTCAAGTCGCCGCGCAGCCGCGCAGCGAAACGAAACGAGTTGTAGGCGCACACATATGCGCGGTTACGCAGCTTGAGGTTTCTAAGCAGTCCCATTCCGGTCTCCGCATCAACGACGTCCGAAAGTTTGGACAGTGCGACTCGCAACGTGGTGTGAGCTGCGTCTCAAAAGCCAGGCGCATGCGGCTGTTGTGTCCGCACCGCATTGCGGATCAATCACCTGCGCGAGAGAAAAATTTTGGCGCAGAGCGGTACGTCAAATCCATTGACTTACGGGCAATTGCTTGAACGATGTCGTCGCGCCCTTGATGCTCAGGCGCGCCCGACGTTGCGGTCCGTAGGTGAGTGGAAGTACTCGCTCTCGGCGGCGAATTGGCGCATGAGCTTGCGCAGTTCTTCGAGTCGGCCTTCCGCAGTGCTGATGGGCAGGCACTCTTCACATTCGGTATCACTGCAAGGTTGTCGCGAATACAGCCAGTACTGAACGGCGCCCGCGAGCAAACCGTCTGCGATGTCCCAGATGTCAGCTTTCTGATCTGTATCCGCGATGCGGTTGCCCAGATCTACGGCCTTTCCGAAGGCTTGGCTGAATGGGTTCTCGGATTCTTGCATGGTGAACGTAAGCCAGTTTGTTGGGTCGGTATTGTACCCACCTGGGGTCGCCTTGAAGAGAAGCAATATCGCTGCTTTACTGCGGTGAGTTACGTAAATAGCCGAGGATGTCATGGCCGAAGAACGCGACGCCGATGCGCAAATGGACGCAGACGCGCTGTACCAAGAGGAAATGTTTACCGACCGACGCGTGGGCGCTCTGCGCAGACTAACGCCAGTGAAGCCCGATGGTTCGCGCGACGAAGCCCGGCCCCTTTTGTTCGTGGGGCAGGCTGAGATCATGACCAACATGGGTCCGGTACCGATCAACTTTGAGATCCCGGGTGACGACCTGGCCCAGGCTGTCGCCGGGTTTGGTCCTGCGGCCTCGGCCGCCGTCGAGCGCACTGTCCAGCAGATTCAGGACTTGCGCCGCCAGCAAGCTTCGCAGCTCGTCGTACCGCAAGGCGGCCTGCCACCCAATCTGGGCGGCGGCGGTCCTCGAGGCGGCGGCAAGATCCAGCTCCCGTAAGTTTCTCTGCACCAAGTTCGACCCACCCTGCTCTGTTCTGGAGCAGGGTGGCCAGCGCCCACATCCATTTCCTGCCGATTGAGACGATTTCGGGCTGGCACGCTTTTCGCTCCCAAGGCAGTTTGTCGCTCACAGCCGAGATCGGGATGCCGGCCGCTAAACCCTACGATGAAATGAATGCTGAGGACGGAAGTGTCAGAGAGCACTACCGGACCTTCTCTTCCTGGTTAGACAAGACGCCCAAGGACCGAGTCGCCCAGAAGCGCACGGAAGCCGACTCACTCTTCCATCGAGTTGGCATCACCTTCGCGGTTTATGGAGAGGAAGCGGGCACAGAGCGGCTGATTCCGTTCGATATCGTGCCGCGCATCATTCCAGCACGCGAGTGGCAACACCTCTCAGCGGGGCTGCGTCAACGAGTGAAGGCACTCAATGCTTTCATTGCCGACATCTATCACGAGCAAGAGATTCTCGCGGCGGGGCGCATTCCGGCGGAACAGGTCCTGACCAACGGGCAGTACCGTCCCGAGATGCAGGGTGTCGCCGTGCCCGGCTCTATTTACGCGCATATCGCGGGTATCGATGTCGTTCGTGCTGGCCGCGGTGAGTTCTATGTGCTCGAAGACAATCTGCGCGTGCCGTCGGGTGTGTCATACATGCTCGAAGATCGACGAATGATGATGCGTCTTTTTCCCGAGCTGTTCGCCCAACATCCGATCGCGCCTGTCGAGCACTATCCGGATCTGCTGTTGGAAAATCTTCGCAGTGTGGCTCCACCCGGGGTAAACAATCCCACCGTCGCCCTGCTGACGCCAGGGGCGTACAACAGCGCGTATTTCGAGCATGCGTTTCTCGCGCAGCAGATGGGCATCGAACTGGTCGAAGGCCAGGATCTGTATGTCGACGATGAATTCGTTTACATGCGAACCACTCGCGGGCCACAGCGAGTCGATGTCATCTATCGACGCATCGATGATGACTTTCTCGATCCTCTGGTTTTCCGATCCGACTCGATGTTGGGCGTTCCGGGGCTGCTCACCGCGTATCGATCAGGCAGGGTCACGATTGCGAACGCGATCGGCACTGGTGTCGCGGACGACAAATCGATCTATCCATACGTGCCCGAGATGGTGCGCTTCTATCTCGGTGAGGAACCGCTGCTGTCGAACGTACCCACCTATGTTCTGCGGCGGAAAGAAGATCTCGAATACACGCTCGCCCATCTTCCCGAACTCGTTGTCAAAGAAGTGCACGGCGCAGGTGGTTACGGAATGCTCATCGGGCCCGCCGCGAGCAAGGCTCAGCTCGATGATTTCCGCGAGCGCATCAAGAAGACTCCTGAGAAGTACATCGCTCAGCCGACGCTGAGTCTGTCTGCATGTCCCACCTTTGTGGAGTCCGGGATTGCACCGCGACATCTGGATCTACGGCCGTTCGTGTTGTCCGGACGTGAAGTCACGCTGGTGCCTGGAGGACTCACACGAGTCGCGCTGGGCGAAGGATCGCTGGTGGTCAACTCATCGCAGGGCGGCGGAACGAAAGACACGTGGGTACTGGAGCGATGAAGTACATCTTCAGCGCTCATCAACGGTGTAACTGCTACGGGCATGCTGTCAGAGCGCGGGCGGCATCATGCTGAGCCGGACCGCAGATCATCTGTACTGGATGGCTCGCTACACCGAACGTGCGGAAAATCTCGCCCGCATGCTCGAAGTGAACTACCGGATGTCGCTCTTGCCGCAGAGTTCGGAGATCGTGGAGCAAGGCTGGATCGCTACGCTCACGATCATCGGTCTGCTCGATGCGTTCAAGCAGCGCTACGGCACAGTCACGCCAACCAATGCGATCGCCTTTCTGGTCTTTGATCGTGACAATCCGCAAAGCATCTATAGCTGTGTGCGTGCTGCGCGCGAGAACGCGAGAGCAGTTCGCGGCACGCTGACCTCTGAAATCTGGGAGACGATCAATTCAACCTGGCTCGACATGCGAGTCGCTGGAATGCGCTCGTCGTCCGACGCTGAAGTCGGCAATTTTTTCGAATGGGTGAAGCATCGCTCGCATCTGACGCGAGGCGTGATTCAAGGAACCATGCTGCGCGATGAAGCCTGGCATTTCGCCTGGCTTGGAACGTATCTCGAGCGTTCCGACAGCACGGCTCGCATTCTCGATGTGAAGTATCACCTGCTGCTTCCTCGTGGCGAAAAAGCTGGCGGTGCGGCCGACTACTATCAATGGAGTGCGCTGCTGCATTCGGTATCGGCGTTCGAGATTTACCGCCGCGTCTACCGCGATCTGATCACACCTCGCCGGGTGGCGGATCTGCTCGTGCTGCGCGATGACATGCCGCGCTCGGTTCGCCGATGCATGACCCAGGTCTATACGCATCTGATCGCGTTGCGAAACGGGGTGTCTGCGGAAACGGAGCGGCGCGCGGGTGAGTTGCAAGCCTCACTCAACTTCGGCCGCATCGATGAGATCTTCGAGATGGGATTGCACGAGTATCTGGTCCAGTTCCTGGGCCGAACGCGCGATCTCGGCGAAAGGGTGTCGAAGGACTTCCTCGTATCGACTGCGGATTAACAGATCAGAGCCGCCTCGACTGCAAAGTAGCCAAGTATTGAGCGGTTCATGCGCTCTTCTCTGTTGGGAAATAAAGATGCAATTGCACATTCGGCACGAAACTCTCTATCGCTACGGTGAATCGGTGAAGCGCAGTGTGCAGAACCTGCGCCTGACACCTCGACGCGATCCAGTGCAGCGTGCATTGAACTGGAACATTTCGGCGCCGGGCCGGCAGCACGAGCAGATCGATGCCTATGGCAATCTGGTGCACCTGCTGACGCTCGACGAGCCGCATCGTGAGATCCGGATCGTGGTGAACGGAGTTGTTGAAACAGACGACGTGGAAGGTCAGCCGCTGCCCAACGACGGCAAGCTCGCGCCACTCACGTACCTCGCGGAAACCCCTTTAACGCGTCCTGATCCTGCAATACAGGCATTCGCTGCGGAATATCTGCCGAGAGCAGGTGAGCGTCGCAGTGCGGTGTTGAAACTGGCCGGCGCGATCAGCGAAACGATTCGCTATGAGACAGGGGCAACCGATGTGCATGAATCGGCGACCAAGGCCTTCGCGCGAGGCAGAGGGGTGTGTCAGGACCACGCACACATTTTCATCGCATGTTGCCGTGCATCCGGAATTCCGGCGCGATACGTGAGTGGCTACGTGTACACCGAGAAGGAGGGTGATGTGGCCAGTCACGCCTGGGTCGATGCCTGGCTCGGCGACGAAGGTGGTTGGATGCCGATCGACGTCACTCACAATTCGCTGGTGGGTGGCCGTCACTGCAGGCTCGCCGTCGGGCGCGATTATCTCGATGCTTGTCCGGTCCGGGGCGTTCGCCGCGGTGGCGGTGCCGAGGAGATGCAGGTCGCGGTCATCGTGGCGGCGTCTGCACAGCAACAGCAGCAACAGCAGCAGTAGCCGCATAGGACGGGATGTCCGCGCAAGGTGTCGATCGAGCTCATCGCTCGCACCTGTAAAGGACCGCTTTCCTTTTTGCTGTCTTTCGCGGCAATCTCACCGCACTAGAAATCCAAAGGCGGACTTCGATGACTTACTGTGTGGGCATATTGCTGGATGCCGGAATGGTGTTTCTGGCCGACTCGCGTACGAATGCGGGCGTCGATCAGATAAGCACGTTCAGGAAAATCTCGCTTTTCGAGAAGCCGGGCGATCGCGTCATGGTGCTCATGAGCGCTGGCAACCTCGCCATCTCGCAGTCGCTCGTCAATGTTCTGCGTGAGCAGGCACTGGAGCCTGAGGGCCAGCATCTGATGAACGTATCGAACATGTTCGAAGCTGCTCGCCATGTCGGAAGTGTGCTGCGCGAGATTCATCGGCACGATGCGGATGCGCTCAAGGAGCACAACATCGAATTCAACGCATCGCTGATCTTTGGCGGTCAGATCGGGACGGAAGCTCCGCGATTGTTTTGTATCTACGCGGCAGGCAATTTCATCGAAGCCACCGCGGACACGCCGTACTTCCAGATTGGCGAATCGAAATACGGCAAGCCCATCATCGATCGTGTCGTCACGCGAAGCACGAGCCTCGCGCAGGCCGCGAAGTGCGCGCTCATCTCAATGGATTCGACTATTCGATCCAATTTATCTGTCGGTCTGCCGCTCGATTTACTGAGCATTCACCGCGACGGCCTGCGCGTGCATAGTCATCTGAGCATCGACGAAGACAATGACTACTTCAAAATGATTCGCACGCGCTGGAGCGAAAGTCTGCGCCATGCTTTTCATGAGCTTCCGGATCCGGAGTGGATGCGGCGCAGCTGAAGAGGCGAGTAGCCGCAAAAACGCGCAAAAGACGCATAGTTAAGAACTAGATTCTCTGGCCGGAAGCTTGGGGGTCAGGCCCACGATCCTCGATTCTCGTTTGCAGCTATGTGCTGTTTGCGCTTTTTTGCGGCCGCCTCGTCTTTGTCCTATTGCGGAGCATTCATCGCCGCAACCGGCTCGCCGCTTTCTGCCGCGGCACTATCTGCTGCGGGATGCGTGGTGTCCTGCACACTGAGCAACGTGCCGTTCTCGTGAGCGATGGCATCTTCCGTGCGCTTGTTCATCACGACGATGCTGATGCGGCGATTGATCGGGCTTTCAGGTGCCTGTGTATCCAGCAGCACGCTCGACGCCAGCCCTACCACTCGACCGACTTTCTCTGCTGTGAGTCCGCCGAGAATCAATGAACGCCGTGCGGCGTTGGCGCGATCTGCTGAGAGTTCCCAGTTGCTGTAGTTCGGTCGACCGTACGGACGTATGTCGGTGTGACCGCTGATGCTGATTCGGTTGGGAACCTTGTCGATGATGGTCGTCAGCTCGCGCAGGATGTTATCGGCGAACGGCTCGAGTACCGCGCTGCCGAGCGGAAACATCGAGCGACGTTCGTGATCGATGATCTGAATGCGAACACCTTCAGGGGTCACATCCAGAAGGATCTGATCCTTGAACTGCGCCAGCGACTCACGCTGATCGATCGCTTCCTTCAACTGATTCAGTAATGCTTGCAGACGCTCTTCGTCGAGCTTCTCTGCCGCCTTCTCCGCATCTTCTGCGCTGGTGGTTGCCGCTTCCATGGCGGTCACGACATTGTTGGGATCGGTCTCGGCAGACGTGCGATGCAACTCCATGCCGCCACCCAACTGAATCATGCTCGTGCTCGCGCCACCGGGTCCGTTGATGGAAGTGGGCGATGGCACGGTGCTGGTGCCAGGTACGGCCGAAGGATTGTTGAAGTACTCGGAGATGGCGCCTTTCTGTGACTCGCTGGTCGAGCCCATCAGCCACATCAAAAGGAAGAACGCCATCATTGCGGTCGCGAAGTCAGCGAAGGCGACTTTCCAGGAGCCGCCATGATGTGCATGGACGCCCTTCTTGACGCGCTTGATGATGATGGTCGGCGGCGCGTCGCTGCCTTTCGCGGCCATGGACGTCAGGCCTTCTTGCGCAGTTGCGCTTCAAGATCCTTGAAGCTGGGGCGCAATTCGCCTGGCGTCGACTTGCGTCCGAATTCGATCGCGACCTGCGGCGGGTGACCTTGCAGGAACCCCAGAATGCAGGTCTTGATGGTCATGTAGAACTGGGTTTCATCACGAGCCATGCGTTCCATCGCACTGCTCATCGGGCCGATGAAGCCGTAGGCCAGCAGAATGCCAAGGAAAGTTCCGACCAGCGCGGCAGCGACTTTCTTGCCGATCTCCTCAGGCGGACCGCCGAGCGCTCCCATCGTGTTAACGATCCCGAGCACCGCCGCGACGATGCCGAAGCCGGGCATCGCATCGGACATTCTGCTCAACGCACTCGCAGGCTCACCCGCGTCGTGATGACGCGTTTCGATCTCGAGATCCATCAGCGCTTCGAGCTGATGCTGATCCATGTCGCCGCTGATGATGAGTCGCAGATAGTCCTGGATGAATTCGGTGACGTGAGGGTCCTTACCGATCAACGGACGCTTGGAGAAGATCTCGGTTTTGCTCGGATCTTCGATCAGACGTTCCAGTCCCATCATGCCTTCCTTGCGCGCGACAGACAGCAAGTCGTACATGACGGCAAAAAGCTGTTGATAGTGAGCTTTCTTGAATGGCGAGCCCTTGAGCAGCTTGCCGATGCCGCCCAGCGCGCGCTTCGAGACACTGAAGGGGTTCGCGATGACGAACGCACCGATCGCGGCGCCCCCGATGATCAGAACTTCAGAGGGCTGCCATAAAGCCATGACCTGACCGCCATGCACGGCGAACCCGCCGAGCACGCAGCCCAGAACCACAAACAAGCCGACGATCAGATTCATTCAGGTTCCTGGGTGATTCCACGGGACTCGGAAACACCCGTCCCGGTCATAAAATCGGCCGAAAGCGGTTCATCTTGAGAGTCGTCGGCTGACGATCGTCTAATACGGCCAACCCTTAACGAGGACGAAAGCGTGACGTGGGTCCGCCGCGTGGCGACAATGGTGCAAATGAGCGATCAACGTGTGCCTCACATGCGACATCTCACGGCCCTATTGTTGTCGTCTGTGTTCGTATCGATGTTCGCCTTCAATGTCGCAGCGCAGAGCCTGCAAGTCATCGATCTGAAGCACCGTACGGCCCAGGAAGTCATTCCCGTGCTGCAGCCGCTGCTCGGACCCAACGATGCGCTCACCGGCAGCGACTACAAATTGTTCGTGCGCGCGAACTCCGCGACAGTGACTCAGCTGCGCAACGTGCTGGAGCAACTCGATCGGCAACCGCGGCAACTCGTGGTCTCGGTTCGTCGCGGTACTCGCAGCAGCGTTGAGAACGATGCGGCCGCAGCCGCGGTTGAGATGGGTAATCGAGGCTCGAGCGCGACTGTGATTGCCACCGAAGATCGTGGCACGCAGCAAGGTGGAGGGATTTCAAGCGTGCAAGTGATCGAAGGAAGCTCAGCGTTCATCAGCACCGGGCAAAGCATTCCCATCGTGACAACGGTCGGTGCAGGCGGGCGTAACCAGTGGGCGCTGTCTTCGACCACCTACCGCGATCTGCATAACGGCTTTCTCGTGACGCCGCGTATCTCAGGCGAATTCGTGACGCTCGAGATCGAACAGCAAAGCCAGCAACCGGGTGCGAATGCGTCCACGGTCCAGACTCAGAGTCTCGCGACGCAGGTGCGTGGCTCGTTGAATCAATGGATATCACTGGGCGAGGTCAATGGATCTTCGACCGTCGAGCACAGCGGTATCTTGAGTCGACAGTACTCGACTCAGAGCGATGCGACTTCAGTGTGGGTGAAGGTCGAAGAACGCTAACCCCGCGCGCCTTCTGCTCAATCACTTTGTGATCGGCCCCGCATCGATCGTTCCTGCTTCACGTTAGCGTACGCATTCCTGGCGGGTGGAGGTGTGGTGCGCGAATCCTGGAAACTGGTGTTGGCGGTTATCGCCTGTTTGCTAGGCGTCTTCGGCATGATGTCAGGACGGCCCATTTCGCGGGCGCCAGGCGTACTCGTGGAAGCCGAGCCGGTGCAGACGCCAACCACTGCCGCGGCGCTGAACGTGAATGGATTCGACATCGAACCCCAGGCGGCATACGACATCACAGCGCGCGTGCTCTCTGCAGAACGCTATCGCTTCGATGGTGGCTCGAAACTCTCACCCATCGACTTTGCGATTGGTTGGGGTCCGATGTCCGACAGCTCGGTACTCGAGCATTTTCGCGTGACGCAAGGTTCTCGCTTCTTCACGATCTATCCTGACGAAGACGCCATCGATCTGGACATCGCGCTGAAGTCGAGCGCGAACATGCATTTGATTCCCGCAAACCGGACCGTGCTGAAACGACTGAAGAGTGCGCGAGCGGGTCACATCGTGCATCTGCAGGGCTTTCTCGTGAATGCGAGTACCGACGATGGCTTCACCTGGCATTCGTCGCTCACGCGCAACGACACGGGGGCAGGGGCATGTGAGCTCTTCTATGTGGAGTCCGCTGAGCTCCGCTGAACGTGCGTCACGCGTGCTGGTGAACCCCAGCAATTACGAAGAGTTAAGTGCATCGTAAGTCCGGGCGCGGAAGTGCAGGACTATATTCATGACGCCGCAATCAGCCGGCGTGCATGCGAGGAAGCGTCATGAAGTGAACTCTGCGATCCGACGCAAGTACGCGAGCGCAGGCGTGGATTCAGATCGGTCGCTGCGGTGGCCGTCGAGTAAACACCGGAGATGCGAGTCGAGTTTGCGATGGACGCGCAGGCAGGTCATCGACAAGATGGCCAAAACAGAAGTGATGAGTGACGAGCAGGGTCCAGATCCTCCCCAACTCTGTGCGTCACTCATCACTCACTCTTCGCAAGCGGCAGCTTGCAGCGCACCAGCAAGCCAGGATGATTGTCGAGCAGTTCGACCGACGCGCGATGCAATCGCATCACGGCTGCTACAAGACTCAAACCCAATCCACTGCCGGTTTGTCCGCGATCGCGCTCCAGGCGGATGAACGGTTGCATGATTCGCTGCCGATCTTCGAGCGGCACGCCGGGCCCATTGTCGGCAACGGTCAACGTGATTTCGTTGTCTGAGCACGTCACCGCAACTTCCACTCGTCCGCCGTCGTCGACGTACTTCAGCGCGTTCTCGACCAGGTTTACCAGAGTCTGCGCAAGCAATTGTTGATTGCCGCGAAGTGTCGCGTGATCGGTTCCTGAATACGTGAGCGTATGGCCGCGTGTGCTGGCTTCGGGTTGATACAAATCGACAATCTCGCGTGCAAGATTCGCCAGATCCACTTTCTCCAGGGCGAGTTCACGTGCATGTGCATCGGCCTGAGCGATCTGGAGCAATGTTCCGAGCGTCCTCTGCACACGTTCAAGCTCGCTCAGCGTCGCTTCCATGACGTCGCGTGCATCCGCGAGATCCTGGTGCTGCAATGCCTCTTCGATACGGACGCGAGCGCGGTAAAGCGGCGCTCGCAAATCATGCGCTGCGCTATCGAATGTCGTGCGCAGCAAATCGGTTTGTTGCTCGATACGATCGAGCATGCGATTGACCGTCGTCGAGAGCTCATCGAACTCGTCGTGCGAACCTTCGATGACCAATCGCTCCGACAACTCCCCGGCCATGATGGTGTCGCAGCTTTTCGCGACTGCCGCGATCCTGCGGCGCACGCGCTGGCTGTAGATGTACGTCACCAGAATCGCCAGTGCCAGACATAGCCCCGTGCCCCAGAGCATCGCTGATCGCAATCGAGTGGCGAGACGCTTGCGTTCAAGAATGTCCGTGCCGACGAGCAGCGTGCGACTGCCGGGCAGACGAAACACCTGTGCGCGTACCGGGTGAGCCACCACGCCGCCGTGTTCGCTCGCATCGATCTCGAATTCGATCCATTGACCGTGTGAGCTGATCTGCCGTGGCCAGCCCGCGATGTTCCCTGCGATACGCTGACCCTGAGGATCGACGAGCAGATAGACCGCGCCAGTGCGTCCCCAATTGTCCGCGCGCAGGTGCAGTGTCTCGATGAGTTGCAGCACACCGCCGCGACGATAGTCATCGATCAGGCCGTTGACCTCGGCCTGGATGACGACATCGACCTCATGGTCGAGTACTCGTGCCGTGAGGATGTAGACGCTGGTGAGAAGAATGGCGATGCCCGCCGCGAAGATCGCGACGAACAGCGCCGAGAGACGCGAGGTCGAAAGGCGGAATTCCCGGGGCAATCGAGGTTTGGCTGGCATCGCGCGGGACTATACCGATAGCCCGCAGCCCTAGCACCGCTGGCCTCTAGCCCTCGTCCTTCAGCACGTAACCGGCACCGCGCACCGTATGGATCAGTGGCTTGGAAAAACCTTTATCCACTGCGTTGCGCAGACGGCTCATGTGCACATCGATGATGTTGGTCTGCGGATCGAAATGCAGATTCCACACACCTTCCAGCAGCATGGTCCGCGTGACCACTTGCCCTGGCCGACGCAGCAGATATTCCAGCAACTGAAATTCCTTGGCGGTGAGATCGATGTTGCGGCCAGCTCGCATGACACGACGGGCCAACAGATCCAGTTCGAGGTCAGCGAGCTGCAGGCGAGTGACTTCAGCAGCCGAGGTTGAGCCGCGGCGACTCAACGCCTCGATGCGTGCCAGCAGCTCGGCGAACGCAAATGGTTTGGTGAGGTAATCATCGCCTCCCGCCTTCAGTCCATGCACACGATCGTCGACGGTTCCAAGTGCAGACAAAATCAAGACAGGTGTGCGATCGCTGTGTTCGCGTAGCGAGCTGATGATTGCGAGACCATCCATGAAAGGCAGTTGCCGGTCAGCGATGATCACGTCGTACCGACCGTTCGTGGCTTTCGCCAGACCGTCGCGACCGTCGGCACTGTGCTCGATGGTGTAACCACTATCGCGAAGACCCTTGACGAGATATTCGGCAGCTTCGAGATCGTCTTCGATGAGCAGCAGATGCATGGTCGAGGTGTTCCGTGAGGGTGACAGAGTCCTCCCCCGCACAGCGGAGGAGGATTTCTGGGCCGAGAACTCGGGTTCTTGACTGGCCATGTGAGTTAGCCGACTCGAACTGGGACGAAGATCTGCGCGTTATCGCGTTCGATCAACAGCGCGACCACTTTGCCGCTCTTCGTTGCGGCCTTCTGCAACTCCTGCACGGATTTCACTCGCGTGCCGTTGACACCCAGGATGATGTCGCCTGGACGTACACCTGCTTCCGCAGCGGGACCATCCACGTCTTCGACCAGGAGCGATCCGTCTGTGTCCGCTTCGCGCTTTTCTTCGGGCGCGAGCGGGCGAAGCGCAAGGCCGAGCTTACTGGCGGAGTCCGCGCTGTTCCCGCCACGCGATGCAACACGCTGGCCTTCCTCCTTGATCTCTTCAGGTCGCGCCGTCAGGACTTTGCTGTCGTGATCGCGCCAGACTTCGATCTTCACCGGCTCGCCGGGCTTGGTGTTCGCAACGATCGCGGGCACCTGTGCAGAGGTCTCGATCACCTGGCCATTCACCTTGAGAATGACATCGCCTGCTTTGATGCCGGCTTTCTCTCCGGGGCTGTCGGGCTCGACCATACCGACGAGTGCGCCGTGTGGGCGATCCAGGCCGAAGCTGTCGGCGAGTTGCGCATTTACTTCCTGGATGGACACGCCGATGCGACTACGGGTGACTTTGCCGGTCGCAACCAGCTGGTCTTTCACGTTGCTCGCCACATCGATCGGAACAGCGAAAGACAGTCCCATGTAACCGCCAGTGCGACTGTAGATCTGCGAGTTGATGCCCACCACTTCGCCTTTGAGGTTGAAGAGCGGACCGCCGGAATTGCCTGGATTGACTGCAACGTCGGTCTGAATGAACGGCGTGTAGTTCGCTTCACCGGGCATCGAACGCGAGGTCGCACTCACAACACCCGCAGTCACACTGTTCTCGAAGCCGAACGGTGAACCGATCGCAATAACCCACTCACCAGGCTTGAGCTTGGAAGCGTCACCCAACTTCACCGTGGGAAGATTCTTCGCCTCGATCTTGATCACGGCGACATCGGTGCGCTCATCGACGCCGATGACTTTGGCTTCGTACTCGCGGCGGTCGGTCATTTTCACGGTGACCTGCGACGCGCCTTCGACCACATGGGCATTGGTGAGGATGTAGCCGTCAGGACTTACGATGAAGCCCGAGCCTTCACCGCGTGCCGGCGGCTGCTGTGCACCATGAGGCATCTGCTGGCCGAAACGGCGGAAGAATTCCTGGAACGGATCGTTGGGCGACATGCCCTGCGGTCCGGAGAAGTTGCTCACAGGCTGACTCTTCTCGACCACCGCAATATTGACGACGGCTGGACCGTAGCGATCCACCAGTACCGTGAAATCCGGAAGAGCGCCGGTCAGATTGACGGGCGCAGCCGCCGCGGCCGGCGGCGTTGCTGCACTCACAGCAGCATTGCCTAGACCAGAAGCCACCTGCTCCTGCGAACAAGCGCTCACGGAAAAACCGACAGCTGCTACACAAATCGAAACTCGAGCCAGATGCGCAATCATAGATACCTACCCCGCCGTGGATGTAATGGGCGAGACACTCAAGCTTCAGCGTCTCTTGCCCGTTCAGACGTCACTGCTTGACCAAAGTTTGGGCGAGGGGTGGCCGGATTCCAGTTTCTTACAAAGAATTCATTGATATACGTACGTCCAGCTCATCGAGTGCGAGCGTCTCGTGAGATGTGCGAGCAGCCCGGATTTTCCCGATTGATCGAACCGATATAAGACGTCTAACGGGCAGGTAGAGACCAAATTGGACCTCCATTTGTCAGACGAACGAGAACTGGTGCGCAGGATGCTGGCTGGCGAAGAGCGTGCCTTCAACACGTTCTTCGAGACCTACTTTCCGCGCGTCTATCGTTTTGCATTGCCGCGTCTGGCAGGCGATGCCGAGGCGAGCAAAGAGGTTGTGCAGGCGACGATGGTGAAAGCCATGCGCAATCTCGCGACCTTTCGGGGTGATGCGGCGCTGTTCAGTTGGGTCTGTCAGATCTGTCGCCGTCAGATCGTGGATCACCTGCGCGCTGATCGCCGTCGTACCAATCGTGTGGTGTTGCTTGAGGACAGTCCCGAGATGAGCGCTGCCCTCGATTCGATCGAGGCTCCGCAGGAAGACGAACCGTTGCAGCAGTACGGCGCCGATGAAACGCGACGTCTGGTCCGCACGGTTCTCGATCGTTTGCCATCACGCTACGGCGACGTGCTGGAGTGGAAATACGTGGAAGGTCGCTCTGTCGATGAGATCGGTGATCTGCTCGGCATTGGCCACACCGCCGCGCAATCCCTTCTGGCCCGCGCCCGCATAGCGTTTCGCGAAGCGCTCGAGACGGTCTTCGGATCCACCGCAGCCGACGTATTGGCTGGCATGCGTGGCTTGCAGTAACACGATGAGACTTCAGTGATGAGCGAACGATCTGACATGCACAAGCTCGACGATGACAACGAGGAAAGCCTCGGTCAGTTGTTGCGAGAAGCAGGAGCGCGGGACTTGCCTTCGGCAGAGATGATGCAGGATGTGCGACGGGCAGTACACGCGGAATGGCAGGCTGTCGTTGCGCAGCGGCGTCGTCGCAACTGGTACGTCGGCTCAGGGATTGCTGCGAGCATTGCCGCCGCCGCGGTAGCGAC
Organism: Povalibacter sp.; assembly: GCA_045810085.1. Classification (GTDB taxonomy): domain Bacteria; phylum Pseudomonadota; class Gammaproteobacteria; order Steroidobacterales; family Steroidobacteraceae; genus Steroidobacter. The sequence goes on along the minus strand of JBJMWN010000324.1, from coordinate 8,669 downwards.
GACGATTGGTTTGAAGTTGGTGTCCTCGCCGGGATTGCCGGTCGCGTCGGTCGCGCGGATCGATGGTGCTTTGCAGGTGACAACCGATGGTGGCGATGAGTGGCACGCGGTGAAAGTGGGCGAGACGCTCACGGAAGGCGCGATGCTGCGCACGGATGAGAGCACTCGTGTTGCTCTCGACTTCGGCAACGGTGTCTCCGTGCGAGTGAATTCGGGCACGCTTCTCGAGCTCAAAGCACCTCATCGTGTCGAGCTGGAGAATGGCGCGCTGTACCTCGACGCAGTGCCTCAATCGAGCTTGCAAGCGCGCAATGCGCAGGAGCTCTCGGTCGAAACGCTTTACGGCAATGTGCGCCACCTTGGCACTCAGTACGAACTTCGGACGGTTCGTTCGGGAATTGAACTCAGTGTGCGCGAAGGACAAGTCGAGATCGAAAAAGCTGATCGTCGGTTCGAGGCGGGAGCGGGCGAACAGCTGGCGCTTGCGGGTGATGGCAATGTGAATCGTACGAAGATCTCGGCCCAGGATGCGCGCTGGCAGTGGGCGACCGACATTGCACCCGTGTTCGATATCGAACGTCAGCCACTGTCACGTTTTCTCGAATGGGTCGCACGCGAAACAGGCAAGAAGATCACCTATGCCTCGCCTGACATCCAGGCGCGAGCCGAGCAAATGATCTTGCGCGGGTCGGTAAGCAATCTGCCTCCCGACCAGGCATTGGCGGCGGTTCTCGCGACCACGCCTTTCAAGCACCGTGACTCGGGAAGCGAGATCGAAATACAGCTGTGAAGGCCTGAGTTCGGCGGCGCGTTCGTTCAGAGCGCGCTGCAATCTCTTTGCTGCGATCTGGATCCTGGGACTGCTGAAGCAATCGCGAATGTGAACTGCCGTTAGATTGCTTCGCCGCCCTGACTTTGCGTAGGAGAGGATCGTTCCGCTGCCTGAGCAAGCCGCGGCCTCTGTGCCGACACCTCAAGTCTTGATTACCATGTCGGGAAGGCAACGTTTCCGCGCACTGCGGACGTCCATCTTTTCCGGCATCGCAATTGACTTCAGCTTCCCCATTCGACGCATCCATGCTCAGGCGCTTCACGGCCGCAGTCGTATTTGCGTTGCTGTTCGCGGCGCAATTCGCATCCGCAGCGGACCTGATTGGCCGTCGAGTGAGCGAGGTACTGGATGAGTTGCGCACGCATGGCGTGACCTTCATTTACAACAGCGAGATCGTGACCGATGAGTTGCGAGTCACTGTCGAGCCCGCGGCTGCCGAGCCCGTAGAGATCGCTCGAGAAATTCTGCAAGTGCATGGGCTCGCTCTGAGCCAGGTAGGTCCGCAGATCTATGCGGTCGTGCGCGCGCCATCCGCCAGTTCAACGCCTGCTCCAGCTCCAGGGGAATCAGCGGCGAGCGGCGCCAAAACACGCGTCGAAGAGGTGGTGGTCGAGACCAGCCGGTATGCGCTGGCAACGGACATCGAAGGATTGCACGCGTTCCTGGATCAACAGCAGGTCGCTCATCTGCCGCGGTTGGGCGATGAAACTCTGCAGGCAGTGCAGCGGTTGCCCGGCGTCGCAGTGAATGGATTTTCGAGCGTGAGCCCGATTCGAGGTGGGGCGCCGAATGAGACTGCGATTCTTCTGGATGGATTGCGTCTGTACGAGCCCTTTCACCTCAAGAGCTTTTTAAGTCCCGTAAGTCTGCTCGACTCGCGCATCATCGCCGGCCTCGACGTCTACTTCGGCGGATTTCCAGTGAACTATGGAGATCGCATGAGCGCGATCATCGACGCTCATTCGATCCGGCCGGCAACCGACCGCTACTACGAATTGGGTTTGAGCCTGTTCCATGCCACAGCGCTCGGCTACGGCACGTTCGATAGTGGGCGCGGCGATGTGTTGTTGTCGGCTCGGCGGAGCAATCTTGGCGAACTCTCGCAGCTCGCTGAGAACGAGTTCGGGCGACCCGACTACTCCGATGCCTTCGCACGGCTCGACTACGCTTTCGATGAATCCACGCATGGCTCGCTGAATGTGTTGCTGTCACATGATCGTGTGACAGCAATCCGGTCGTCCGGCAATGAAGAAGCACGCTATGAGTCCAGCAATGCGTATGTGTGGGGCACGCTCGAGCACGAGTGGTCGGATGCTCTCAAGAGCCGTGCAATCGCATCATTTACGAGTGTGGTCGATGAACGTCACGGCGAGGTAGCCGATCCGGGTCGGCGCAGCGGTGAAGTCATCGATGATCGCGGCTTCGATGTCGTCGGCCTGCGGATCGAGAACGAATGGAATCTGGGAACCACGATGCATCGGTTCGGCGCCGAAGTACGGCGTCTGTGGGCGGACTACGACTATTCGGCGGACATCCAACTGAATGCGGATTATCCGTTCGCTGGATTTCCCGCTCGGGAAACGAGTCGATCGGTGGTCCTTCATCCCGATGGATTCGAAGTCGCCGGTTACTGGGACACCAAGCTCGAGTTGAACAAGCTGTGGACGCTCGAGGGTGGATTGCGGGTGGACACTCAAACCTATGACGGATCCGGAGATGCGGAGCAATGGAGTCCGCGCCTGAGCGTTCTGTACAACGCCACGCCTTCAACACGATTGCGCGCCAGCTGGGGACGTTTCTATCAGGCACAAGCCATCAACGAGTTGCAGGTCGAGGATGGTGTCGATCAGTTTTATCCGGCCCAGCATGCGAATCACACGATCTTCAGCATCGAACACGCGTTTCCATCGCAACTCGATGTGCGGCTCGAGCTCTATCGCAAGCATTACCGCACGCTCAATCCACGATACGAAAATCTCCTCGATCCTTTAGTGCTGTTGCCTGAAGTTCAATTCGATCGCGTGCGCATCGCACCGCAGACCGCGCGCACGGATGGCGCAGAGCTTTGGCTCAACTGGCATCCCGGCGGGCACTTGAGCGGATGGATGAGCTACACCTGGTCCCAGGCGCAGGATCAGGTCGATGGCAAGGATGTGTATCGGAGCTGGGATCAGCGGCATGCAGCGAGTCTCGGCATCGCCTGGATCAATGGTCCATGGGCCGCGACGCTCGTTGATTCGTATCACACAGGCTGGCCTACGACTCAGCTCATGCTGGTTTCACCGCCGCCGCCCGTCGGATCGCCCGTCATCATCGGGACGAGGAATGCCGGTCGTTATGCCGACTTCAATTCACTCGACCTGCGCATCACGCGAACGTTTCAGATGGCGCGGGGCCAGCTGGATGTGTTCGTCGAAGGAACCAATCTCGCCTCAAGAGCGAATCCCTGCTGCACTGAATATCAGCTCATCGAGGATGAACAGGGCAATCCTGAGCTGAAGACGAACACTGACAGCTGGCTGCCACTCGTCCCCTCGATTGGCGTGCTGTGGCGCTACGGCAAATAACTTCTCGCTCAATCGCCGAGTTTTTCCTTCAACTCGTTCAGTTCGCGCCGCAGTTCCTCCACCAGTTCTTCGAGACGTTCGATCCGATCGTTCTGGGGCCGCGGCTTGGGTTCAGGTGCGCTCGCCGCAGCGGTTTCGATCGCCTCCATGTCGATATCGCCGCTGAGGAGATGCGCATAGCGAGAATCGCGCCGGCCCGATTCGCGAGGCAATTGCACGACATACGGCCCGTCTTGCCGAGTGGCGAGATTCAGCAGCGCCGATTCAATCTCGGACACCTCATTCGATTCCGCCATGCGTGCTGTTCGCGTCTTGAGTTCGCCGGGCGTCTGCGGACCGCGCAGCATGAGTTCGCAAACAATCGCGGTTTCCAGCGGCGTGAATGAAGGCGCGCCAAAGCCGGTGTTGCAGAAGCGATGCTGGTATTTCGGTACGCGGCTGCCGAATCCCGACTTTTCGAGGATGAGATGCTTGCGAACGAGGCCATCGACCGTCTGCTGAACGGTGCGTTCATCCAGATCCATGATCGGATCGCGGTTGCTCTTCTGGTTGCACGCATTGGCCAGTGCGTTGAGCGAGAGCGGATATTGGTCGGGCGTGGTGATCGCTTTCTCGATCAGGCAGCCGATCACACGGGCCTCGAGGGCTGTCAGCTCGATGTTCACAGACACATCCTTATTCGATTTGGTTACAAGAATATAAGCAGGCCAGGCGTCGTTGTCCGATCTTCCTCGCGCTTTCGCGAGCACGAGGCTCGTGGAGGTGCGATACCGCTGACCCTCTCGGAGGGTAGCCGCATTCCACGAAGGCGTCGTTGAGCCAATCCTACGGCCCACACGAGCGTAAACATCAGGCACTCCCTGTCGGATGCGCAGTCCGATGCTGTCTGCGATTTCTGATCCTCGGATCCCCTGCCGACAAACCAGGTGTTCTTGCTTACAATTCACGCTGCCCATTCGCGGTCACTAGCGAGTCACCTTTGCTGAACCTTTCCCTGCCGCTCGATCCAGTCGAGGCGGAACGCATCATCGTCCCCGAGGTGCCCGCGCGTCTGCGCGAAATTCCGTACAACTACACTTCGTTCTCGGATCGCGAGATCGTGATTCGTCTGCTCGGCGATCGCGCCTGGGAATTGCTGAACGATTTGCGGCAGGAACGACGCACCGGCCGCTCGGCTCGCATGCTTTACGAGGTGCTGGGCGACATCTGGGTCGTGCAACGCAATCCTTATCTTCAGGACGATCTGATCGACAACCCGAAGCGTCGGCGATTGTTGATCGACGCCTTGCATCATCGTTTGAACGAAGTCGAACGTCGACGTGAACCCGGCGAATCTCGTGTGGTACCTGTAGAGCGTCGAACGCCTGCGGATACCGAGCGTGATCGCAAAGTCGGTGAGCTTCTCAACCATGCGCGCAAAGCAGTCGAAGCCTTTGCCGAGGAATTCGAGAAAGTCGTCACGCTGCGCAAGCGCGCACGCAAACTATTCGAACGACACACGCGTGAGGACTGCATCCGCTTCGATGCGTTTGCACGCGTTTCTCACGTCACCGATGCCACGGACTGGCGTATCGAATATCCATTCGTGGTGCTGGCACCAGACGCAGAGAACGAAATTCCGGCACTCGTGCGCGCGTGTATCGAACTTGGACTGACCGTCATTCCTCGCGGCGGCGGCACTGGTTACACAGGCGGTGCGATTCCGCTCAGCTCGATGTCCGCGATCATTAACACCGAGAAACTCGAGAAACTCGATGCCGTCGAGATGTCCGAGTTGCCCGGCCTGAATGAAAAAATTCCAACGATTTACAGCGAGGCTGGCGTCGTCACGCGTCGCGTCTCGAACGCAGCCGAACAATCGGGCTTCGTTTTCGCAGTTGATCCGACTTCTGCTGATGCCTCGTGCATCGGCGGCAACGTCGCAATGAATGCTGGCGGCAAGAAAGCCGTTCTGTGGGGAACTGCGGTGGACAACCTCGCCTGGTGGCGCATGGTTGATCCCGAAGGCAATTGGCTCGAAGTCACTCGGCACGCACATAACCGCGGCAAGATCCACGAAGTCGAAGTCGCGTCTTTCGATCTGGTATGGAAGGACGGCCGTGAAGCGCCCGAGCGAGCGCGCGTACTGAAGACGTCGCGAATCGATATCGAAGGTCGCAAGTTCCGCAAAGTTGGTCTTGGCAAAGACGTCACCGATAAATTCCTCGGCGGATTGCCCGGTGTGCAGAAGGAAGGCTGCGACGGTCTGATCACATCGGCTCGATGGGTGTTGCATCGCATGCCCAAGCACACGCGCACGGTGTGCATGGAATTTTTCGGTCATGCACGTCACGCCATTCCTTCCATTGTCGAGATCAAGAATTTTCTCGATCAGGAAGCGCGAACCACCGGCGTGCAGCTCGCAGGTCTCGAACATCTCGATGAGCGCTACTTGCGTGCCGTGGGCTACGCGACCAAATCGAAACGCGCTGTCCTGCCGAAGATGGTGTTGATCGGTGACATCGTCGGCGATGACGACAACGCCGTCGCACGTGCCACCTCGGAGGTCGTGCGTTTGGCGAATGCACGATCCGGTGAAGGCTTCGTCGCTGTGAATGCGGACGCACGCAAGAAGTTCTGGCTCGATCGTTCACGCACGGCGGCGATTGCGCGCCATACCAACGCGTTCAAGATCAACGAAGACGTGGTGATTCCGCTCGAGCGCATGGGCGACTACACCGATGCAATCGAACGCATCAACATCGAGCTGTCGTTCAAGAACAAACTGAAGATGCTGGACGAGCTGGGTACTTACCTGGCAGGTGAGTTCGAGCTCGGCAAAGTCGATGATCCTGAGATGGAGCGCGTCTCCCGTGAAGAGATCATTGGCGATCGTCAGGACCAGGCTCGACAGATCGTGGCCGCCACGCGCGCGCGTTGGCAGTATCTGTTCACGAATCTCGACACGCCGGTGCGTGAGGCAATCGATGCCTTGTCATTGCTGGGCTTTGAACCCATGCGAAATGATTTTCTGGCGCGTGTGCAACAAGAGCCGCACGTCAGTGTGTTCGATCTGATTCAGGATCGGACCATACGCACCTCGTGGAAGACAGAGGTGCGTTCGCATCTGCGTCGATTGTTCGTGGGTGGCGCGTTCGGACCGGCGCTGCTAGAAGCTGAGGCAATCCACAAGCGTGTGCTGCGAGGACGCGTATGGATCGCGCTCCACATGCATGCGGGCGATGGCAACGTTCACACGAACATTCCGGTGAACTCCGATGATTACGAGATGCTGCAGGAAGCCAATCGTGCGGTCGAGCGCATCATGGGGATTGCACGCAATCTGAACGGCGTCATCTCGGGTGAGCACGGCATCGGCATCACCAAGCTCGAGTTCCTGACCGATGACGAGACTCGTGACTTCCGCAGTTACAAGCAGCGCGTCGATCCGGAAGGCCGCTTCAACAAGGGCAAGCTCATGCCCGGTGGTGATCTGCGCAACGCATACACACCGAGCTTCAATCTGATGGGCCACGAGTCGCTGATCATGCAGCACTCGGACATCAACTCGATTTCGGATGCGATCAAAGACTGTCTGCGTTGCGGCAAGTGCAAACCTGTATGCGCAACTCACGTTCCGCGCGCAAATCTGCTGTATTCGCCGCGTAACAAGATCCTGGCGACATCGCTGCTCATCGAGGCTTTCCTGTACGAAGAACAGACGCGTCGCGGCGTCTCGATTCGCCATTTCGATGAGTTCGGTGATGTGGCCGACCATTGCACCGTCTGTCACAAGTGCGTGACGCCATGCCCGGTGAACATCGATTTCGGTGATGTCTCGATGGCGATGCGCGACTTGCTACGTCGTATGGGCAAGAAGCGTTTTAATCCCGGTACTGCGGCGTCCATGGTGTTCCTGAATGCGACCAACCCTGAAACCATCAAGCTCACGCGCAAGGTGATGATCGATTGGGGCTTCAAGGCACAACGTCTCGCCAATCGCACGCTCGGTGCGTTTGCGAGTGCGCAGACGAAGCGTCCGCCCGCAACCACGGGCAAGCCTGCGCTGAAAGAGCAGGTGCTGCATTTCGTGAACAAGAAAATGCCGGGCGGTCTGCCGAAGAAGACTGCGCGCGCGTTGCTCGATATTGAAGACCGTCATTACGTGCCGATCATTCGCGATCCCGTGCGCACGACGAGCGATTCAGAAGCGGTGTTCTATTTCCCGGGCTGCGGATCGGAGCGTTTGTTCTCGCAGGTCGGACTCGCAACTCAGGCAATGCTGTGGCATGTCGGCGTGCAAACCGTACTGCCGCCGGGCTATCTATGTTGTGGCTATCCACAGCGCGGCTCAGGTGATTTCGAAAAGGCCGACAAGATCATCACGGACAATCGCGTGCTGTTCCATCGGGTGGCGAACACGCTCAACTACCTCGACATCAAAACGGTCGTGGTGAGCTGCGGCACTTGTTACGACCAGCTGCAGGGCTACAACTTCGGAGAAATTTTCCCGGGCAGCCGCATCATCGATATTCACGAATATCTGATGGAGCGCGGTGTGAGGCTCGAAGGCGTCACCGGTGTGCGTTACATGTATCACGATCCCTGTCACACACCGATCAAGCAGCACGATCCGCTGAAGGTCGTGAACACGCTGATGAACGAACAGTTGAACGGCAAGATCGGCAAGAACGATCGCTGCTGCGGTGAGTCGGGTACTTTCGCTGTCAGTCGTCCTGATGTTGCGACTCAAGTGCGCTTCCGCAAAGAGCAGGAGATGCGAAGCGGCGCCGAGAAATTGCGAGCGGACGGTTTCAAGGGTGACGTGAAAGTGCTCACGTCCTGCCCGTCATGTTTGCAAGGGTTGAAACGCTACAACGATGATGCCGATACCGAAGCCGATTACATCGTCGTCGAGATCGCGCGAAACATTCTGGGTCAGGAATGGCTGCCCACCTATGTGAAAAATGCCAACAGTGGTGGCATCGAGCGCGTGCTGGTTTGAGTTCGATGTCATCTCTTGTGGACGCAGGTGCTCATCAACCTTTAATTGCTGATCGGAGCTGCACGCCGTGAGTGAAGATTGCCGAAACGATATTGCGAACGTGTTTTCTCGTGTCGAACTCACGCGACGCAGGGTGCTGAAAACCGGACTCGCTACCGGGTTCGCCCTCGCAGTGCAGCCGATCGCCGAGGCGACGATCTCAACAGACGATGAAGGTCTCACCGCGGGTGAGGTCAAAGTTCATACGGCCGATATCGACATCCCTGCGTATCGCGCCATGCCCGCC
>JBJMWN010000323.1:0-5870 GCA_045810085.1 Povalibacter sp. | reverse complement strand
CGGATGCTATTTGCGACAGGCACTGACGGGTCAGAAGCCGCGTGGACAAGAAACGTTGGCGGAGTTGCGTCGGTGACGGCAAGTTCGTTCGAGTACTTCTTGATCAGTTCGGCCGACGGCGTGTCTCCCAACAGCATGTTGCGTGAACCTGCATGGGCGATGTCCTCGCCCATGCTGATCACCGGATACACCAGCACCAGAAAATCAGGCCGCAGATTCGCGCCTCTCCACACAGGCAGCACTGGCTCGTTGAAGTGAGTGGCCAATGTGGATGCGAGATGGCCGCCAGCGGAGAATCCCATCACGCCAACGCGTGCAGGGTCGAGGTTCCATTGCGCCGCGCGCTCGCGCACGAGCCGAATCGCCTGTTGTGCGTCCTGAAGTGCACCCAGGGTGCGGTTCCGCATGTGCGTCGGACTCGGCGTTCGATATTTGAGGACGAACGCTGCAACACCCCACTCGTTGAAGACTTTGGCGACGTCGTGACCTTCCTTGACGATCGATACGCCGCGATAACCCCCGCCCGGAAGAATGATTACTGCTGCGCGATTCGCGTTCGCTTTCGACGGCAGATACACGGTCAATGTCGGCCGCGAAATATTCATCAGAAACGGAAAAGGCTCTTTCGGATCGCGTCCCGATTCTTCATCGGGCGCGTCGATCGAGTTCGGAATCACACCTAGATACAGCGGCAACTCTTCAGCAGCATGAATGGAATGCATAAAACCCATCGCAGCAAGCGCCAGCGCCCGGGTCACTGTTGTAACGCTCATAGCGCCTCGTAATGAAAATCTCTGAATAATGCCGAGCCCCGACCTGCAACGTAGAGAGCCGGCCTCAGGCTCAGAAAATCATAGGCGACGTTGTGGTGATATCCGGAGACTTCCATCTGAGTGCCAAACTTGGTCCATTGTTTTCCATCCGCGCTGTAGTGAATCGTGACGATGTGCCGATCGTTGGTCACGCGCAGGAACAAGCGTCGCGCGATTCCTGCAGGAAGCGGCAGTCGACGTTCGAGTCCATAGCGATGCATGACGAACGCATCGTCCTTGAACCCGAGTCCACAATAGAGGCGTCGGTTATAGAACAGCAGCACGCCGGCTTGCGCTGCGTCCTCTCTATCGATCTGCACCGATACTCGATAAGCAGGATCGACAGCAATGAACGAGAGTGGCGAACAATCGAACGGCTGTGTTCCCTTGCCAGCGATGCGCAGTGCGTTCGCTTGGTAGCTCACGCGCTGCATTTCATTCGGCGCTGGATCGTAGAAGCTCCATTGCACGCCGAATTTGTTCTTGGAGAAGTCATCGCTCAATGCCAGTCCGTTCGCAGACGCACTGCCTTTGCGAGGTTTGGCGATCGGCTGCGACAGATCACCTCCACGCGCGCGAAACCAGCCATCGTCCGTCCACTCGATCGGATCGAGGAGCGTCTGACGACCCAGCGTCCAGAAGCCATTTTCATAACCGTGATGGACCATCCACCACGAATCATCGGGCGCTTGCACCAGAGTTGCGTGACCGCGCGACCACCAGCGCTCGGCAGCGGATTGCGTGCGCACAACGGGATTACGTGGATGATGCTCCCACGGGCCGTGAATCGATTTCGATCTTGCCGCGATCACCATGTGTCCCGTTGGCGGGCCCGCTGTTCCGCCGACAGCGGTGACCAGGTAGAACCATTCGCCATGTCGCGTCACCTTCGGTCCTTCCGGGGCGAAACCTTCCACGACCCAATCTTCCGGATATTTCCAGGGATCGTAGACATGTTCGACAGGTCCATCCGTCGCGAGACCATCGTCGCGCAATCGCACTCGATCGCCGGCGCTCAGAAATAGATAGCGGCGACCCTCTTCTCCGACTGCATGTCCCGGATCGATGTGATCGGGGAGCTTGAGATCGATGGGCGAACTCCAGGGTCCACGAATGTTGTCAGCGTGGATGACGTAGATCGAACGGTAGTCAGGCGTACGCGCCGGGATGTAAATGTAGAAACGGTCTTTGTGTTTGACCAGGTCGCACGCCCACACCGAGCCGATCGGTTGGGTCAGTGTCGCCGTCAGTGGCTGCCAATTGACCAGATCGCGTGAATGCCAGATGACAACGCCTGGATAGGCATCGAACGAAGAGAACGTCATGTAGTAGTCGTCGCCATCGCGCAGGATCGAAGGATCCGCGTGATCGCCGGAGACGATCGGATTCAGGAACGTGCCGTCTCCCAGATCCGCCTTGCGCTGGCCTTCGATGCCACGCGCCCATTGCGGCCAATTCTGTGCCGCACATGGAGTTTCACTTCCGACGGCAGTTCCGGCGGCTCCTATCAGCGCCGTGCCGATCAGCGCTCGTCTTGTAACCTCGACCATCGTTTCCACTCATCCGTTGCGAGCACGAAGAATGGCACGGCTCGTACGTCGAAAAGCGATGAGCAGAAGAAAAGCGCTCCTGCTCACCGCGCGATCACTCAGTGATCACTCTTGTCCTTCGCCACCCCCACTCCAAACAAATGGCCCGGCGTCGTTCTGGACACTGGACGGAACCTCCCTGGTGGGCTGCACGCCTTCCACAAAAGTCGGTGTCCAAGCCACTGTCGGCACCAGATCGGGATCGTTCGCAGAGTTGTAGGCGCCAACGATATCGACCACATTCTTCGCGGGTGTGCCGTTCACCTGATTGCCTGCAGCATAGATCGCAGTGCCGTTCAGACGACTGATGAACTGTGCCGGCGTAACCGTCTGGTCAGTTTTGAAGAAGTTGTTCTCGGCATAGATGGCCGACTCGATACCAACGCCCCAGCTGTATTGATAGCCCGGCTCATGTTCGATCTTGTAGTAGTTGTTGTAGACGTGAACCTGGCCGTAGCGCACGCGCGGTGCACGCTGGCCGATGCCATCGAACAGATTGTGATGCAGCGTCACACGCAATTTGCCGCGATCAGCCACTGCACTGTCGGATGAGCCGATCAGCATCATCTTGTCGTGATTGCGGAAACGATTCCACGAGACCGTGACGAGATCCGACGCGTTGGTGATGTCGAGCAGACCGTCGTGGATCTGATAGAGCACGCCGAAGTAATGCGGCTGATCCTCATCCGCCGTTTCGCGATCCTCGAACGTGTTGTGATCGATCCAGACGTTGTTGGTGTCACGCAGCGAGATCGCATCGTACTGAGCATTCCAGGAACCCAGCGATCCATCCGTGGGCGACCATTGCGGGAAGCAATCGAAGGCATCCTGGAAGGTGATGTTGCGGATGATGATGTTGCTGCGGCTGTTGAACACATTCGCCGTTCCACGCAAATCGAGCCACGCGCCGCGGATGCGCGCTTTTTTGTCGATCCCGATGATGCTTGTGTTCGAGCCTACGCGAATTCGCACACGCGCCTGCTGTGCCTGCTGTGATGCAACGCGAGCGGCTTCAAGCGCACCGGTCGGATTCGTTCGACCCCACACGGCAGGATCGTACGTCGCGAGAAACGCTTCGAGTGTGTAGCCGTTGCGGTAGTAATCGGTGCATGTCAGCGGAGTGTTCGCATCGTCCACGTTGCCATCGATCGTCCCTTTCACATAGATGATCTTGGGTTCGTTCGACGGAGTAGATGGCGAGGTTGATGAAGTCACGCCGTTGTTGAGCGCCGCGATCAGCTCGGCGCGATTCGTCACGGTATAAATCTGAGTGGGTACTGCATTCGCGCCACCGGTCACGCCCGACCCCGAGGCGGCCCAGCCGTCCATCGGTCCAAGTGTTTCGTGACCCAGATCGCGAGGCGGTCCTGCGTAAGCAGTAAACGCCATTGCCGCAAACGAAAAGACAGAAGTGCGCAGAAGATTCTTTGTAATACGCATGGTGCTCCCCCAGAGCAGCGGTTGAATGTGATTGGACGAGTCAGATGGTTGAGGTGGTCACCTCCTGCACTGAAAGCTTTATGAATAAAAAGGGCGTCGGACCCGTGGAGAGAGGTCCGACGCCCGAAAACTGAGGATCAGGGGGAACCTCAGAATTTGTAACGAGCGCCGAAGAAGTACTGCCGACCGGTATGCGTGTAGACGACCGGACGATCAGCATTCGTGTCGATGAACTGATCGTTGTACTCGTCGGTCAGGTTCAGACCTTCGAGCGAAAACGTCAGGTGATCGTTGAGATTCCACGAAGCTGACAAATCGACGTTCAGCGTCTCGTTGGTGCCTTCCGCATCCTGCAGCACTGGCGTCGTTGCGTTCGCTACACCGGCGTTGCTCGCAGGCACCGTCGTGAGATAGCGATCGCGATAGGCGGCAGAAGTACGGATGCTGAACTTGTCATTCTCCCAATAGAGCGTTGCGTTGTAGGCATTACGCGAGAGATTGATCAGATCGTTCTCCACCGTCGCCAGCGAGCTGGCCGACACGCGATAATCGATCTTCGAATCGACGTACGTGTAGTTCAGCAGCAAACCGAAGTTGCTCCATGCGCCAGGCAGGAAGCGGAACGGCTGCTGATAGTTGATCTCAAAGCCCTTGAGAGGTCCGCCTTCCGTGTTCACAGGTCGGCTGACGGTGAAGACGTCGTTGGGACCAGCGTTCGTGTTCTCCAGCAGACTGAGCGGAAGCCCCGTCTGGTTGAAGGGCAGCTGCTCCTGAAGCGTCTGCACGAAGCTTTCGATGTCCTTGTAGAAGACGGCTCCGGACAGCAACGCGCCTTGTGCGAAGTACCACTCGACTGACAGGTCATATGCCTTTGCGCGAATCGGATCGATCGTAGGATCACCCGACGTAATCGTCAGATTGCCGACCGTGCTGAAACTGCCGCCTGGAGTGACCGAACCCAGACCCGGACGAGTCATCACTTTTGCCGCTCCCACTCGCAACAACAGGTCAGAGCTCAGCTCCGCGACGAGATTCAACGATGGCAGCGTGTCCGAGTACTCGTTTTCGCCGATGACCTTGGTCACGACGTTGTTCACGAGCGAGTAGCCGTACGATTCCATGTCGGTCTTCACATAGCGGACGCCGACGTCACCGCGAATCGGCACACCGAGTTCGGTGCTGAAGGTCATCATCAAGTAGGCGCCAGTGTCCTTCTCCTCTACGCCTCGATTGTTGCCACGCGCGGTGTTGTTGGTGATGTCAGTGAGAGCGAACGTGCCGCTGTTGCTGTAAATATCGAACGTCTGCGCGAAGGCATCGATGTTCGGCGCGAGCCAGGCCGTTGGTGTGCCAGAGGGTGCACCGAGTTCTTCACCTTGATGAATCTCGGTGAGATCAGCGAGCGTCGTTCCCGCAGGAAGGAGTGGAACGGTTGTTTCAGAAGTACGTCGAGCCTCATAAGAGTCGAAGTTGTACTTCTTGTAGTTCACGCCACCTTTGAATCCGATCGCATCGGAAGGCTCGAACGCAAGGTCGACTTGCGCCGTCTGGAATTTATTGTCGATCGCCTGTGGGCGCAGACGAATTTCAGACTGCGGTGCTCCCGCCGCTCCAGCCGGACTGTCGAATACCCAGTTGGCGGCGTTGGTCACGTCGAAGTTGTAGTTGAAGGCAGGGCTGCGATCGTTCGTGAAATCCCACGAGTAACCATCGGTGTTGCGGCGGTCCAGCGTGATCGTCGTCTGAATCGGATTCGCGAATTCAGACTTCGAGTAGCCCACGAGTTCGCTCAGGGTCCATCGATCGCTCAACTTATGATTGCCCGAGAGCGTGTATGCGCCGAACTTCGTTTCGAGTTCGTCGTAACGCCGCTCGGAGCGAACGTCGACATCGTCAAAGGTCGCGGAGACCAGATTCCCGTTCGCATCGACGACTGCGTTGTGAACGATCGTCTGCGGTTTGCCACCCGCCGTGCCTGCGCGGCTGAACGAAATCGACTCGAGCCAATCTTCGGTTCGGTTCGCCTGGT